>CAXUDN010000036.1:0-33316 GCA_964249715.1 uncultured Acidobacteriaceae bacterium
CCACCAGCTTCTTGATCCGCTCTTTCAGCTTGTCCACTAGCGCATCCGCCGTGGCATTGGTGACGGCAACCGCCACCGAGATCGCCATGCACCGCTCTCCCGCCGATCCATACGCAGCGCCTACCAGAGCGTCCGCCGCCTGGTCCAGATCCGCATCCGGCATCACGATCATGTGGTTCTTCGCCCCGCCCAGCGCCTGCACGCGCTTGCGTCGCCGCGTCCCCTCTCGATACACATACTCCGCAATCGGCGTAGACCCCACGAAGCTCACCGCCTGCACCCCCGGATGATCCAGCAGCGCATCCACGGCTGCCTTGTCGCCATGCACCACGTTGAACACACCATCCGGCAGCCCCGCCTCTTTCAGCATCTCCGCCAGCAGCACACTCGCACTCGGATCCCGCTCACTTGGCTTCAGCACAAACGTATTCCCACATGCAAGCGCGATCGGAAACATCCACATCGGCACCATCGCCGGAAAATTGAACGGCGTAATCCCCGCCACAACCCCTAGCGGCTGCCGCATCGACCAGCTATCCAACCCCGACCCCACCTGCTCCGTAAACTCACCCTTCAGCAACTGCGGGATTCCCGTCGCAAACTCCACTACCTCCAGCCCCCGCGTCACCTCCCCGCGCGCATCCGCGAGCACCTTGCCATGCTCACGGCTAAGCAGCAACGCAACCTCCTCAGTCCGCCGCTCCAAAATCTCCCGAAGCCGGAACATCACCCGCGCCCGCCGCAAAGGCGGCTGCGCAGCCCATGCCGGGAACGCCGCCGCGGCAGCCTGTACCGCCACGTCCACCTCGGCTTCCGTAGCCAGCGGCACCCGCGCCTGCACCCGCCCCGACGACGGATGAAACACATCCCCAAACCGCCCGCTTGCCCCACGCATCGGCGCGCCCCCTACCCAATGCGTGATCTCCCGCACAGGCGTCGTCTCCACGCCCTCACTCAATTGATCCGGCATCACCGACACAGCAGCCATGGCATACTCCCTTCCCCACGTGAGCAGTCATCGTAACAGCGCACGAACAACTTCGTTGCCCTGTTTCACCTAGCCTTCGAGAAAACCACGATGCACGCTCCCGTCCACGTCCCCATGCCGGCGGAGGGAGGAGGGCTGGACTGAAGCGCGATGAAGCCAACGTCCTTTGAAGTAAGGTGGAATCGTTGTTTTATGTAGTCCCTGACAAGAACGGCTCGTTCTCGCGATTCGATCAGCTGATCCGAAGGTGCCCCGGCGTTTGAATAGCCTTCGATAACGATCGGCGCATTGGCAAGGCTGGCTCCCTGCTTGCCGGCAAAGGCATCGATCTGCTCCTGTCCGGCGGGAGTGAGGATCTGTCGCCCATTCGGACCGGACCCAAACGCATCCTCCGCCTTCAGCCAGCCACGGGCTCTTCCCTGGCTTCGAATGTAAGCATTGTTTCTGTATTCGTCGGGGGTCAGATCCCCAAGCGAGTAGAAGCCCCTCTTTTTGAAGAAGCCGCGAAAGAAAAACTCATGCTTGAGCGCCTCGGTATCCTCCGCCATATTCGCGGTCGCAAGATTGACGTTTGTCAGTGTTCCTTGAAGATTTTCACCCGCAGTGCGACCCTCGGCATCCGCGCCAAGCGCCTCGGAGAGGTTCGTGTTGAGTTGCTGCGAGGACTGATCAATCTGCTGCGAGGCGTCGCGGAGGTTCTGCACCGTCTGATCGGCCTTGCCTGCAAGATTTCGTGACTGGAAGTCACTCATGATCTGTTTCGCCTGGTCTGAAACTACCCCCAGGTTTGCCGTTGCTGCGCGCGTGTTGGCGAGAGAACCTTTCAGGTCGTCGGTGATCTGCTGGTCCGTGAGCAGGGCCCCCACCGGACCATGCCCTTCCCGTATGCCCGTGACGATACCGTTTGTGTTGTTGACGGTCTTGGTGATCGCGTCGAGAGTGCCGTCCACGCGGGAGCGTACGTCCCCAATGGTCCCGTTTGCCTGGTCAATCGTTCCGCTTACTTTTTCCATGATTGCCGACAGTTCGACCGGCTCCTTGCTCTTCAACGTCGCGCCATTTTGTATTGCCTGTCCGCTCTCACTTCCGCTATGAACAAGAAGAAACTTTTCGCCCACCAGCCCATCGGTCTCCACCGTCACGACAGAGTCATCGCGGATGAGGGTCTTTAATCTCTCGTCGATGTGCAACGTCAAGCGGAACTTGCCACTGGGCCGATTGGGAATCTCAATGTGGGAGACTTGGCCGGCATCGTAGCCGGAGACGCGAACGTGCGCGCCAGGAATGAGCCCATTGACATTCGCAAGGTCCGTATAGAGGTTCATGTGACGGCTGAACGCCTTGTGCTGATCGCCAATCAGGAATAACCCAAGGCCAAACAGCACGGCTCCTAGAATGACGAGGGCGGCTACTGCCGCGCGGTACGGTTTCATGATCGGCACTCCGAAAGCAGCTTGCGAACTGTGTCATTCTCGTTGTCTTCCAGCTCGGAAAAGGTCCCGAAACCGACGAGAGCACCCTTCTCCAGAACGGCTACCTTGTCGGCGACACGCCTTGCGCCTGGTATGTCGTGGGTTACGATCACCATGGTGGTATGCCGTTCCTGCTTGATCTTCAGCAGCAGGTCGTCGATCTCCGAAGCCGTGATCGGGTCAAGGCCGCTGCTGGGTTCGTCGATCAGCAATATCTCCGGATTCAGGACGATCGCGCGGGCCAGGCCTGCACGCTTTCGCATGCCTCCCGAGAGATCAGCCGGCATCTTGCCCTTGTCGGACCCTAGACCCACCTGATCGAGCGCTTCGTCCACCCGTCTCCTGATCTCCCCGGCAGACTTGTTCTTTTCCAGCCGCTGAAGCGGAAGAGCGAGGTTCAGTTCCACGCTGAAGGAATCGAAAAGAGCTGCGCTCTGGAACAGAAAACCCATCTTTCTACGGATCTTCGTCAGTTCTTCCTCTTCAAAGTGAGTGATCGCTTCGGACTGAATGCAAACGTCGCCTTTGTCTGGCTTCACCAGGCCGACCATCAGCTTTAATGTCACGCTCTTCCCGACGCCGCTGCGGCCCAGGATGCAAAGCGCTTCCCCGCTGTTGACCTTAAAGGATACGTCTTCAAGAACGTTCCTGTCGCCGAAGCGCTTCGAGACGTGACGGAGTTCAATCGCTGGTTCATCACTCATATGGCCTGCTCCGGAAAGAGGAAAAAGATCAATTTGACCAGGATGACGTCGCTCAGGATGATCAGCAAAGAAGAGTAAACGACGCTTGTGGTGGAGGCCCGCCGGACGCCGGCGGACCCTTCGTTGATGGTGAACCCAAAAAAGCACGAAACAGTGCCGATAATCAATCCGAAAACCGCCGTTTTCAAGGTCGGCGGAACGAAATTCGGGATCTGCAACGAGCGAAACGCCTGGCCAAGATACAGGCTCAGAGGAATATGAGAGCTGAAGTATTCCGCCAGGTACCCTCCGGCAAGACCGGCGAAATCAACGAAGGTCGTAAGCAGGGGCAGCACCAGAACGCACGCCACAATGCGCGGGACAACCAGGAATTTTACCGAATCGATCGATAGTGTTTCTATCGCGTCGATCTGTTCGGTCACCCGCATATTGGCCAGTTCCGCCCCCATACCGGCACCTACCCTGCCGGCAACCAGCAGCCCTGTCACGAGCGGCCCAAGTTCATTGAAAAACGACATCGATTGGAGGTTTGGGATCATCGCCTCCGCCCCAAACTGGACTAAGGTGCTGCGGGTGTGCAGCGTTGTCACAATGCCGATGGCAAAACCTGCGGCCGTGACGAGCGGCAACGAACGCCAGCCGCTCTCTGCAACCTGCACAGCGAGTTGACGCCACTCGTAGGGCGGACGCAATGCACTTCGGAGCGTGGCAACGGCAAAGAAGATCATGTCGCCGGCAAGATCAAGAAACTTTTTCAGCATGACCTCTCGCTCTAGAAGGTGCTGCCAGGGCTAGGTCAGCCGAAGGCGCCAGTCTCATAACACGGAATGCCCTTTGCGTGTGCAATGCATTAGCTCGCGCGCTCGCTAAAGGTCGCCTGGGCAGACTAGGCACGCGACATTTTGGATGCAATCCACATCAGGACGGATTCCGAGGGAAGGCAATCGCCTCCGATTGGGAGGAAAGAACGCAAAATCCTCTCGCGTCAGCAGCATAAGGATCCTCCCCAGAGATGTATGCCGTGTGCCGTGTGCCGTCACATGCCGCCCGCACACTGCGGTCACCATCTATCTCGCCTGCGAGGCCAGTTCAACTTAGCGGCGAATGCTGTCCCACGATCGCCGCGTCAGAACCCGGGGATTGAGGTCCTTCGTCGCTGTCGGGAGATTGCCTGGAGGACTGTCAAATCCACGCCCTCATCCATCCATACCCCGGCCGTCTGCTTGCGCCTTTGGGACGGTTAACACCACTCAGTATCCGTCCCCGCCCCCAAAATCATCGCCCGTCGCCAGATTCTCAAACCGCGTGAAGTCACTCAAATACGCCATCTGAATCGACCCCGTCGGCCCATTGCGTTGCTTCGCAATGATGATCTCCGCCTTACCCTTCACGTCCTCATTCTCGCGATCGTAGTACTCCTCGCGATGAATAAACGCCACCACGTCCGCATCCTGCTCAATCGACCCGGATTCCCGCAGATCGCTCAACAAGGGCTTCTTGTCCCCCGTACGCTGCTCCGATCCTCTGGATAGTTGCGACAACGCCAGCACAGGAATCCCCAGCTCCTTCGCCAACGCCTTCAACCCCCGCGAGATCGAGCTCACCTCCTGCGTGCGGTTCTCAAACTTCTTCTGCGCACCCGTCGTTGACCCCGTCATCAACTGCAGATAGTCAATGACAATCAAATCCAACCCACCCTCCTGCTGCTTCAACCGCCGCGCCTTTGCCCGCATCTCCGCCAGCGTAATTCCCGGTGTGTCATCCACAAACATCTTTGAGTTCATCAGCCGGTCCAGCGCGGCAATCAGCTTGCCCTTGTCCTCACGCGGGATGAATCCCGTCTGCAGCTTGCGCGACCCCACCATCGCCTCACTCGCCAGCATCCTTCGCAGCAGACTTTCCTTGCCCATTTCGAGCGAAAAAACGGCCACCACCTTGCCGTCCCGCACCGCGCAGTTCTGCGCAATATTGATAGCCCAGGCTGTCTTTCCCATCGACGGCCGCGCCGCAATAATCACCAGTTCCCCGTTTTGCAGCCCGGAGGTCATCTTATCGAACTCGATATAGTGCGTCGCGAGTCCCGTAACCTCACGGCCCTGTTCATACAACGCATCGATCGAGCCAAAAGAATTCGCAACAATCTCCGGAATCCCTGAGAAGCCACGCTGGATTGCCGAATCCGCCACCTCGGCCAGTTTGACCTCAACGTTATTCAGGACCTGCGTAGCATCTTCACTCTGGTCCGACGCCGCCGCCATCCCCTCATTGAAGATCCCCAGCAACTGCCGCAGCAGGCTCTTGTCCTTCACAATCCGGACATAGCTCTCGATATTCGGATTGCGCGGGATCCCCTCCGTCAGGTACGCAAGGTAAGCCGCCCCCCCAATCGCATCCAGCTCCTTGCGCCGGCTCAGCTCCTCCATCACCGTGATCAAATCCACGGCATGACCCCGCGCCATCAGGTCCGTCATCACCCGGTAAACCCGCTGATGCGAATCAAGCGCAAAATCCTCTGGCCGCAGCTTCGCGGTCGCATCGGTGATCGCCACCGCGTCCAGCAGCATCGCCCCCAGCACGGTCACTTCGGTTTGGATAGAAGAAGGAAGGCCGTCTCCGGACGGCATTGGCATCGCTAGAACGGCCATGGTTCTTCCAGAGTATGACGATTCACTTGCGTCTGTGCCGGATCCTGCGTGGACGCTGCGGAAAACAGGCGTCCCAATTCGGAAGCCGCCCCGAAAAAGCTTGATGACTCGTCCGCTACTGCGGCTTGGCTCCAGGCAATTGCGCCGACATCTGCGGCCACGTCGGCGCGCCAGGACCAAAAGTCTGAATAATCACACCGATCGGGTAGGTTGTTGAATTGATGCTGATCTGTCCGTCTGCCAGATACCACATCGCGCCGGTGCTGTCGATTTGCATCGACCGGCCATTCGCCACCGCAGGTGAGTAGCACGTCCCATTAAGCGGATAGCAGGGGAAGAGCGAATAAAGAGACCCCTGGTTCATGTTCCCGGTTGAAGATGGGAGAAATTCGAAAATCTGCCCACTGGCCTCCGTATCCGCAAAGAAAACATTCCCTGCGCCGTCCACCTCCGACTGGTTCGGCACGCCATACCCCGCCCCGGCATTCACTGAGGTGTTGGTGAAAGTTCCCAGATTATTCGTCGTAAGACTGCCGCTGTACTTGGCATCATCGATCTGATTTTTCAGCGGGATGTAGACCTCTCCCGCAGCATTCGGAGCCGCGGAGTTTCCAGCCCCTGCGTTCAGGCCCTGCGTAGAGAGATTGGCGGTATAGCCGTTCGCGAAAACCACCGCGGACGTCGTCGATCCGCTCGTGTTCAGAGACCACAAGTTGCTGCTGCCATCCATCGTGAGATTCGGCAACTTGGAACCCAGCACGTTCGATTTCTTCGCAGGGCTTACGATTCCGCCTGTCAGGCTGGAGCTTGTGAACTCCTGAATAGAATTCGCCGAGGTCGAATCCAGCGAAACCCAAACGTTGTTGGAACTGTCTACTGCTATCCCACTTGCGCTCGGCAACAACGTCCCGTTCGAAATCGCCCCATTCGCCGAACTCGCCTTATAAATTCCGCCAGTTAACCCGATGCTGTCGTTGGTAAACCAGAGATTGCCGCTCGTGTCAGTCGCGATGGAAGAGGCATTGAGGAGGGTGGCACTGACCGGGCCGGCGAACAATACAGTGCCGTTCGACGCCATCCCCAGCACACCCGTCTGGGTGTTGGCATTGCCTGCTCCCGAAGCCGCCAGAACATACACGTCATCATTGGCGTCCAGCGCCAGACCTGTAGGAACAACAAGGTTGGTGGAGTTCGCTCCGAAGTCCTGCGTGAAATAAAAGACGGAAAGCGCAAGATCGTTCGGTGCCTGGCTCATCGTCGGTGTAAAAAAAGTCGCCCGCGGCTGCAGATTGAAAAGGTTCACAACGTTATTCGCCGGATACTGGGCCATATTCAGCGCCGCTTGCAAAGTATTTGTCGGCGCCGTTCCGCCCGGAGGCGTTGCCCAGTAAAACAGGTCGCCGCATCGGCTGGTACCCAGCGTGTAAGGCGAGGTCGCTGCCCCACCGCCCGAATCCACACAGCTTTGCAGAATGTTGCCCAGGGTATTAACCTCCTCCTGGGGCACAAAGCCATACCCATTCGTCGGCGGCGTAGCATTCGCCTGCCCAGACGGCAGGACCCCGTTGAAGCTGACAGAATCGACCAGATTTACGGCATTCTGGAACCCATGCGCCAGACCCGCCGCAACACACCCGGGACTGCACTTGCCCGTAGCTGCATTGTTGTTTGCGGGCGCGCTGATGTTGAGGATCTGTTGTCCGGTAGACGCGTGGGTGCTATCCACGGTGATAAAGTTCCGCAGCGTATAAGCTGCCGCGATGGTGCTCAACTCACTGACAAACACTTCCACCGCGTCGATCTCCGACTTGTTCGCCAGAACCTGGCCGCAGTTGCCGATCACCCCAATCTGCGCCACGTTATAGTTCGGCGAACTCACCACCGTATACCCACCCGTCACCGCGATGTACGCAAATTGCGTCGAATCGCAACTCCACCCGGTATCCGGAAATGTGAAATAACCATTGCTGTCGGAGTTCGTCTGGAGCAACTGCTTGGCAGCGCCGCCATATCCGTTGTTCTGCGTCTCCATCAGACGAATCGTCGCGTTTTGAATGGGGTACACACCGCCATGGACATGGCCGTGTATGGTCCGGCCCGGCAACGCCAGGGGTCCATCTGCGACGCCTACATCGACGCCGCAGCCGGAGAGGCCCAAGGTTGAAAGGAGAGCAAGAAAAACAAGCCCGGGTTGAACCCGCTTGAAGCCAATGGACACGATGAGGACTCCTGTGGCCTTTTGCCACGTGCGATCGTGATTCGTTAGTTGTGCAGCGCACACGGGCCACAATCCACTCTGCACACACGCCCAGGTTGCGCTTCGTGATTGCCGTTTCAGCCGCACTTCTCTGAGTTGTCGCTACGGTCTGCTCTCTTATCGCCCGTAAGATCCCCGCATCGCAATGACCAAAAGGAGCCGTTTGGCATACCCAGGTGGAGGAGGTAATGCCTCCACCGCGTCAGACTCGCCACTCCCGGCGATCCCGCCTACGCGCCCTGCAATCCGATCCATGTCTTACCAACAAAAGCATTTACGTAAACGCACGTGACCTGCATGTCGGCTCGGCCAAGCCGCTGCCAGTTGTCGTGCTGCCTTCGTGCAAGTAACGTGACCACAACAAAAGGGGCAGACCCGAAGTCTGCCCCTTGGTTCACCCAACCAACTCTATTCAACGCTCAGCGCGAAGCAGCACCTGCAAAGACCTTTTGCGCGGCCGCCAACCCCGTTCCAAACTGCACGTTCAGCTGCGGCAGGCTCGTCACCATCACCTGCTCCAGCGCGCCGATCAGCGCAATGGTGTCCATGTAGTCGAAGAACCCGAGGTGAGCAATGCGAAAGATCTTGCCCTGCATCTCGCCCTGCCCATTGGTGATGATCGCCCCAAACCGGCTCTTCAGCCCTTTACAGATCACCCCGGAGTCCACGCCCTCCGGCGCATTCACCGCCGTAGCCGCCGCCCCCGGTGCTTGCGAGAACAGCGTCAAACCCAGCGCCTGTACCGCCGCACGCGTCATCTCGGCGATCATCTCCGCATTGTCTACCAGCTTCCTGCGTCCCTCGGCCAGGTCGCCCTCGGGCTTCTCCGGCGTCCCTGCCTGTGCGGCGATCCAATCCAAGGCCGCACCCAGCGCCGCAATCAACGCAACCGCCGGCGTGTAGGCGCTCTCGCCATTCTTCGCGTTCTTGCGCTCCTTGCGAAGATCAAAATAGTAGCGGGGGTTATGCGTCGCTTCCATGCGGTCCCATGCGCGTTCGCTCACCGCCAGGTAGCTCAACCCCGGCGGGATCATCACTGCCTTCTGTGAGCCGCCAACCATCACGTCGACACCCCACGCGTCCATGTCCAGGTGCGTCGTACCCAGCCCCGTGATGGCATCCACCACCAGCAGCGCCTCGGAGTGCTCCTCCTTCAGCAACTGCCCGATCGCCTGAACATCATGGCGCGTTCCGGTCGAGGTCTCATTGGCCTGCACGAAGACGGCACGCGTCTCCAGCCGCAGCTCTTTCTTAATCTCCTCGGCCGTAAACGTTTCGCCATAGGGCTTCGTCACCACATCCACATGGCAACCGAAGGCCTTCGCCAGCGCAACCCACCGCTCGCCGAACTTGCCCGCCGACAACACCAACACGCGGTCCCCCGGCGAAGTCAGATTGGACACCGAAGCCTCCATCCCGCCGGTCCCCGAGCTTGCCAGGATCACCACATCGTTCTTCGTCCCTACAAAGACCTTCAGCTGCTCCAGCACCCGCTTGAACAACGCCCGGAATTCTGGCGTCCGATGATGAATATCCGCCGCTGCCATGGCGAACTGTGCAGCGGGAAGCAAAGGGGTAGGACCGGGCGTAAACAGGCGCGTCTTGCGAATCATATGACTCTGATTCTACCGACTTCAGCCAGTACCCGGCTCCAGCTCTCGTTGCAGCCACAACAGAACGGATCCACTTATCCGGTCCTGCAACTGCCTGCATCGGTAGCCCATTCCCTGTAAGCTGTCACAGGACAGGAGTCCTACCATGCCGACCATCGCGGAACGTCTCAACGCCGACATCACCACCGCCATGAAAGCGCGCGCCGAGGCCAAAGTGACCACACTGCGCATGGTCAAATCCGCTCTGAGATCGAAGGAAATCGACAAGCGCCAGGCCCTCACCGAGACCGAAGAACAGAACATCCTGAAAACGCTTATCAAGCAGCGCCGCGACTCCGCCGAGCAGTTCACCAAGGGCGGCCGTCCCGAGCTCGCCGAGAAAGAGCGCGCCGAGATCGGCATGATCGAGTTATACCTCCCCAAACAGGCCCAGGAAGACGACATTCTCCCCATCATTCGCGGCGCCATCGAGCACGTAAAATCCGGCAACGGCGGCGGCCAGCCCGGCCCCAAGGACATGGGTCCCACCATGCGCGTCGTGCAGCAGCGCATCCTCGCCAGCGGCCTCTTCGTCGACAGCAAAACCGTCAGCGACCTGGTAAAAAAAGAGCTCGCCGGCGGTCGCCCGCTCAGCGAAGAAGAAGCCAACGCCAATGGCGGCTACGGCGGATAACGCCGCCCCGCGCTATCCTGAACCTGTGCTGAACCCCCGGCTCCGGCCCTGGAACCTCCAACGGCTCCTTTGCCCCGCCTCGCTTGCGGCCTGCTGCCTTGGCGGTTCGCCGCTGCTTACAAGCCGCATCGTTCATGCGCAGGCTGCTTTACCCGCGTTGCCACACCCTGACGGACAGACACCCGTCGCCTCCTCGCAGAACACACCACCTCAACAGCCTGGAACGGTTGCGGGCGAAGTCATCGACATAAATGGCGCCGTCATCCAGACCGCGCGCGTTTCGCTCATCACGGCCTCCGTCACACTAGCCACAACCACGGATAGCGATGGCCGCTACTTCTTTCGCAACGTCGCTCCGGGCAGCTTTTCCGTCTCCGTCACGCTCTCCGGTTTCAACCCCGCTATCGAACCAGGCACACTGCAGCCCGGCGAGAGCCTGGAAGTGCCCGAGATCAGCCTTTCCCTCGCCCCGGTGGCAGTCTCCGTGAATGCCATGACAGAAGAGCAGGCCAGGCTTGAACAACTTCACACCGAAGAACACCAGCGCCTGGTCGGCGTCCTCCCCAATTTCTTCGTAAGCTACTCCTGGACCGCCCTCCCGCTCACAACAAAAGAAAAGTTCACGCTTTCCTGGCACAACGCAACGGACCCCGGCAATCTAGCGCTTTCCGCCTCGGTTGCCGGCGTACAACAGGCCGAAAACGCCTTCCCCGGTTACCACCAGGGTGCCGCCGGGTACGGCAAGCGCTTTGGCGCAGACTATGCCGACCTGTGGGCAGGAAGTTTCATGGGAGGCGCCGTGCTTCCCACGCTCTTCCGTCAGGACCCCCGCTACTTCTACAAGGGCACAGGCACGGTCCGCTCACGTATTTTCTATGCCATCTCGCGTGCAGTCATCTGCCGCGGCGACAACGGCCGCTCGCAGCCCAACTTCTCCGGCGTTCTCGGCGACCTTTCCGCCGGAGCCATCTCCAACATCTACTACCCCGCCTCCGATCGCCACGGAGCCGCACTCACCCTCGAAAACGGCTTCCTCGGCGTCGCCGGAGACGCCATGAATGGCCTCGTACAGGAATTCCTCCTCAGTCATTTCACGACCAAGGGCAAAAAGCCTCCAAAGCCCTGATCTGCACCCTCCACCGACCACAGAGCTGGTAAATGTGGAACTCAAACTGCAGTCAATGCACGAACGGGAACAGTAGGACTTCAGTCCCACAGCAAGGGCTGCAGAGGTGAATCGGCTTCAGCCGCTGAGGCGCCAAACACCATCTCGCCCGTAATCACGCGCCCCGTTGACTCTTGGCCGAGAGTCCCGCAAACAACTCCGCCGCCATCGCCATACCACGTTCCGCCTCAGCCCGGTCCGGCGTTTCGTCTGCATCCTGCCACCCCAGCGCATCGCCCTGCGCACCAAGCTGGATCACGGTTCCATCCGCCCGGGGCACCACGTTCAGGTCGCGCCACACCAGGCTGTAGGGTAGCTCCGGCGCAGGCGGCAGCCACGTAATCTGCCCACGAACCGGGATCAACGACTCATCCCGGAATAGCGCCCGCGCACCATACCCCGTGCAATGGGCAATGGCCGGCTCCGGCAGCCGCAACAAGTCCTCCGGCGTGTGAAACTCCGCACGCTGGATCTCCCCGCCACGCTCCCGAAACTCACGCTCGAGGTATTCAAAATAGGGCCCGATATTGAACCGCAGCACCGCCGCCCGCCGCGCATACGCGGTCGGGAACGGATGCTCTCCCGGCCCCAGATCCTCCGCACGCGGCACCACCTCGGCAATCCGGCTTTCCAGCTTCGCAAACCCAAGCGCATCCGCCCGCAAACGTGCCGCGATCGCCTCTTCCGGCGGCAGATCCGACAACGTGTACCGGTCATGAAACTCCATCAACCCACCCGCCCCCTGCACCAGCCCCTGGTAGGTGGCAAACGAAAACCGCGCCATCCCCTCCCACCGCGCCGGGAACGCCTCATCCATGCTGCCCTTCAGCGCCACCCGCGCATCCGGCGTCCACGTTCCCGTCGCCCGCGCTGACCGCGTATCCGCCGGCAGATCCCGCGCATAAATCCGCACCCGCGCCCCCGCCCGCTGCAAGAGAATCGCCGTCGTAATCCCCAGCGCCCCGCACCCAATCACCGCCACCTGACGCGCGCCCTCCGCCAACGCCATCGGCACCACCAGCGCCGCCGACCCCCAACTCAACGACCACCCCGAGCCGCCATGCCCATAGTTGTGCACCAGCAGCTTCCCGCCCAGCCGTTCCGCTTCAATCCGCGGCCCCGCCGCCCGAAACGGCCGCGTACACACCGTCATCTTCGTCACCCGGTCCATCGACGCCTCAAGCGGCTCGATCCGCAGGCGTCCACGTTCGAAAGTCGTGCTGGATACGGCAGCGATAGCCAAATCCTCCCACAACCAGTATCCCGCATGCGGAGGCAGTCTCTCAGCACCAGCTTGGACTCGCCTCAAAACGGCCGAAACGGGAAGGGTGGGGGCTTCAGCCCCATCGTAAACGCCGCAAAGGCAACGCGGCTTCAGCCGCTGAGGTACGTTGGGTCCAGCCCGTTCGAAGCCTCATCACCTCACCTGCCGCGAGGTCCAGCTTCCAACGCCGCAGCCCTCACCCCAACTTCGGATGCTGCAACTGAAATCCCGTCTTCTCCTGATACGCATGCGCCAAAGCGCAAGCCTTCGCGTCGCCATAAAGCGGCGCCAGAAACGTCAACGACACCGGCGTCCCCGGCCCCCCACTGTTGGCATAATTATTCAAATCCGACGTCGGCGGAGGCGGTGCATCCGCTCCCCGGAACCCATTCGGCACAATCACCGCAGGCTGCCCGCAAAGATTCGTAGCCGTCAGCTGCGCCCCCCCACTCGGCGTCACCACAACATCGAAATCCCTGAAGAACGCCCCCACCTGCTCCATCGCCAGCCGCCGCGCTCGCGAAGCATTGATGTAATCCACCGCCGGATAAAACCGAGCCGTCCGGAAACTATTCGGCCAGTCATAAGGCTCCTGCCCCGCCAGCAACGCATCCCGTCCCGACCTCGTCAACTCATCGAACGCCGCCGCAGCCTCCGCCTCCAGCATCGGCACCAGCGCCCCATAGTTGAACTTCGGAAACTCTACCGCCTGCATCTGCACACCCATGCCCCGCAGCACGTCCAGCGCCTTTTGCCCAAACTGAACGTCGTACTCCCCCTGCGCAAAGCTGGCCTTCCGCGCAGAAAGCCGCCGGGTATACGCCTCCAATTCCTTCCCCGCCAACGTCTCACTCGGCGGCTTCATCTCCTCCATCTTTGGCGCATCGAAAGCACTCTTCAAGTACCCCACCCGCAGCTTGCGCACATCCCCCGTAAAATCCACATTGAAGGCCGCCGGCTGCACACTCGGATCCTGCCCATCCGGCCCATAAATCGCCTCCAGCACCAGCGCCGCATCCTCCACACTCCGCGCAATCGGCCCAATCTTGTCCATCGACCAGCTCAACGCCATCGCCCCCGTCCGCGGCACCAGCCCAAAGCTCGGCCGCAACCCCGTCGCACCACACCGCGTACTTGGGCTGGAGATCGACCCCAGCGTCTCCGTCCCAATCCCAAACCCCACACACCCCGCCGCCACCGCGCTCGCCACCCCCGCACTCGACCCACTCGACCCCTGGTTCACGTTCCAGGGATTTCGCGTCCGCACCCCAGGCTTCGGCCCCCAAAGATCCCCCTGCGCCAGCGCCCCCAGCGTCAGCTTCGCCACCAGCACCGCCCCTGCCGCATCCAGCCGCTTCACCACCTCGGCGTCATAGTCGAAACTCTGCGTCATATACGGCCCCGCGCCCCACGTCGTCGGGTACCCCTTGACCGCCAGCAGATCCTTCGCACCCCACGGCATCCCATGCAGCGGCCCCCGCGCCTTACCCGCGGCCATCTCACGGTCCGCCGCAGCTGCCTGTTCCAGCGCCCGCTGCTCCGTCAGCGTAATCACAAAGTGCAACGTCGGGTCATACTTCTTCAATCGCGCCAGATAGAGCTTCGTCAACTCGACGGAACTGGTCTTCTTCGCCCGCAGCAACGCACCCAGCTGCCGCACCGTCAGGAACGCCACCTGCTCCTCATTGCTTACCGCGACCTGCGCCACAGAAGGCGCCGCACCCAGCTTCGCCGCCCGCCGTTCCGTCTCCAACTGCGTACCCGGCAGCACCGGGTCTTGCACCAGCGACGGCGCCACGCCGTTCGCCAGCCCCATCTTGCGCACCTGCGCAATGTCCTCCCGCTGACTGTTCAGGGTCTCCACCATCATCGCCCGCTGCTCCGGCGAAAAGCTCACCCCCGCCAAGGCCGCCGCAGCCTCAATCATCGCGTCCGTAATCTTCGGCAGCTCCGCCCCGCCGCTGTCTCCCTGCCCACCTGCCGCTTGCGCCGCAGCCTCACTCGCCACCAACCCCAGCAGCGCCCCGGGAAACAGACTCGAGCCCAACCCGGCAGCAGCGGAAACGGCAAGGAAACGGCGGCGCGTTGCGTCGGCAACGCTCTTTGCAGGCTGGTTTTGTGTCATGCCGAATTATTGCATTCGCCCTGTAGTCTTCCCTGCAGGTACTCGCGTCTGTTTCGGAAGAGGGCGAGTGAGCGCGGGGTTGATGTCTCCTGAGGGCCGCGGAACGCGCTCCTCCCCTCTTTACCCTTTAGGCTTGTCCTTTCCACAGGGAACCAGCCGTTGAACTCGGCCTTACTGTTTGTCATTCCCCAAGGGAATCTGCGTTTCTTTTTGCTTCTCGCGCAAGACAGGGGAAGCATCATTCCGACCGTATGGGACAACCCCTGTATTTCAACCGAAGCTGCACAACTGTCCACGGAGCACGTCTCTCAGCTTTCCTCCGTCAACTCCCAAAGCCCCGTCACCCATCAACTCTTCACTGCCGCCTTAATCACCGGTAACTCCGTCATCCCCGCCTTTAACGCCCCTTCCGTCTTCATTCTCTGCACCAACTCCTCCGCAATCTGCTGGTCCGCCTCGGCCGCATGCTCAATCTCCACCGGAAACAGCACCGCGTACTGCAACCCACCATCCACCAGCTGCAGCCGGGACTCCACCTGCGGCGCAGGCAACGCCGTCCCCATCCACGATTCCACCGATTGATGCTGCGCCTGGATCCTCCCGCTATACCCGGCATACACATCCTGAACCACCTTCAGCACCGCCTCGGACGCAGCCCTCACATCCGCACCGCTGTTCATCTTCGCCGTCAGCTCATGCCAGGCATATTCCGTCCCCGGCATCTGCTTGTAAATCGGCGTCCCTGTCTGAAACAGCACCGAATTCGCAAACACCGCCACGCGCCCCGTCGAGTGCAGCGCTGTTCCCGTCCCCACCAGTTCCATCATGTAAAACCGCACCAGCCCCACCTCGATCACCTCTCCGGTAACACCGGCAACCGTAATCCGGTCCCCCACCCGCACGCCATACCGCCCCACAATAAAGAAATAAGCCGCCACACTCAGCAGAATGCTCTGCAATCCCACAGCAATTCCCGCGGTGATAAAGCCCGCAAACGTCGCCAGCGAACTGAACTGTGTCACGAACCCAAAGATCAGCACAAGCCCCGTCAGAAACCCAAACACAATGCGCCGCATCAGCAGCAACTGCCGCCGCCGCCGCAGGTCGGCAACATATTTCACCGCCGCCCGGCTCACCAGCCGGTTGACGACTGTCAGCAATCCCAGCGCCAGCGCAATCCACCCCACCCGGATGAGCAGGTGCCGCAGCATCTCGTCTTTCTCCGCATCCACGGTCGCCCGCCACGTCGTCAACGTGCCCCGGGCATTGTCCAGCAGCACTGCCTCCTGGCTTAAAGGCAGCATCGCACTCGCTAAAACCTGGAACGTCGCAGTGAGTTGATCAAACTGCTTGCGTGTATTGACCAGATCCTGTGCATCGGTCGTCGGCGTCGCCTGCAAATTCACCGTCTGCTGCGTCAACGCTGCCCCCTGGGCAATGGTCGTGCGCAACACCTTCACAAACGGCGTTCGCATATCCTCCGCCTGCTTGCTCAACGTATCGATCGCCTTTGTCTGCCCGTCAATGGTGTGGAGCGTAGAAAGCAACTGGAACAGCACCGAAGCCTGCGTCGATACACCCGCCTCCTGCGCCGCCGCCAGGCTCTGCAGCACCGGCGGAGGTGGTGTCTTTACCGGCTCGCTCAACAGCTCCGGCGCCGAGCGTTGCAGCCGGTCAATATCACCCGCCAACCCGGTCTGCGCCCCCTGCGCGCGAAAGCTGTTGATCTTCCCAAGCGCATCCACCATCGCCTGCTGCAACTCGATCCCGCCATCCACCTGTTCCTGCTGCTGCAGCAGCGCCGCGCGCTGGGCGGCCCGCGCCTTGGCTAACTCCCCTTGCAACGTAGTCTGCTGAGCCTGCAAGGCGCTCAGTTGCGACAGTGCCTGCGTCCGTGCCGTGTTGATCCGTTCCGCCTGGCTCTGCCCACCCCCACCGTTCTCCGCTCCCGGTTCCTGCGCCTGCACCGCACCGGGCACCCGTTTCAGCAGCGCCGCCGTGTTCTTTGCCGCCTGAAACGCCAGCGAAGCAATCTGCGTCGCCTCGGTCTCGCTCTGCTCCCCATACAGCACATCGCTCGGCTCGCCGACCTTCTGCACTGGCACCGTCGCCGTCCGGTAGTAGCGCAACACCGAATCCAGATGCGTCCGCACATCCGCGCTGCGGCTCGCCACATCGATGCCCGTCCCAGTCAACGGCGGGAGCTTCTGGATCTCCGCCAGCAACGCCGCACTCGCATTTGCCCCCTTCAACGCAGCGTTCGCACTCCCCACCGTACCGTTACTCGGCTTGGCCGCCACAGCCGCATCCGCCGCCCGCGCCTGCGTCTCCCCACTGCTCCCCGCCGCTCCATGCGCCGGGGTCGGGGTCCCTGCGGTCGCGCCCGCGCTCCCCGCCGCCGCTCCAACACCCTGCCGCGGCGCTGCCAGAACCACCGGGGACCGCAAGCCCGCCACTGCCAACCCACCGGCCAACACCGCCCCCGCCACTCTCAACCTCACCGCAACCGCAAAACCCAATCGTGACCTCGCAAATCAAACTCGCGCGCACACGCGCTCCCCTTAGGACGCCCCGCACCCCCTACGCGCTGCCGCGATTCGCAAAACACGCGGGAACATAGGTTGCAGACCCATCCCCCAAACGTCGCAAAGTACCCCGCTAAACTCTCTGTTTCACGTACTTTGCGAAAAAAGTACGGGGGTAGGGAGGTACCACGAATCCTCACCCGATCTGCAAGGACTCAATTCTCCGGCTCAACTCCTCCTGAGCCGCAACCCGCTGCCCTTCCAGCGCCGCCTGGTCCCGTTTCAGCCCCGCCAGCGTATCCTCCTGCCCGTTCAACCCCTCCGTATACCGCCGCACCAGCTCCCTCTCCTCGGCCGAGCCCTTCAACGCCCCCAGATTCTCCCGCACCCGTTTCTGGTCCTCCCCAATCGTCCGCTCCTTCGCCTCGATCGCCCGGATCTGCACCTCCAGTTCCGCCACCCGCCGCTTGGCCGCGAACACCGGCTCCAGCTGCGCCAGCACCTTCGGATCGGCGCCATTCCCCCGGAAATACGCCGTCAGCTGCTCCTCCGAGCTGTCCGCCAGCCGGAAGTACTCATCCACGGTCCGCCGCTGCACCACGCTCAACTCCGCAGCGCTATGCGCCGCCACCTTCACCTCGAAGCGGTACACTCCAGGCGTCGTCTCCGCCGGCTTTGTCCCACCCTCATCCAGCGTCCACCCTTGACGCCGAGGCTCCTCCAGCACCACGGTCCGCCCCACCGGCGCCGCATCACTCACCTTGTATTTCGCTTCAGCCACCTCCGCATTCATCGCCCGCAACACTCCTTTGGCCACCGATACACTCGTAATCCGTCGCGTCTCTGTCCCCGTCTCCGGCGTAACAAAGACCGCCTGATCCATCGCGTACGACAACAGCCGCCGCTCCCCCGGATGCACCGGATCCACCAATCCCTCCCCCGCAAACGCCCCATTCTCCACCACCGAAAAGGACCCCCGGTCCAGCGTCAACCCCGAGCTATTCGTCACCCAAAGCGCCCGCAAGGGCCGCGCCTCCCCCCGAGACCATAACGTCACACTCTCCACCGGCACCCGCGCCTGCAAAATCGGCACCAACGCCGACCCATTCCGCGGAATCGTCACCGGATCCGTCAAGTTATACGCAAAGAAATCGTCAAACGAGGCCGTAACCACCTTCGCCTCCGTAGACTCCCGCGCCTCCTGCTCATACAGCAACGGCGCAGCATTCTCCACCGTGACCGTCTCCGAAGACGAGCCCGCCATCATCTTCTGCTTCGCACGCGGAGCAGCCATTATCCTCTGGCCGACACCGCCGCCGAGACCAGCTCCATAGCCGTTTCCCGTCGGACTTCCAAACAACGACGCCGGATTTGCACCCGCACCGCTGCTCAGATCCGCCGACGCACTTCCTGAAGGCGACGCTGGTGCAGGCACCCCATTCTCCGCCGATTCATGCGTCTGCGGCGTGGTCTGCGCATTCTCCGCAATCGGCACCTCCGGCCGCCGGTCATAGATCGGCTGCGAGATAGGCTGCAGAAAGCTCTGCGGACTTCCCGCGATTAAACTCAGCCGCACATCCTTCCAATCCTCCCCCGTCGTGTTATCCACCACAGAAAACCCCTGCACCGTCGCCATCCCATCCCCCGCAGCCCCACCCTCCGCACCCGCCGTCAGCAGCAGCCGGTACGTCGACTTCCACACAGGCACCTCCGACAAAAACGACACCTCCAGCATCCGCGATCCCGCCCCACGATCCGTCAACACCAGATGCCGCACACCCTCCGTCCGGTTTCGGTCCAGCAACTCCAGATATGTATTCAGGTCGGCCTTCAACCCGGCATCCAGCAGCCGCACCACCGTATTCGGCCCCAGCTCCACCGTCCGCGTCGCTCCACTATCCGCAACCACCGTCAGAAAACGGCGCTCCGGCAAGGGTTTCCCTCCCTCCCCGCCGTCTGCGACCCCACCTCGCACCTCCAGCGACAATAAACGCCCCGTGAACACCGTCCCCGACCCCGTCACCTCCACCCGCGCGCCCTTCAACGCCGCAAACAAATCTGCCTGCGAGGGATCCTGCCCCAAATTCAAGGGCAGCGTCCGCAACTGCTCTTCCAGCGGCGTCGTCGAGTTATAGTTCGCCCCCGTTACATGCCCGCCGCCCAGATCCACCGCCGTCAAACTTTGCAACACATCATTCAACTGCGCCGAGGTCAGATCCAGGCTCACCGCCGCATCCCCACTCACACGTCCCTCATGCTCAAAGAACCCAACCCCGTTCTTATAGAGCGACACATGCGTCACGCGCAGCTGCGTCGGCCCAACCTCACCAGCCTTCGCCACCGCTGCCGCACTGACCGCATGCGGCCTGCCCGCAACCACCTGTCCCGCCGCTGCCAACTCAACAAAAGGAAGAAAAAAGGCACACGCAACCAAAGCACGCATCAGCGCTCCTATCTGGTATTGCTGCCTTATAGACCACGCCTACCCCATTTTTGTTCCCTACGTTGGCGAAAGGAAATGTAAGCTTTCTCTCGGCTCGACTGCGGCAACAACACCCGGCGACCCATTTCACCTACGCAAGCCCTACCCAACTTCCAGCCAAACGGGCCGATATTGCCACTTGTCCAGCCGCATGGCACAGAGCAACCAACGCAAGGCTCTCAACCGTCTGCACATGCAAGAGGAGACAACTATGGGAACTCTAAGCACTGGCCTACCCTTCCGAGGCTCAACACGCCTCATCCATCGCGGCTCCGTCGGCTGGACCATCGGGTTCAGCATTCTCCTGATTGTCCTTGGCCTCGCAGCTCTCGCCCTTCCCTTCCTTGCCGGCGTCGCCGTCGAGGCGATCGTCGCCTGGCTGCTCATCTTCGGCGGCATCGCTCACCTGGTCCTCGCCTTTCACGTCCGGGGCGCCGGCGCACATCTCTGGGAAGCCCTCATCGGTATCGCCTATCTCATCGCCGGCATCTTCCTCTTTCTCCATCCGGTTGCCGGCCTTGTCTCCCTCACACTCTTCCTAGGCGCCTACCTGATGATGAAAGGCCTCTTCGAACTCGTCGCCGGCTTCACCACACGCGGTGTCCCCGGCAGCCCGTGGCTCTTCATTGACGCCGTCATCTCCATCATCCTTGCCATCATGATCTGGGCCCACCTGCCCTCCGCCGCAGCCTGGGCCATAGGTACCTTGCTCGGCGTAGCTATCCTCTTCAGCGGCATATCCCGGCTGGCCTTCGCTCTCGCAGCCAGACGCGCCCACGGTGCTTTACCGCTCTGATCGCACGCGCCTATCCCAGAAACACCGGCCGGATGTGCCGCGCAAACAGGTTCTCTGTCACATTGCGCGCAATCACCTCTTCGTTCGCTTTCAGAGCCTCGATGTACCGCGATCCCATCCGCGCTGCCACCTTGAATCCCACATGCAGCAACTGCCGCAGATCCGGGTTATAGGCAGCATCGTGCTCATCGTGCCGTAACGCACGCACAAACTGCTCGCTGCTCCATCCCTCCACCATCGCCGGCTGGGGAAGCTTACTCTGGTCGATATCAATGACCGTGGCATAGGGCGCGCAAAGTTCCTCAGCATGCTCGTGTGCGTTGCGATAGACCTCCTTCGCAATCGCCAGACCACTCCCGCCCGCTTCCGCCAGCCCGATCAACTCCTCCAGCCATGTTGTACCCGCCGTCTTCAAGTGCACACCGGCGTCGAACTCCTTCAATCCCGCTCTGATCGCTCCATAGATCGAAAACTTGTCTGACCCCGAGTGCACGCTCAGCTTCAGGTTCTTCGGCAATCCATAGCGCGCAACGGCGTAGGCAACGGTCGCCAGATCTTCGCGAAACTCCTTCGCAAACTGCGCGGCATCGCCGGCATAATCCACGCCCTTATTGAACCGCCCCGTAAACTTCGGCGCCATCGTCTGCAAGGGAACGCCCTCGTCCGCAATCGCCGCAAGAAGGATCAACAGCTCCGGCGGAGTCTGCGGCCGATCCGTCTCGTCGATCGATACCTCCGTTACAAACTGTCCCTCACCTTTGCGCGCCGCCACCGCCCGGTAGATCCGCCCCGCTAACTGCACTGCTGACAGGAACTGCTTCGCCGTCGCTTCCGCCATCGCTCGATCGATCTGGAACGGCTCCGCAATGCTTGGAATCGCAACCTCGCCCATCAACTCAGGATGCCGGTCCAAAAACTTGGCGATCTCAGCCTCATCATGCTTCTTCCCAATATCCTCCGCGACGTCGATCGTGAAGAAATCACAAGGTAATACAAAGCGCTCAAACGTCTGCAAGTTGATGTGATCCGCATCGACGAAGTACGGCTTTGTCCACCCCAAAGTTTTCACCGCGACATCCGCCGCAGCGCGCGTTGTCGTTGGCTCCGAGCCAATAATTATGTGTTCGCGATTCGATTTATTCCAAACCGGCACAACCTCAACACCGGCATCTTTCGCCAGCATGCAAGCCCGCAACTGCGCCGCCGCCTGCTGCGCAAATCGATCACCTACCCCCACAGAAAACTTCGGAAGTTCCATAGCCTCACTCATTTCGCCCTCTTACTGATTCACGCCGCTGGCCAGAAAGCCGCCATCCACCACAATTGTCTGCCCGCTTGTGTAGGAAGCCGCTTCCGACGCCAGATACACTGCCGCGCCGATCAACTCTTCCACCCGCCCAAACCTTCCCATCGGTGTCCGCATTCGCAACTCCAGCCCGCGCGGCGTGCCGTCCAGCAATTTGGCATTCAACTCCGTCGGAAACACCCCCGGCGCGATGGCGTTCACCACCACTCCGTGCCTTGACCATTCCACCGCCAACGATCGCGTCAACGACACTACCCCCGCCTTGCTCGCCGCATACGCCGCGACCTCATTCAACGCCACAAACGAGTTTAACGAGGCAATGTTCACAATGCGACCATACCCACGCTCGATCATCCCCTTGCCAAAGATCTGACAGACCCGCAGCGTACCCGTAAGATTTGTCTCGAAGATGTCCCGCCACTCCGCTTCCTGCATCGTCAGCGTCGGCGTGCGTTTGATTTTCCCCGCAGCATTTATCAAAATGTCCACTTTGCCAAAAGCCCCAAGACAAGCCTCCAGCAAAGCTTCCACCTGCGCCCGGTCGCTTAGATCTGTAGGCTGCCTGAGGGTCCGCTTCCCCATCGCCTCAATCTCCCCCGCCACCTCGTTCACATGCTCACTGCGGCGTCCCGTGCTCACCACATCGGCACCCGCCTGTGCCAGCCCAAGGCTCAACGCACGCCCAATGCCGGAGGTTCCACCCATCACCACCGCAACCCGGCCATCCAAACTCAAAGGATGCTTCATTCCTTCTCCAACCTTCCCGACGAAATGCCGTTACAGCCGGTAAGCCTTCCGCACCAGATCCGATGTCAACGCCTGCGCCACATCGAAGGCCTCGTCCTCATGCAATCGGTGCTCCGCGACCAGCCGGCCTAGAAACGCGCAATCGATGCGCCGCGCCACGTCATGCCGCGCTGGGATCGACAAGAAAGCCCGTGTATCGTCGTTGAATCCAACCGTGTTGTAGAAGCCGGCCGTCTCGGTCGCCTGCTCCCGGAACCGCATCATGCCTTCCGGGCTGTCATGGAACCACCACGGCGGC
Source organism: uncultured Acidobacteriaceae bacterium (assembly GCA_964249715.1). Classification (GTDB taxonomy): domain Bacteria; phylum Acidobacteriota; class Terriglobia; order Terriglobales; family Acidobacteriaceae; genus Granulicella. The sequence goes on from CAXUDN010000036.1 coordinate 23,061, forward strand.
CCCAGCCGCAGACACGGATAGTGCCCTGCCAACGGCGCCAGTTCGCGGCTATACGTAGTCTCATCCAGCGTGAACAAAATGATCGTCAGATCGCGCTCATTCCCGAAGCGATCCAGAAGCGGGCGCAAGCCACGCACATAGTCCGTCTGCATCGGAATATCCGCGCCGACATCGCGCCCATACCGCTCAAACAATGCGCGATTATGGTTGCGGTACGACCCTGGATGGATCTGCATCACCAACCCGTCCTCCAGGCTCATGGCAGCCATCTCGGTCAGCATCTGCGCCCGAAACAGTTCACTCCGCTCCGGTGTGGCCTGCCCACTCCTCACCTCGGCATACAGTCGCTCACATTCAGTTGCGGGGAGGTCCGCCGTAGCCGCCGTGGGATGCCCGTGATCCGTGGCCGTGGCGCCCATCGCGCGAAAACGCTGCCGCGCCTTTCGCAAAGCTGCAAGGTACCCTCCCCAGCTTTGAGTATCCTCACCCGTCTGCTCACCCAGCTTACTTACGTTGTCAATGAACCCCGCAAAGTCCGGGTCCACCACGGCATCCGGCCGAAACGTTGGCAGGATGGAGGACTTCCACCCTGAATCCCGAATGGCCCGGTGATACTTCAGGTCGTCCAGCGCCGAATCCGTGGTCGCCAGGACCTCAAGACGGAAGCGCTCATAGAGTGCGCGTGGACGGAACGCCGGTGTCGCCAGCGCCTCGGAGATACGGTCGAAGTAAAGATCCGCCGTGCTTCCGCTCAGCCGTTCTTCGAGACCGAAAAGTTCCTGAAACGCATAGTCGAGCCAGAGCCGCGTAGGCGTTCCGCGAAACAGGTAGTAGTGCTTCGCAAAGATCCCCCATACTCGCCGTGGATCCCGAATCTCCTCCGATCCAATCTCAAGCTCTTCGAACGTAACTCCCTGGCTGTAAAGCATCCGGTGCACGTAATGATCGGGCTGGATGAACATCTTCGCCGGGTCGGGAAACGGCTGATTCTCTGCAAACCACTTCGCCTGGGTATGCCCATGCGGACTCAGAATCGGACTGCGCCGAACACTCTCGTACAACCGTGCCGCTACACCGCGGGCATTTGGATCCGACGGGAACAAACGCATCTCGTGCAGCAATGACATCTCTCCTCCGCAACTCTGCCACCCTTTATACATGGCCGCTCGAAAGCATTTGTCGAGCTCGCCCGGCGCAACCATACCAGCTCAGCAGTTTCCCTCTTTGCCACGCGACGTAGTAGAAGATCAGCAGGATGCCTCGATGAAAGCCCTCGTTCTCGCCCGAGTTTCTGATCTTCAAATGCAGGACATTCCTGCCCCGGCACCCGCTCGGGACGAGTTGCTCATCCAGGTCTTTTCCTGCGGCATTTGTGGCAGCGACGTTCATGGCTACGATGGATCTTCCGGACGCCGGATCCCGCCCCTCGTGATGGGGCATGAGGCTTCGGGGATCGTTGCGGAGATCGGATCGACCGTAACGGGGTTCTCTCCGGGAGACCGCGTCACCTTCGATTCCACCGTCTACTGCGGCCAATGCGAATATTGCATGCAAGGCGACGTGAACCTCTGTGACAACCGTCAGGTTCTTGGGGTTTCCTGCGGGGACTACCGTCGCGCCGGCGCCTTCGCAGAGTACCTCACCGTTCCCGCGCGTATCGCGTACCATCTCCCGGAAAATCTCTCCTTTCCGGAAGCAGCGATGCTCGAAGCCGTATCTGTCGCGCTGCATGGGGTCGCCGTTTCGGGACCGGTGAGGGGCAAGACGGTTCTGGTCATAGGCGCGGGGATGATAGGGCTGCTTCTTCTTCAGGCAGCCCTGGCCGAAGGCGCCGCCCGCGTCTTCGTCTCTGATATCGATCCGAGCCGGTTGCAGCAAGCGGCCGAACTCGGGGCAGAGGAAACACTCCTGTCGAATCCCAGCGTGCCTGGGGAAATCCAGATGAGAACGCAGGGCAGAGGTGTGGATCTGGTGCTTGAGGCCGTGGGCCGCGACGACACAATAGCCAACGGTATCGACTGCGTTCGCAAAGGCGGCACGGTGACACTGGTCGGCAACATCACACCGCAAGTCAACCTGCCCCTGCAGAAGGTGGTCTCACGACAGATTCGCCTGCAAGGCTCTTGCGCTTCGGCGGGTGAGTATCCCAAGGCGATGGAGATGATCGCGAGCGGGAAGATCAAAGTGGCTCCTCTTATCACCGCAGTGGCTCCGCTGGAGGATGGACCCTCGTGGTTTGCACGATTGCACGCCCGCGAACCGAACTTGATGAAGATCATCCTGGATCCGCAAAGCGCCGTCACAGCCAACCAGGACTCGCGAGCAAAATGAACAATCCCCTCTTTGACCTCAGTGGGCAAACAGCCCTCGTCACCGGGGCGAGCCGTGGTCTCGGCCAGTACCTTGGGCGAGCGCTGGCGAAGGCCGGGGCGGACCTGATCGTGACCAGCCGAAAGCGGGACGATCTCCTCCCCTTCGTCGACGAGATCGAAGCTCTTGGGCGAAGAGCAACGCCGGTGCAACTGGATGTGCGTGACCGCGCCAGCATCGATGCTTTCGGCGCCCGGGTGGCCGCCATTTGTCCGCAGGTACACATCCTCGTGAACAACGCAGGATGTAACGTTCGCAAGCCCGCGCTGGATGTCACATGGGACGACTGGAACCTCGTGCTCGATACGAACCTGCGCGGTAGCTTTTTTGTGGCCCAGGCAATTGCCCGCCTGATGGTGCCGCATGGCTATGGCCGGATCATCAACATCGGCTCCGTCACCAGTGTCTTCGGCTACGCCGGCCTTGCACCCTACACCGCCAGTCGCGGTGGCATTCGGCAATTGACGATGAGCCTCGCCGACGACTGGGGGAAGTACGGCATCACAGTGAATTGCCTGGCTCCAGGATGGTTTCAGACAGCCCAAAACCGCGTTCTCTACGAAGACAAGGACTGGGTCGAGTACCTCGTTGAGCGCATTCCGCTAAAGCGCCCGGGAGAACCGCACGATCTCGACGGCGCCATCGTCTTCCTCGCCTCCGAGTCGAGCCGCTACATCACTGGACAAACCTTGCTCGTCGATGGTGGGATCACTACGGGATCCACCCGAGCGACCGTTCAGCCGGCGCCCGCACCCGGCATCCCCAAGGAGACCTGATGAAACGTCGTCTGGGTACACTCTGTTCCGCTGTCCTTTGCTTCTGCACGGCTCTGACCTTCACTGCGTCCGGAGCCAGTCAGACAGCAACCACGCACCAGGCCGGCAAACTTCGCGTCTTTTTCGTTGACGTGGAGGGCGGCCAGGCAACGCTGTTCGTTACGCCGGACGGTCGTTCGCTGCTCATCGATACCGGCTGGCCCGGAAACAACGGCCGCGATGCCGACAGAATCGTAGCGGCGGCGAAGCAGGCAGGTGTCATGAAATTGGATTATGTCCTGCTGACGCACTATCACACCGACCATGTCGGAGGCGTGCCGCAATTAACGTCTAAACTCCCGGTCGGCACCTTCATCGACCATGGACCCAATCGAGAGCTGGACCACGGCATCACCGAGCAGGGCTACGCCGCATATCAGAAGATCCTTGCATCCACTGGTTCGAAGCACATGACCGCCCAACCCGGCCAAATGATTTCTCTCGGCGATCTCTCACTCAAGGTCATCAGTGCGGATGGCCGACTGATCACGGCACCGCTCCAAGGTGCGGGTCAAAGTAATGCCGCGTGCGCAAGCTCTGCTATCAGATCTCCAGACCAAACCGAAAACGCGCGCTCCCTGGGGGTTGAGCTCACCTTTGGGCGATTGAAGCTGCTCGATCTTGGCGACCTCACCTGGGATAAAGAAATGCAGCTTATGTGCCCTCAGAATAAGCTCGGGCATGTGGACGTCTACATCGTTTCCCATCACGGCTGGTATCAAAGTTCCAGTCCTGCTCTGGTGGACGCCATCCATGCCCGTGTCGCGATCATGGATAACGGCGAAAGCAAGGGTGGGTCGGTGCCGACGCTGGAGACCCTGAGCAAGAGCCCGCAGCTTGAGACGCTTTGGCAGCTCCACTACTCAGCGGAAGGCGGCGAAGCCCACAACACACCTGCGCAATACATCGCGAATCTGAAGGGCTCCGACCCGGGCAACTACCTCAAACTCACGGCGGCCCCTGACGGCAGCTTTGAAGTGTTTAACTCGCGGACCGGCGCCACCAAAGGCTATCCAGCCGCCCCCGAGCAGGCCGGAGTCCGTTAATGACCCGGCTCTGGGGCAATTCGTTCAATTCTGCCAAGCAGGAAAATGTAGCTGAGCAGGCCAACGACCAGGTAGATGCCGGAGACGCCGAAGGCCCACGCATAAGAGTGTGTCGCGTGGACAATATATCCCGTGATAATCGGCGCCCCTATGCCTGAAAACTGATTAAAGAGGTTCACGACCCCTCCAACCGTACCTACGCCGTTGCCCGGGGCAATCATGGAAGGTATCGCCCATCCGATCGGAGCAGCAGCAGAAAGCCCGCCGATTGAAATACTGATCCAGACCAGGGCTTGCAACGCTGTATGGGCATGGACAGCGCCAAGGATCCCAAGACCAAATGCCGTTCCCGTGATCAGCACAGTACGCCGTACACGGCTCGCATCCCAGCCTCGCCGGATCAATGCGTCGGAACCGAGGCCCGCAACAAGGTCGGTGCATGTGGCAAAGAGCCAGGGCACGCCTGTGTAGAGAAACGAGTGCAGCAGATCGATGTGAAGCGCAAAGGAAAGATAACTTGGCAGCCACGTGATAAGAAGGTAGAAAACGTAGTTATACGCGCCCATACCGAGGGAAAGCCCGAGGACCTTGCGGTTCTGCAAAACGTATCCTAGCGAGACACTACGTTGAATGTTCGGCGCGCTAGCGTGCACAGCATGCGCCGGCTGCTCGTCCCTGGGCTCAGACGTCCGGTCGGGATCCCGATAGACCTTGGTAAACAGTCCAAAGTAGGCCAGGCTGGCCATACCGGTTAGCGCAAAACTCCACCGCCAGCCGATGCGGAGCAGCACCACACCCAGGAGGGGAACGCCGATCGCGGAGGCGAACTTCGCGGCCGCGTCAAACATTGCGGTTGCGGAGCCCTTCTCCCGGTCAGGGAACCAAAGCCCCACGGCCTTTGCGTTTGATGGAAACGTCGGTGCTTCCCCAACGCCGAGAAGCAGACGTGCGGCAAAGAAGCCCGTCAGGTTCGGTGTAATCGCAGCCGCAAAGGACGCTAAAGCCCAGATGAAGGTGCTGATTCGCCCAATGCGGCGAACGCCGAAGCGATCCAGCAACAGCCCAAGCGGTAGCTGGCATGCGGCGTAAGTCCAGTTGTACGCCCCCGAAAGATAGCCGAACGTCACATCGGAGATCCCGAAGCTCGTAAAAAGCGCGCCATGAGCAACGGAAAGGTTCACCCGGTCCAGGTAGTTCACCAGTACACCTACGCCGAGCAGAGCCGCAATGCGCCACCGGTGCGGATGAACCAGTTGTGTATCCATAAACCAAGGCCTCGTCGCGCCCGCGTGCAGGCTCACCAAAGACTACACGCAGCCACAACGCGTTCCCATGACTTCCTTCGGACTCATCTGCCACACCTGTTTGGTCTACACCCCACACTGCACGCGAAAGTCATGGAGATCGGTGAAGGCGCAAGAACAACGGGGTCAAAATCGTTCCTCCTGCTCAAAACAGAGTGGCACAGCCCGTTCTCAGCGTATAGAACAGGCATCCTTGTCATTGGATGACTCTCAATCCCGATACCTCCTGCACGCCTGAGACGGCGGCCCCCTCCGAACTCTCGCACCTCCTGCGTTTCCTGAACGTCTTCAAGGAGTACGCGACGGAAGGCGGACTTGTTCGTGCCCTTAGCGATCTAACCCTTGATGTTTCCGTGGGAAGCTTCCTTGCGTTCGTCGGTCGAAGCGGCTGCGGCAAGTCCACTCTTCTGAACCTGGCCGGCGCGATGGACTTCCCGAGCGGAGGCGAGGTCTTACTCGACGGCGTAGCTACAGCGCGCCTGAACGACGCCGAGTTGACACGGTTGCGGAGGGAGAAGGTCGGTTTCATCTTTCAGTCCTTCCAACTGCTTCAGACCTTGAGTGTGGTCGAGAATGTAGAACTTCCCTTGCTGCTGGCAGGCGGTTCACAACCGCGTCCGCGAGCGTTTGAGCAACTCGAGGCGGTCGGCCTTGGAGAGCTTGCGGCGCGCATGCCGCATCAACTTTCCGGCGGCCAAATGCAGCGTGTAGCGATTGCACGGGCACTGGTGGCCGGCCCGCGCATCATCCTCGCCGACGAACCAACGGGCAACCTGGACACGGCCATTGGAAACTCAGTCCTTGATCTTCTGCGCAGGATTTGCGGGGAACGACAAACCACCATTCTGATGGCAACACACAGCGCGGAGGCTGCCGCCTTCGCTGACACCGTAGTGCACATGCGAGACGGACAGATCGAACAGAGCGTGCAGAACTGATATGGGATCTGCCGCGCTGCTCTATCGACTGATCCTTCGGCCCATGCTCCGGGAGCGCGGACGCTCTATCCTGATCCTTGCGGCAGTTGCGCTGGGAGTTGCTGTGGTCCTCGCTATTGACCTGGCGAGCGGAGCCGCAACGGGGTCTTTCCGGTCTTCGATGGAAACCCTCTCGGGTGACAACGACCTCGAGATCACAGCTACAGGCGGCGTCCCCGAGAACATCGTTGCCAGACTGGACACGCTGCCCTATCCCATACGGGTGAGCGCCCGCATTGAGGACCATGCGTCCGTGGGTGACGCGGGAGAGACAGTACCGTTAATCGGTCTTGACCTCATCGCGGAAGTCAATCACTACGAAGGCACAAGGATTGGAAACCTTTCCGATTGGGGTAGTCTGCAGCACATCAACGACACCGACGCGGTGTGGGTTACGCAAGGTCTGGGCAAGCGTGTCGGCGACCACCTATCGCTGCTGATCAACGACGCCACCAGGGAATACGTGATACGCGGACTCATCCCCACCTCCGCAGAGCTTGGAACAGACGCAGTCGTGATGGACATCGGTGCGGCGCAGGTCGCCACGGGAAAGGTGGGGCGCATCGACCGTATCCTGATAAAACTTCCTGATCACGGCCATTTGGAACAGTGGGAAAAGACACTGCGTTCCGCGACAGGCGGCAGTATCCAGCTCCAGCCGCAGGGCAGTGAAACCGCGGCCAATCGAAAGATGCTTTCAGCATTTCGCTGGAACCTGCGGGTCTTAAGCTACATCGCCGTATTGGTCGGCGCGTTCTTGATCTACAACACCATCTCTGTCTCTGTGGTGAGGCGGCGCGCGCAGATCGGAACGGTGAGGGCCCTGGGCGCAAGCCGCAACGCAGTTTTGTTGGCCTTTTTGACCGAGGCGGCGATCTTCGGCCTTGTCGGTTCTACTCTTGCAATACCACTGGGTCGACTGCTGGCGACCGGAGCTGTGCGGCTCCTGTCCACCACGGTGGACGCGCTGTACATCTCAAGCAAGCCCGGCGCGATGGCGGTCTCCGCTGCCTCACTCGCCCTGGCGTTCCTGGTAGGCATAGGCGTAACGCTGGTCTCCGCGCTTAGCCCGGCGCTGGAAGCGTCACGCGTTCCACCCACTGAAGCCATGGCGCGCGGCGCGAGAGAGTACGCGGTCCGGGTGGAACGGAAGCGGGACCTCATCGCAGCCGCGATCCTGGCCCTGCTATCAGCCGCTGCGGCGCAAGCGCCCGCGATCGCAGGCAAGCCAATGTTCGGCTACCTTGCCGCGCTGCTGCTGATTGCCTCGTGCGCGCTCGCGGTTCCGACGTTGGTGGAACGGGTCATGTCAGCATCGTCAGGTTTGCTGCAGCGCACCGGGGGCGTCGAGGCGCTGCTTGCCTCACGGAGCCTGGTCGGTTCGCTACGCAGAACATCTGTCTTAGTGTGCGCGCTGGCAACTGCCATTGCCATGATGACTTCGGTGGCCATCATGGTGGGTAGCTTCCGGCAAACGGTAATCAGCTGGATGAGCACGCAGTTGCCCGCCGACCTTTATCTCCGGCCGGCGGGGAACCCTTCAGCCGACCGGCACCCGACGATTGCGCCTGAGTTCACACAACAGCTGACCGCACTGCCAGGCGTGGCCTATGTAAGCCGCTTCCGCGCTTATGAGATTGAGTACGAGGGGCTGCCGATCACGGTGGCATCGGTCGAGACAAATATTCCGCGTTACGACCAGACATCGGGTTTTGTCTCCGGCAGGGCGCCGGAAGCAGTGTTGAAAGAGCTGGCTCAACCCGGCACGGCGATGGTAAGCGAACCCTTCACGATGAAACACCATGTGAAGACGGGCGATGTGCTGACGCTCCCGCTGGGCTCGCAAATGGCGCGATTACGCATTGTGGATGTCTTCTATGACTACGCCAACGAGCGCGGTTACGTGATCCTCTCCAGACAGAACATGCTTTCGTACCTGCATGACCCCGCGGCTTCGAATCTTGCCGTGTACGTAAAGCCTGGCGCGGATCTCGAAGAGGTGCGCAGGGAGATCCAACGAGCTGCGGCGCACCGCGACGTACTCATCTTTTCCAACGGTCAGCTGCGGCATGAAGCAATCCGGATCTTCGACCAGACGTTCGCGATAACCTATGCGCTTGAAGCCATCTCGGTGATGGTTGCCGTGATGGGCATCGCGGGAGCGCTCATGTCCATTGTCTTCGACCGCAGGCGGGAATTCGGTCTGCTTCGATACTTAGGCGCGGCAACAGGGCAGATTCGCAAGCTCATTCTGATAGAAGCTGGCCTGATCGGTATCCTGTCGAACATCGCCGGGCTGGTGCTCGGAGTAGTGCTGTCTTTGATTCTGATCTTCGTTATTAACAAGCAATCTTTCGGATGGACCATTCGCTTCCACTGGCCGGTGGGTGTGCTTCTCGGAGCCCTAAGCATCGTTTACGCCGCGACAGTGCTGGCGGGAATTTACCCGGCACGGGTCGCGCAACGGCTTAGTCCTATGGAGGTCGTGCATGAGGATTAAGCTCCTATGCGTTCTGCTTGCAGCCCTGTGTGGCACAGTGCATGCCCAGCAGTATGTACCTGCGCTGCCGGGGTACCACTATGAATTCCCACGAGACCACTTCAGTCATCCCGCATATCAGACGGAGTGGTGGTATTACACGGGAAATCTTCGAGCGAAAGACGGACATCGCTTTGGATTTGAACTGACGTTCTTTCGGCAGGGAGTTTCACTTACACCTAACCCGTCGCCATGGTACGTGCACGATCTTTACATGGCGCATCTCGCATTAAGTGATGTCAGCGGTGGCCATTATTACGCAACGGAACGGCTCAATCGCGCAGGGCCCGGAATAGCTGGCATTGATGCGGCTTCCGGAGTGGTCTGGAATGGGGACTGGCGAACAACAATCGCCACGAGCGTCCACAAGCTTTCTGGTATCGGCGAAAACTTCTCCTTTGATCTAAACGTCGCCCCGCAGAAGCAACCCGTCATCCACGGCACGAACGGTGTAAGTCAGAAAGCCGAAGGCGTGGGCCATGCTTCCCACTACATTTCCTTCACCCGGATGAAGTCTACGGGCACGGTCGAACTCAAGGGACAGCAATACCAGGTTGAGGGAGACACCTGGATGGACCACGAATTCTTCAGTGATTCCATGAATGGGAGTGAGGTTGGATGGGATTGGCTCAGCGTGCAGTTAGATGACAACAGTGAACTCATGCTGTACCGGCTGCGGCACAAGGACGGAAGCATGGATCCTTACTCTTCAGGAACCTATGTGGATTCGCAGGGCAACACCTTGCATCTATCCCTTCGCGACTTCACCATGACGCAAACAGGCGCAACCTATCAAAGTCCGAAAACGAGTGCAACCTATCCAATAAGTTGGTCCGTCACGATTCCCCAACTGAAGCTGCAGCTTGACGTTTCGACGCCACTGAAGAATCAGGAGTTCGTCAGTCGCTTCGGACCGAGCTATTGGGAAGGAGCGATCGATGTAAGTGGGCGCCGCGGTGAGGGAGCCCTACGCGGAACAGGGTATCTGGAGATGACTGGATATGCGGAGATAGCAGGATCTCTGTTTTCTGCAACACCGAGATAAGCCGAACTCCACACCGTTCTGCAGACCGTTGTTGTTGCGGGGGCGCTCGGGGTAAGAGTCGAGGAAAGTGATGTGATTCCGTCGGCAGATTTTGATAATCTGTTGGAACGCTGCGACCTTGTCATGTATGGGTTGGGTCTCGGGGAAGCTGATGTCGTTC
>CAXUDN010000037.1:0-31670 GCA_964249715.1 uncultured Acidobacteriaceae bacterium
CGCCCACACCCACAACGCCGACCACACCAACACCCCCGACGACCCCAACACCGCCCACAACCCCCACAACGCCCACAACGCCCACACCGCCGACGACACCAACAACACCCACAACGCCGACGACACCAACAACGCCGACGACACCAACAACGCCGACGACACCAACAACGCCGACGACACCTACAACGCCGACGACACCAACAACGCCGACGACACCTACAACGCCGACGACACCTACAACGCCGACGACACCCACAACGCCGACGACACCCATAACGCCAACGCCAACGAAGGCCGTGCCGACGAGGACTGTCCTGTCAGCGTCTCAGGGGACCTCAGCAAGCGTCCCGCTCCTGCTGACGGCGACGGTCAGCGTGACGGGTAAGGCAACGGGTGCAGCGCAGGGTGTGGTCCTTATCTACACGAGCGCGAATCAAATCATCGCAACCGGTACGCTGAATAGAAGCGCAACGATGACATGGCAGGTGCCGGCCGACCTGGCGCAGTTGAGTGTGTATGCGGTGTACGTGGGAAGCAGCACGTATGCTACGTCCAAGTCAGCGACGCTGAACGAAGCCACCGTGCTTTCGGCTCTCTACTAGAGTTGTCAGACTAACGCTGCTGAAGAGCGCGGAGAACACTCTCCGCGCTCTTTCGGTAGAAGCCGTCACTGTAACGATGCGGGCCGATGAAGTGCAGGAACGACGCCTCCCGATATGCGATATCGGCATGCGCCCAGTACGAAAGATAACGGGAAGCCGGCAATGGAAGCGGATTCTCGGAGTTGGCAATCAGGAGATTGGTGGTTACCTGTTCGCTTCCCCATTCATTCCACTTCTCTCCTGCAATTCCTCTCATCAGATCGGAAAACCACTGCACGCGTTCGCGATCGAAAGAACCCTTCGCAAAGCCAATAAACCCTGCATTTCCCCGCAAGTACTTCAGATCTTGACTCTCGGGAAGTTTGTCGAAGTTGCGCTCCACGTGTGCCTGGACATGAGGGTGCAAATTTTCTCTGGAGCGCGCAACAGTCTCCAGCATTGACTCCACATGCGGGTAGGAACGATCTCCCAGCAATGCAAAATCGCGCTCACCTCCGATACACGCGTTCACCTCGGGAATAGGACCCAGCGTCAGGGTATCGGAGTCGACCTGCACCACATAGCCGTCCTGGACCAGAGTAGCCATCATCAACAGTAGCTCCCAAGCTCCTCCTTTCGGACATCGGCCGCGCTCGATCGAGGCGATCGGCACAGTTCGCAGCGAGGGGATGTGGCGGCGCAGAAGTTGGATGTCCTCTTCCGTGAGAGAGCCGTCATTCAGCACAACCACTTGAGGCGAAACGTCCAATCGCTGAATGAGCGACTTGGCCGCGAGCAGATACATGATCAGATCGCCATGACACAGCATGGACGCCACAGTTACCTCAGAGTTCGCCGGCGGCAGGGGAGGCGTTTGCAAAACCTGTTTGAGGTGGAAATCAAACCAGGCCCGATTCAGAGCCCGTCGCGCACGAAAGAACATGGCGCGATCTTACCATCCAGACCTTGTTCTCAAGGAGGTTCAGAGATGGCTGGAACAAAGGGAAGCAACGCTTAACCCAGTGCCGCCACTTGGAGATACGGTAGAACACATGCCCACCGTCGACATTATTGTGCCCGCCTACAACGCTGCGCATTTCTTGCCCAGGGCGCTCCGCAGTGTAGAGAAGCAGACGTTTCAAGACTGGCGCATTCTGCTCGTCGATGACGGCAGCCAGGACAATACTGCCGAAGTGGTGGCGCCGTTTCGCGAGCGGCTCGGCACAAAGTTGATCTACCTTCGCAAGGACAATGCCGGCCTCCCGGCCGCGAGAAACACCGCCATTCGCCACTCCGACGCTGAGTTCCTGGCCCTGCTGGACGCCGACGATGTCTGGCTGCCCAATCGTTTAGAAGCAACGCTGGCACCCTTTCGCAACCGGCCGAAGGTGGGGGTGGTTTACGGCTTTGTCTCTCGCATCGACGCGGAAGACAGGGTGGTCCAGACCTTTGCGACCCGCAACAAGCATGCGGAAGGTAGAATCGCGGCCTACATCTACATGCGGACGCTAAATCTGCCGTGCCCCACGCTCACCTTCCGGCGACGATGCGTAGACGAGGTCGGATTCTTCGATGAAACCATGCGCGCGACGGAGGACCGCGATCTGTGGCTACGCATCGCGCAACATTATGAGGTGGCGCTCGCGCCGGAGATTGTGGCGTACTACCGCATCTCCCCTCAAGGAATGACCACCGATGCCGACCGCATGCTCAACGCACAACTGCGATTCGTAAACAAGCATTTTGGAACACCCTTCTGCGGCCGACGCGAACGCCGCGTTGCTCTTAGCTTGATTTATCGTCAGCGGGCTGAAACCCTTTCCGACAAAGTGGGCCAGCGGAAGGCCGTTGCAAGTGCCTTTCGGGCCTTCACCTACTGGCCGTTTCAAATAGCGACGGTTCGCACATTGGCCGCCGTATCGTTACGCGCCACAGGATTGCTCAGAAACCGCCGTTTCGATCCAAATCGCTGAGGATCTCTATTCCAAGGCTCCTATGCTGTAGCTTCCTCCAGCTGGCCGGGGTTTGCCGTCAAAGTCTGTTTTCAGGTCCGGAATCCGCATCCCCGCGCCCCGTGCGGGGCTGTTGGGTGCCAGGTGCGCGTTGAAGTGATCCAGGTCGCCTTCGCCCCTGAACGTCGGTTCGCTCGCAAATTTCGGGTCTTTGCAGACGTTCGTGCCCTCGCAGTGCTGGCTGCCGCGCAAACCGTAAAAGAGGTTGTTCGACAAGGACACATGCCCGATGGGGTGCTGGTAGTAAAAGCCTCCTGGCCCACCCGGTTTGCCGCCCAGGCTGTACGTAGCCGGGTTTGCGACGCCCATCACGATATTGTTGCGGAACAGCAAACTACTGTTGGAACAACTGCTGTCCCAGCAGTCGATATCGAAGCTCGTTGGGGCATAGCTGACGATCGTGTTGTTGTCGAAGATAGCTGTCCCCCCCTGCCGGAAGTTGAACGACACAGCATCCCCGGCCCGGCAGAAGTCCCCAAGGTGCGCGTCGTAGCCAGGGGCCGCCCCAGGCAGGGGCTTTGACAAACGAAGGCAGTTCCCTACGGCGATATTGTTCGCAAAAATCACGTGAAGGAAGTTCGGCCCCCACTTGAACTGCCCCCCGTTATTTCCATAGGACAGGGAATTGGTGATGCTCATCTGGTGTGATCCGGAATCGATATGCCCGAAGTCCTCACCGTCCTGCACGTTGTACCGGAACACCGAATGATCGATAAACACATCCATGCCGTCATTGGCCGGCGTCCCCATCCCGTCGCCATACCCCCCATCGCTCTGGCCAAAGCAGGTGACCACCGCATTGGGCGTGCTGGCCGGGTATTGCTGGTTGCAGCCGCTCCACTCGATGGTGGTGTAACTCATCCGCAGTACGCCGTTGACGCTGGGCGTGCTGCGGCCATCGTCGAAATCCCAACCCGCCATGCCGTTCGCGGCTATGTCCATCCGATTCGCCGTGATCAAACCACCGATGGCGCCGATGATTCCGCGGTCCGTGTGACCATGGTCCCAGATATCCTGCAGCAATACGTCATGGCTCTGATTATTGAGCCAGATTCCATCCCCGTCATAGTCGTCCAGGGGCGTATCCGAGCGGCACTCGCTAGGCAGGCGTGGCTCCCCGTGCCGTATGCATTGCGAGTGTCGCGTCAGCTCCAGGCATTCCACGTCGACGTACTGCGCCCCGCCAAGGTTCAGGACCGTGCTCACGCCGTGGCCGCCGAACACTTGCGTCATCTTCGTTCTATCAGGCTGTCCATCTACGCTGCATTTTCCGTAATTCCGGCCGAGAATCCTTGTGTGCTGCTGGGGTGTGCCCGCCGGAATGTTTGGATTGAAACAGCCGTACGGTCCGCCCTCCCAGCCCCAGCACCAGGGTTCACTGCCGCGATTCGTCCCGTTCTGATCCCAGCCGATGCGCCACTGCTTGGTGTTGTCCAGGATTACGGTATCGCCGCCGGCGATGACCCAGCGCAGCTTTGCATATTCATGCCCATCCCACAAATAACGCACATCCCCGAACGCACAGTGGCGGTTGTCGCCGTGTCCTGGATACGCGGCATCCGCCTTGCCATCGCACTGCGTACGGGAACCGCCGTCGGCGCGGACGTACCAGGTTGTCGCTTTCGCCTGAGCGGTCCATAGCAGACCCAAACAGCAAAACAGAACGAGCATCATGCAGCGGCGAAAACTCATGCGGTCAAAATCCTTGGTGCGCAAATCGCGCAATGCGGGCGAACACTTCCCCTACCCGCTTCATTCTGCCCCACAAAGAAGCACCTGACTAGCGGGAAAGGTTTACTTGGGCATGAGCTCTTCCCAAGATGGGAATTGGGCTGTGGCTTTTCCCGCTCCGCGCTGCATCGCCCGGTCGAAAGCATCCAACCGCGCATGCCGCTTCGCACAGCCAACGTCATCGGTTCCGGCCCCAATGGCCTTGCTGCCGCGATTACACTTGCGCAGCGCGGCGTGGCTGTCACCGTGTTTGAGCGCAACGCTCAGATTGGCGGCGCCTGCACTACGGCCGAGATCACCTTGCCGGGCTTTCGCCACGACCTCGGCTCCTCTGTTTACCCCCTTGGCTTCGCTTCGCCGTTTTTCCGCACCTTGCCCCTGGCCCACTACGGCCTTCGGTGGATCGAACCGGATGCCCCGCTCGCCCACCCCAGGCCCAACGGCCGCGCGCTTGTGCTTGAGCACAGTCTCGAGGCCACCGCCGCCCAGTTTGCAACCTCCTCCGACGCCCACGACGCGCGCGCCTGGCGTCTGCTTTTTGCCAGTTCCGTTCGCGACTTCCCCGCGCTGGTTGCGGACTTTACGCAGCCCCTGCTTCGCTTTCCTTCCAACCCTGTAGCCATGGCGACCTTCGGCATGGCCGCGTTCTGGCCGGCGGGTCCCCTGGCCAACGCCGTCTTTCGCCACGAGGACGCCCGTGTGCTCTTTGCCGGGTGCGCCGGGCATTCCGTCCTTCCGCTTACGCAGGTTGTCTCCTCTGCCGTGGCGCTTGTGCTTGCCGCTGCCGGCCATGCCGGCGGGTGGCCTATCGCAGCAGGCGGTGCTCAGGCAATCTCCGACGCTCTCGCGGCCTACTTCCGCGATCTCGGCGGCCAGATTGTCACGGAACACCCTGTCGCCTCGCTCCAGGAACTTCCGCCCGCCGACGTGACCCTGTTTGACACCTCCGTCGGCGCGCTCGTTTCGGTTGCCGGTGACGCACTTTCCCCTGCGTTCCGCACCCGGCTTGCCCATTTTCGACGCGGCCCAGGCATTTTCAAGATCGACTATGCCCTCCGCCAGCCCATTCCATGGCAGGATTCTGCCTGCCTTCGAGCCGCTACCGTTCACCTCGGCGGCTCGGTCGAGGAGATGACCCGCTCCGAGGACGACGCGTTTTATGGCCGTGTTCCGCCGGCGGGCGCGGACAAACCCTTCTGCATCCTGGTACAGCCCAGCCTTGCCGACCCTTCCCGCGCGCCACGCACGGCGTCCGGGGAGCAGCAGCACACCGCCTGGGTTTACTGCCACACGCCTGCCGGCGCCGCTGCCGACCGCACGACGGCTATCGAGAGCCAGATTGAACGTTTCGCCCCCGGCTTTCGCGACGTTGTGCTCGCGCGACGGACCTGGAACTCCGAAAAGCTGGCATCGTGGAATCCCAACCTGCTCGGCGGCGACGTCTCGGGTGGCTCGATGACGCTGGGCAATCTGCTTGCTCGGCCCACTTTGCGAACGTACCGGACCTCTAACCCCCGCCTCTACTTGTGCAGTGCGTCCACACCGCCCGGGGGGGGTGTTCACGGCATGGCGGGCCACAATGCGGCGATGGCAGCCCTGGCCGATCACCTCAGCACGGCGTAGCCGGGCTCAGGTCCTGGCCCATGCCCTTGTGACTTAATTCAGGTGTCCCAAAGCGCAGCGTTAGCTCCTCGTCGAACAATTCCTTGCGGTTCACCGCTGCGGTAGAGTCCAGCACCTGACCCCACCAGTGTGCGCGCGCGGCGCGCCGTTCCCCTCCCCAAAGCGTCTCTGTGCGCATCAGAACCTCACCACCAAACCCGTCGACAAGGCCAAAAGCTCGCCGCCGGTGATGTCGACAGCCCGCCAGTCGATCCACTTGCCCTGGCTTATGTTCAGGCCGCCCCCCGCCTGGTAGCCCACCTGCGAACTCGTGGACTGGAGGCCGTTGCGTTGGCCTTCCAAACCCACGAGCACCACGCCATACGGCCGGAATTTGCGCCCGTTCAAGGCCAGGCGTCCACCTGCCGTCAGTTCGTAGGTAGACGGGGCTGCCAGCCCTCGCACCTCAAACCCCAGGCCCACGGGACCACCTCGAAGCAGGGTGTCGTACAGGCCCACGCCGAGGCCAGCAGTTCCGTAGCTCGCATAGCTGTTGTCGCTTGGTGCAAACACTGCCGTCAATGTGCCGAACACGCCCTTTTGCGCCTGCGCCGGGCGCGCGGATCCTACCCATCCTGCCAATGCCAATCCAACCGCCATGTGAGCCAATCGCACAGTGTTCCTCCAACATCTCCATAGTTACCTACTAAATAATGTGTCGAAAGTCGACAGCGAGGAACACCGCTGCCCCAAACTGCGTATGGACTGCTATGCCAAGCGTCACAAGGTAACGGTACCTAGGTCGTAGTTCATTCAGAGCAACAGGGAAACCCGGTCAAAAACGTTCAAAACAGACGGATTCCGTTACGATTCGTTGTTCCTGCAAGCGCGGCGCGGGCGTACCCTAGGAAAGACTCCAAGCAGGAGGACGTATATGTCCACCGCCGCCAACACCACCGCCGCAGTGCCCCAGTCTGCCTCGGCCGTTTACCATTTGCGATCCATGGCAGCTGCCGAAGCTGCCACCACGACCAGTGTGCCCTGGTACATCTGGACGGGCGTCGCTGCGATCACGTCCGCAACGGTAGGCGGCTCCTGGGATGTGGCCTGGCACCGGTCCATTGGCCGGGACACATTCTGGACCCCGGCGCACATGATGATCTATCTCTGCGGTGTTCTTGCCGGCATCGTGGGCCTCTGGCTGGTGGCGCGCACCACCCTGGGCCGCGACCCTGAGCTGCGCGCGGCATCGGTCTCGATCTTTGGACTGCGGGCGCCGTTAGGAGTCTTCCTGATGGGCTGGGGTGGTGTGGCGATGCTCACCTCCGCGCCCTTCGACAACTGGTGGCATAACGCCTATGGACTCGACGTCAAGATCGTCTCGCCGCCGCACACGCTGCTGATTCTGGGCATTCGCGCGGTCAGCTTCGGTGTCCTGTTTCTGATACTGGCAGCCATGAATCGGGCGGCTGACGCCGGCGCCGCCAACTACCGTACCCTGCAGAAGTGTTTCCTGTACCTTGGCGGCCTTGCGGTCGGGGGGCAGATGTTCTTTCTGCAGGAGTACACCTGGGACGTCATGTTGCATCGCGTGGTCGCGTACGTCGCGATGGCGATCGCCATTCCGGTGCTATTCGCGGCCTTTTCCCAGGCGTCCCACTTTCGCTGGGCCGCCACCACCACGGCGTGCGTGTATCTCGCCACAATTATCCTCGAAATCCTTATCTTTCCGCTCTTCCCCGCCCAGCCGAAGCTCGGTCCGGTCTTCTTTCCCGTCACGCACCTTGTGCCGGCAAAGTTCCCCGTCCTGCTGGTGTTTCCCGCGTTGGCGCTTGACCTGCTCTGGCAGCGGACACGCACCTGGCGGTTGTGGCAGATTGCGCTGGTTTCCGGGGCTGTTTTCGTCGCTGTCCTCTTCGCGGTCGAGTGGCCCTTCGCCAAGTTCCTGCTTTCGAAAGCGAGTGAGAATCGCTTTTTCGGTACCACGTACTTCGATTACAACGCCCGCCCGGATGGCTTTGACCGTCTGCGTCGCTGGTTCCGCCCTGACAGCGGCCTTCCCCTGACACTCGGTCTGCTGCGGGCCTCGCTCTACGCCTCGATCTCCACGTGGCTGGGCCTTGCCTTTGGCCGCTGGATGAGCAAGGTGCAACGATAATGCCGGCTGGACAATCTCGGTCGCGCCGGTCAGGCGTTTTTGTGCCTAAGGGCGAGACACGCCTCAGGAAAGCGGTCTCGCGGCTGCTCCCGCTCCTGCTTGCCCTGTCGACGATCGCGCTTCCGGCGCACGCCCATGTCGGGTCGAAAGATGTCTTCGAGCAGGTGATCAGCGGTCCCTATAAATTCTTCGTTACCATCCGTCCGCCCACCGTGGTGCCCGGAATCGCAACGGTGGAGGTCCGCGTTGAGGGTCCCGCCCTCGACACACTGGAAATTACGCCGATTCCCCTCACCGGAGAAGCTTCGCTGCATCCACCTGCCGCGGATCCGATGCGCCGCTCGCCGGAAGACCCCGCGTTCTTCACCGGTTCGCTCTGGCTGATGGCCTCCGGGTCCTGGCAGGTGCGGCTGCATGGCGTGGGCGCCGGAGGAGCGGCCACGGCCAGTGTGCCCGTCCCTGCAATGGCGCTCGGCATCCAGCGCATGCAGCGTCCGCTGGGTTTGGTTCTCGCCTTTTTGGGCCTTGTGCTGGTGATCGGCCTGGCCGGCATCATCTACGGCGCAGTGCGTGAAGCCCGCCTGATTCCTGGCCGCGCCCCGACGCCGGCACGCCAGTACCGCGCCACCCTTGCGAGTGCCGTCACGTTGGTTCTGCTGCTGGCTGCGGTCTATCTGGGCGACAAGTGGTGGAATGTGGAAGCAGCCGACTACTCCGCCAATATCTTCCGCCCGCTCTCGCTGCACACCATGCTTGCCGGCAACGCACTCAATCTCCGCATCGATCGTGAGCCTACAGGCAAAAACGATCCTCCCGATCGCCCTGACCGGCGGCGCGCCAACGACGATCTTCTCCCCGATCACGGCCACCTCATGCATCTCTACGCCATTCGCTGGCCGGAGATGGACGCCGTCTATCATCTGCACCCCAATCTCGCGGGTCCCGGCGAACTACTCGAAACACTGCCCTCCATGCCCCCGGGGACGTATCACCTCTACGCCGACATTGTGCACCGCAACGGGTTTCCCGAGACACTGACCGGGTCTATTGACGTGCCGCCCGATACGTCTCACCTGTTTCTCGACAGCGAAGACGCCTCAGCCTATCCGGCGCCCCTTTCGCGCGGCGACCTCGGATCCGCCTACAAGCTTCCGGACGGCTACACCATGGTGTGGGACCGGCCAGCCGCGTTGCTTGCAAACAAGGCCGAGCTCTTTCGCTTCCGACTGCTGGATCCGCAAGGCAAACCAGCCACGGGCATGCGCCCCTACCTGGGCATGGCGGGTCACGCGGCTTTTGTGAAAAGCGACGGGACGGTCTTCGCCCACACGCACCCTGACGGCTCCGCAGCCATGCCCGCGATGATGCTGGCCAATGCAAACACCGACGCCGGGATGACCGGCATGGGCCTGAGCGATGCCGCGCTCCGCTCCGATGCCAACGCCGACGCCAACAGCCCTGCAAACACGGGAATGGGCGGCATCAATGCGCAGCACCCGGCACAGGCGCCCAAACCCCTGGCGCCCGTCGTTGAGTTCCCCTACGGCTTTCCCTCGGCGGGCCGGTACCGGATCTTCATTCAGATGAAGCACAGCGACACGGTGGAAACCGGTGTCTTCGATGCCGAGGTGAAATAGGGCCTCGCAGGCTGGAATTTTGGAAACCGTCAGGCCTGTACCTGCCCTGTCGCCGCTACCCGCGCATACCACTTGCCGGAATCCTTCAAAGTCCGCCGTTGGTCCCGAAAGTCGACGTAGGTCAGCCCGTAGCGCTGGCTGTAACCGTCCGCCCATTCGAAATTATCCAATAGCGTCCACGCATGGTAGGAGCGGACCTTCGCGCCGTCCTGGATCGCGCGCGCAAGTTCTGTAAGGTAAGTGCGAAAGAACGCAATCCGGCGCGGATCCGGCACACGGCCGCCCTCGGCAGGGTATGGTGCGTCGAGGTAGCTGCAGCCGCTTTCTGTGATTTCGATGGGCGGAAACCCGTACTCGCGCGAGATCTGCAGGACCAGGTCGTAGATGCCGCGCGGGTAAACTTCAAGGCCCGCGTCAGTCAGGGGGCCTTCGGTGGGCATCTCTGCGTGGAAGCCGGAGAAGACATCGCGCGCGCCGCCATCCAACTCCGTCTCCGTACCGAATGATCCGGTGCCGGCGCCTCGCGAGGCGGTTGCATCCGAAACAACGCGACGCGTGTAGTAGTGGAACCCGACCCAGTCCAGCGGCGCCTTCATGATCTTTTCGTCGCCGGGCTGGAATCCCATCTGCTTGTAGGGCACCTCACCGACGAAGGCCTTGGGGTACTCACCGGTCATGGCGGCGTGCAGAAAAAAGACGTTGTTGGTCGCATGATAGCGTGCCGTGGCAGCGCGGTCGGCGGGGCTGTCCGTCTTCGGGTAGGCGGGCGCCATGCCGTACGCACTGCCCACAGTGGCTTTGGGAGAAGCAGCCTTGAGCGCCCGCAGCGACTGCGACTGCGCCAGGGCAAGCGTATGGGCGGCGCGCAGAAAGAGCACCGGATCGGACTTCAGTGGCGGAAACACGCCCGCGCCGTAGCCGAGATACGCGAAGGTCCACGGCATGTTGAAGGGCGCCCACACGGTGATACGGTCGCCGAGATGTTTGCCCAGAATGCCCGAGTAATCCGCAAAGTATTGCGCCAGATCGCGGTTCGGCCAACCACCCTTGTCTTCCAGCGCCTGCGGCAGGTCCCAGTGGTACATCGTGCAGAACGGCCGCAAACCGGCTTCCAGCACGGCATCCACCATGCGCGAATAGTGATCCAAACCTTTCCCGTTCACCGCTCCCACGCCGGTCGGCTGAATCCGCGGCCAGCTAATCGAGAAGCGATAGCTTTTCAGGTTCATCGACTTTACGATCCCCAGATCGTCGCGATAGCGGTGGTAGTAGTCGCAGGCGACATCCGCCACGGCCCCGCCCCGGATTTTGCCTTGGGTGTGGGCAAACCGGTCCCAGATCGACTCGCCTTTACCGTCCTCGTTCCAGGCGCCTTCGACCTGAAACGCCGAGGTAGCGATGCCCCATAAGAAATCCTTCGGGAATGCTGCACCCTGGCCTGTGTTGACCGCTTCGCTCTGAGCGGCCAGCTGAACTCCGCCCAACCCACTGCCCAAAAAAGCAGAACCCGCAGCCGCCCCCAGCGACCCGCGAACAAACGCCCGACGATCCATGCGTACCCTCAAGTGAATTCCAGGCGCCAGAACGCAGCGCTGACGGTCGCCCGTACCAATAACACCTTACACGGGCCATGAGTTCACCGGCAGGTCAGTTGATCCGCACCACGTACGAGGTCGTCTGCGCATCCGGCGAGCCGATCCAGTCCGCGATCACTGCCGCCTCCGGCTTGCCACGGGTTACCGGATCAATCCTGACCCAATAGCCCGTCTGCCCGGTGAACTCAGCCACCCGGGCGCCGTGATACCGCTCCACCAAAGCTTCTTTCAGGTCCAGCGCATCCTTCACCGCCGTGAAGGGTCCCGTCTGCACGCACCACCGGCCCAGCGGATCGGCCCCGGGGTGCGCGAAGGCCTCGACTTTAACGTGCGCCACGCCCGCCCGATACATCCCGATCTCTTTTGCGACGACCTCGCTCATGTCCATCACGCGGCCCTTGGCAAACGGCCCGCGATCCGTAATGCGCACCAGCGCAGACTGCCCCGTATCGAGATTCGTCACGCGCACGGTCGACCCGAGCGGCAGCGTTTTGTGGGCAGCCGTGGGTGCCGAGCTTTCATAGCGCACGCCGTCCGACCCAGTGTGCACACGCGCGTAGTACCAGGTGGCCGTGCCGGTCTCGGTAAAGACCGGCCGCCCGTTCGTGTCGTCGAAGAAACCAGCGCCGGCGCGCGGCGAGGTCGGCGTCACAGTCCCGGTAACCGGACTGCGCTCGTAACCTGGCGGCGTGGCCGAGACTGCGGGCGGCGCGGGCGCGTAGGCGGTCTGAGTCTGGTGATGGCATCCCGTCAGCCCCAGAGTCAGCCCCAGGATCAATCCCCCAAGAACCCCGGCTCCAACCCGATGCCCACCCCAAAGCCCGCGTCCTGATTTCACTTCGCCGCGTCCTCGCGTTTACGCCGCTCGTCGTCGAGCCGCTCCGCCAGTTTGCGCAGCTCATCCGACGCCGTCCTGAGCGCGGTCGAGCCGGTGCGCCGCACCTCCGGCACAACTTCCTCGTCAAGGTAGCGGATTGCCCGCCGCAGCTCGTCTTCCAGCTGCGATCCAGCTTCGCGCAATCGGTCTTCCCATGGTTTGTTTCCGCCGCTCGTCGGCATATACACCCTCCTGGAACTTCCACGAGCATGGAACGCGAAACCGTTCGCGTCAATGCATCCATCCGGTACCCGTGCCAAATAGGTAACGCAAAGAAGGAGTTCGGTGTTCCGTGAAACCGTCATCCCAGTCGCCGGGGAGGTACTAAGGACAACCGGACCACCCCTTTACGCGTCCGTCACAAAAGCCAACGCACTTCGAAAATCGGCCATCTTTAGCCAGCCAGGAAGCAACGGAACGGGATCGTGCCGTACCGCGACAGTACTTCTCATTGACCCCAAAGCTTTGAAGAAAGGCTGGGTGCTGCTGCCATCCGCGACAGCTCACAGCTTCTCTTCACGGACATGATCTTCGCTCCTGTGCTGCACGAAGATCCCCGCTATTACGTCAAAGGTCCCCGCTTCAATGCCGTGCGGCGTACGCTCTACGCCGTCACACGGCCCGTGATTACGCGCAAGGACGATGGCTTCTCCACGATCAATGGTTCGTTGCTGCTCGGTTACGCCGTGGCTACGGCAAGCACACCCGCCTACTATCCCCGATCAAACCGCAATGCGCAGGATGCGATCTCGGTCTACGGCGGCTCTGTCGGCGGCGCGGCCCTCGGCTGCTTTATCAGCGAGTTCTCCCAGGACGTTCTACGCGCCCTTCGCCCAAACCGACCCCCTTAACTCCGGGATGCTCACCGATCCTGATCGCTTCGGCGCCATGCCGCACCGAAGCGACTCTTCCCTCTTCACTGCTCTTAGAACGTGGTCGCGACCGTGAACCGGAACGTCTTTCTCGGTTCACGTAGTTGGTAGTTTGCGCCGTAGAGCTGCAGGGCCTGTGCCTTCGTAAAGGCACCCGCGCCGGTTAGGGTGCAAAGCACGGCTGGTGTGCTTCCACTAGCCGCGTGCGAGTTGCAGGTCGGATCGACTTTCGGGAAAAAATCATTGAAGACATACTGATCCGAGGTCAATTGCTGCGGCAGATCTTCATACAGGCGCAGCGGGTTATACGCGTAGAAGATCCGGAAGGGCGCATTCACGATGGGCAAAATGACCTGGATCTCCGCGCCGTTGGACATGCGCGGCACGTAATTCGTTCCGGGGAGCACCTGCAGGTTCAACGGGAAGCTCAGCTGCTTACCGCCGAAGCATGTGCCGTTCACCAGCTGCGGACAGCCATACAGCGGAGCGTTGATCTGCGATTGGCCTTCGACGCTCTCGCGAAGCTGGTTAGGCTGCAGGTTGAAGTTCATGCCGAAGTCCGTGAACACCGCAAACGTCACCTGGTTCACAATCGGTATGCGGTACTCCAGGTTGGAGACGAAGCCCGTGTCGGCGCCGACCGACGACAACCGGTAAATCGGCAAGGGAATCTGCACATTGCCCAGCGTGACCGGGTTGGTGGGGTCGCGCGGCACCGTCGATCCGTCCGGATTCGTCAGGTTGAACAGAACGCGCGTCGGGATGAGCGTGTACGGTGAGGCGGAGCGGATATCGAAGCCGCGCACATCGTTTTCGCCGCCGCCATAGATACGGTTGAACGGTGGTGCTACCTCGCCGCCGAAGCCGCCGACGGAGCTGAACTGCAGCCGGTACCCGAGCACATTGTGCCCTTCGCGACTCACCCGCAGCCCCTTCATGGGGAAGTACTGCCGGAATGTTGCTGTCGGCGCATAATACTTCGTGTTGCCGCCGATACCCGCCACCTGGAAAGCGACGTTGAGGTCCTTGCCGTTATGCGGTCCCACGGCGCGGTCCAGTGTGGAGAACGAGAAACTGGGCGTGAACTGCGACGTCACAATGCCGTTCAGCGCGCTTTGCCCCGCGATGCCGGAGCGGTACGCGAGCGTCTGGAAGACGTTCAACGTGTTCTGATTGAACGTCGTAACCGAGGACCGCGAGAGCGAGTACGTAATACCCACACGCGCCACACCCGAGCGCCGGAAGAGCTTGCGCAGCGCCGTTCCGCTCGATAGGGTCAACCCCGTCGTGGACTGGTTGTAATTGGTCTGCAGCGAGTTCTGCGCGTTGGTCAGGTTAGCGCTTGCCCCGTTCGTGATGGCATAGCTCTTGGCCGGATTAAAGTCCGTCTTGCTGTCGAACAGCTGGAAACCAAGTGAAACGGGCTTGTTTCTGAGGTAAGGCTCCGTGAAGGCAAAGCTCAGGTTGCGCGAAAGGTCGCCCGCATTGGCGGTCACGCTCAACGTCTCGCCGAGTCCAAGAAAATTGTTGGTCTGGTAGTTCAACCCGATGAACGACCCCGACAAACCGCTAATGCCACCGTTCAGGCCGATGGAATTCTTGCCCTTTTCCTTCAGCTTCACTAGGAGATCCACGGTGCCCGCATCCGCATTCTGGCGCGTCTCCACATCCTGCTCGGACTTCAGCGTGTCGAAGTAATTCAGCTGGTTCAGGCGCAGCAACGAAAGATCCACCAGCTGGCTGTTGTAGGGCTGACCTTCTTCCACCAGCACTTCGCGGCGGATGACCTTGTCGCGTGTGATCGTGTTGCCTGTGAACTCAATGCGGGAGATGTAAAACTTCTTGCCTTCGTCGCACTGAATATCGAAATAAACCAGGTGCTTGGCCTCATCGAAGCGCGGCTCGGGATTCGGCACAAAATTGATGAAACCGTATTGCCCGTAAGCTTTGCGAAGCGCCTCCAACCCCTTGCCGAAAGCGGTGTAGTTAAAGTAATCCCCGTCTTTCAGCGCAAACTGCGCGCGCAGCGCCTTCGAGTTCGGCAGCTGGGTGTTGCCGGTGAAGGTGATCCCACCCAGCTTGTAGCGTTCGCCCTCTTCCACCGGAACCAGGATGTCCACCCGTTTGCCGGTGTTGGGGTGCAGCGTGAAGGGATCGATGCCGCCCTCGTTGCGAACATTGGTCTGCGGCTCGCCCGTGGTGGCTTTGAAGTAGCCCTTGTTGCGGTATTCGATGCGGACGCGCTCCGCATCCTCGTCCAGCTTGGAGGCGTCGTAGGTCCGCGGGAACAGGTTCTCCAAAATGATGGAATGCGGGACCCCGATGGGCCTCAGGTTCTTCATCGCGCTGCGCAGTTCGCGCGCGGTCAACGCCGTGTTGCCCTGGAAGGCGATCTTGCCGACCTTCACCGTCGGCCCTTCCTTGATGATGAAGGTCAGCGCGACGCGCGAGGGCGGCAGCGTTTTGACTTCCGTGCGAATCGACGCAAACTGGTGCCCATGCTCGCCGAGCATCTCCTTGAGCACCACCTCGGCGCGCTTAATGCGCGTCGGGTCATACTGGCTCTCGACCGAAACCGAGACCTTCTCTTTTTTGAACCGGTCCAGCACATCAGACTGCGAAAACGAGTTCAAGCCGCGGTAGTTGATCTCCCCAATGGTCGGCTTTTCCTGCACGTAGACCACCAGCTGGATACAGCCGGCTGCGTCCACGCGCTCAATCTGGACCTTGTCGAAATACCCTGTATTCCAAAGCGAATTGAAGTCTCGCTCGATGACGGCGGGGTCATAGGGATCGCCCGGCCGCGAATAGAGTCTGGCCAGAACGCTCTCTTTGGGGATACGCCGGTTGCCGATGACCTGCACCGGGCAAAGCGTCTGCGGTGTCGCCGGAGCCGCCTGGAACTGCGGCCGCGCCGCCACCTGCGCCATTAACGATCCATCCCCGCACGCCGCGGCGATCGCTCCAAGGGCGATAGCGGTCAACAGCCCTGTCCGGGAAGCCGGAGTCCGGCGAAGGCTGGTCCGGGAAAAACTGGGGGGCATGCGCTCGGGCTCGCCAAAACTATCTGTGGAGCTCGCGCTCACTCGCATTCCGGTAAAAATGACCACAACCTCACTGCTTCTCTGACGACTGCCCCGCGCAAATGGTAGGGATACCGGAATTATAGGCGACAGAACCCCGTCGGAACGACCCCGGACCCCCACCCGCAACATCTCTCCGTGTCCCCCTCAATCGGACATCGCCCTCAGGCTCCCTCTTCCCCGCGGCTGCATTCCGCGGCGCCACCGGTTCCGCTTGTTCCTTCCTCCATCGCGTCGCCAGCCAGGCGGCGTACACAGAAAAGGAAAGGGTGCCCTTGCGGAAGGAGCACCCTTTGTATTCAGAATCAGCTCGCCTGGAAAGCGGCTCAGTGTTGCGGATACAGGATCGCCATCTCCGCCGGTCCGCTGAACAGGCCCGAGGTCGACGTCACATCGGTGCTGTTTCCGTTGTACACACCGTAGATTGTCAGTCCGGTCAAGCCGATGGGAACCACCCAGCTTACCGAGCCATTGTTGAGGGAGCCTGTCGCAAGCGGCCAATGGGCGTCCGTGTAAATGCTGACCGTTCCGGTGATCGCTCCGCTCCCGTTCACGGGCGTAACCGTGGCCGTCAGGATGGCAGCGTTATACGCGTCGGGACCTTTTTTCGCCGTGAGAACAACCTGCGTGGCCTGCAGCACATTCACCGGACGGGTTGTTGTGACCGGGGCATACTCCTGCGTATTTGCCGGTGTGAAGGTGGCGGTGAGAGTCTGCGTGCCGGCGGTCAGCCTCGTGCCCAGCCCAGGGGAATACAAAAACGTACCCGGAACGCTGGCCGTCGCATCCAGTTGGCTAGCCGAGAGTGGTGTAGCCGACGTAATCGACGCGGGTGTGGTCCATGTGACCGTCGGCGTGATCACCGCCGGTGCGGGCGCGATCTCAAACACCGTGGCGGAGTACCCCGGAAACGTGTAGCTCAGGCTGTTCGCCGCGACCGGCACCGTGCCCGCAGACGTGATCTGCGTCAGATCGGCATTGCTGTAGCTATACACCGCAGCCGTTAACGCCGCATGGAAGTGTGCCAGCGAAACGGAGCTTTGAATCGGTGACGTGGATTTATTCAGGACAACCAGCGTCAACTTCTCGTCGCTGCTGCGCTGGGCGGCGTAGATCGCGAGTTGCCCCTGGTTGGTGCTGGTTGCCTGCACCCCGGTGTCCCCGAACTGGCTGCCCCTGCCGTCGTAATCGCGGTAGAGACGGAAGGCATACGCGATCGGGTCGGTCGGCGCGGGCGGGCTCCACATGTTCGCGAAATCCACGCCCTCGCGTCCAAAGATGCCGAGAACATCGGCCTCCGCCAAAGCATCGGTGATCAGCTTGTTGCCGCTGTCGATGGAATACTCGGAGAAGGCCAGCTTTGTGCCCGGGTAGTATTGCGTGATCCAGCTCTGAAAGCGCGGAATCAACTGCATCGGGCCGTAAAAGTAATACTGCTCCACCCAGGTGCCGCCGTTGTACGTCGGGTCCCACAGTGTGCGTGTGGACGCGAGTTGCGACGTGGGGTCGGAGAACTGCGGATAGTAGTGCTCATCGAAGTAATCCAGCACGCGTCCGCCGCTCGCCTTGTCGTAGGCGGCCATCTGCTGCAGGTAGTACTGTCCGGCAAACAGGTTGTTCTGCTGCGAAGGCGTGCCGATCCAGCCGCCAAGCGTGAAGTCGGACGGCCCCATGACCGCAGCCGTGGGATCGATGGCCTTGACCGCAGCCGCATACTGTTCTCCCAGTCCGACGATGGTGCTGTACGAGGCGCCGTTCGGCTCAACATCGCGGTGCGTGTTGCCCCATCCCAGGGGTTCGTTGTCGAGTTGGTAAAACCGCACGCCACCCGTGGCCGCTGTGCCGAAGGTGCTTACCAGATGCTGCACCCAGCCCTGCTGCAGGCCGGTCGAGTTATGGATGTGGTTGTAGGGGATGTTCGTATCCGTAAGCTGCGCGCCGCTGGTCGTCAGGCTGTTGCCGCAGCTGTCCCCATTGGGATGTACATAGGGATTGGTCGACTGCTGCGCGCCGTACACCGACACAAGGAAGCTGCAGGTCGTAGCTGCGCTTTTGTTCACAAACGGGATAATCGGAATGGTAATCAACGCGCTCGCCGTCGGAAAAGAGCGAATCATCGCATCCGCGGAAGCGCTCGGGACCGGATTTGTCTGACCGCTGCCGCCCACGAAGTACCAATCGAATCCGGCGTTGCTGGAGTCGACCTGCCAGTTGTAGCGCGTCGTGCCGTCGCCTCCCCATCGAATGTTTGGAACCTTGATCTCCCGGGCATACGTGGTGTCGAGTCCGTAGTTGACGATGCCGTAAATGTTCGGATTGATAGTGTGCTGGTTGGCCGCAGCATCCACCGCAAGGGTAGGCGTTTGGGCGAAGCAGGCAGTGCCAAGAGTGAGGGCAAGCGGTCCAAGAGCTCGGCGCAGATCCACGATGTAGCCTCCTGTAACCATCGTTGTGGTTACGAAAGAAGCGTACGAGAGCACGTTTGTGTAAGACAAGATTACCTGGCAGCCGTCGACTGCCAGATTCGAGTGACTACGATGCCCCATGTAGGTGATTGCCTCACGAGCCACTTCGTGCGCCGATGTCGGCTCGCCCGACCCTGCACCACGCCGAAAAATCACTTGCACACAGAAAACCTGTTGCAGTACCGTTCGCTTACTTCGCAGGATGGCCGCGAAATCCTCACCGCCGATCACCTGCGGCCGTCACCTGCCACGCATCGCTTCTGCCTCACGGAGAACTTCATGGCCACCCTCGACCTCACCGACGACCTTTCCCCCACCGTCAGTGCTACGCTCCGCGACGACTCCGTCCTCGGCAAGACACCCAAAACGGTCCTGCATTTCGTCCGGACCGACGTCCTCGGCGCACTGCACCAGACCCTCGACCAGGTGCAGATCAACTCCGTGGCCCTGGGTTTCACCTTCCAGCCCACGCTTACCCTCAAAGGCGGCTCCGCGACCTTCACGACGGGCGGCGGCTTTGTCGGCGAACTCGATCTGCTTAAGCCTCCGGCAGGCGCACCAAGTCCGCTTTTTCCGCAGGACCAGTTCGGTTCGGTGATCGGGATGGGCAAAAACTATTACCTCGCGGCCATGTTCCAGGTCGCGCCCAGCGCCCCGCCCACGGCCACCGAAGGCGCCTTCACCTTCACGCTCACCGCTTCAGCTACCGGAAACGCCAAACTTTTCTTCCCCTTCGGCCCCAACGCCACCGGCATGTATCCCACGCTCCTCGCGAGCCTTGAAACGCTGCTCAGCAACTTCAAACTGCCTACAGCGATGAGCGACACCGCGCCGTGGCCCGTCGGCTCCGTCTTTACCTTCCGTTGCCAGGGCTCGCTTGCTTTCAATGCCTCCTTCAACGTCCTCGCCGCCGTCAACCCCACGGCCTCACCCGGTTTTTCCGCCGTCGCCGGGCCCATCGCCGTCACCGCCGGCCCTTCCCTCACCCTTGCGGGCGGCTTCAAGCTTTTCGGCGAGTTCGAGGCGCGCCTGTGGAAACGCACCGCGAACATCGTTCAGCTGGGCTACTACAAAAAGCAGGGAAAGAGCTTCCGCGTCGCTTTCAGCGCCGCCGAAGCCGCTGATGTCACCCTCGGCGGCTTCGATGTGATTGCCAAGCTGTACGCTCTGCTGGGCGACACCGGCAAACTCGATGCCAAGTGGCTCGAAAACAATGTTCCCAAAGATCAAGCCGCCAACGTCGCTGCCGCATACGGGGCGGCGGTGCAGCAGAAGCTCTCGGTCGAGCTGGATGCAGCCTGCGACACCACCTTCGCGGACCAGGCCGCCTTCTCGTGGGATTTCGACCTCAGCACCGCCGGAGGAACCGCCCAGCAGGCTCTCACCGATGCCCTACGCGGGGAGGTTGCGCCGTTGCTTGAGGGCGAGGCGCTGCCGGCTGGCGTTACCGCCGTCGGCAGCATCCTCGACAGCATCCGCGAAACGAAACGCACCTTCAACCTGAATTTTCTCGGTCTCTTCGATCACGCCACCGTCAACGACGCTGTCCTGGACCTCCAGGCCAAAACCACCGAGGACGGCCAACTCATCCTCACCGACACCGCCCACGTTCGGCGCCTCGCTGCCGACGCCACCCCCTTCGTAAAGTCAGACAAGCTCCGTAGCGTCCTGGTTGAAGACGGGACCGCTACGGTCAGCTACGCGGCCTCTTTCGGCAAAGTCGTCCCAAAGCTCAGCGTCAAATACCTCTACTTCGATTTCAAGAGCCGTGCCCAGCCCGCCGATCTCGAAGGCTTTCTCAAAATCGCCTCCGGTGTGACCGGAAAGGACGCCACCGGCCCGTGGAGCGAAGTCCTGAGCAAAAAGTTGCCCAGCCAGAACGCTTCCATCGAGGCAGCGCTCACCTACGACGTCTCCGCTGCAAGCACGCTCTTTCTCAATCCCGGCGGCAGTCCCCGCCCTTCAAGCGACTATGCCGCCGCCATTCGCAGCGCCATCTTCGCAATGCCGCCCGAACCCGCCCTGGACCCGGTCTTCCTTGCCGCCGTCGGGGACGACACAACCTGGCAGGCCCTGCTCAACGCCGGCAGCCTGGACAACATCTATGCGGCCCTGGGTGTCTCTATCTCCACCCCGCCCACCTGGGCGAAGTTCGCTGCTGTCTGGGTCAGCCAGGCCGCCCTCTGGCCACCGCGTATGCACGCCGCCGGAGGGGCGCTACAAGCGGTGGCACAGTACCTGCAGGCGCACCCGAACGACGATCTCCAGCACGACGCAGGCTTTCAAAACCTGCGGCAGAACTTCGCCAATCATGTCAAAACAGCCATCCAGGGCGCCCCTGTCTTCGGCGACGACGCCTCCGGCCTCCTGATCCTGTTCCACGCCGCGAAACCCACGGCCGACTCGGTCACCATTGCCTACGCAGGAAAAACCGTGACGTACCCCTGACGCTACTGTCGACACTACCGACTCGCCGGCCGGAATCGCTTTGCCAACTCGCGCAGGTCGGCGCTGCGCAGGAAATCTCGCAGCTCGGCCGACATCGAGGCTACCGCCGCTTCAGGCCGCGCGCCCACGTCCGGGCTGGTCACCTTGAAGAGCATCGGCACGGGCCGTCCCGCATCCACGCCCATCGGCAGAACACGGCGCGGATGCGCGTACACAAACGTCATGTTGTCCGTCGAATTCGTAAACTCCCGGCATCCGGCGGCGTCGCACAACGTCGAGGCCTCCAGCGTCTGTACCTGCCCGTTGTTGTACCCTGCGGCCACAAACGAAACATCCCCGGTCGGTGTCGGCGCCAAGAGCCGGCCATGCCACACGGGATCCTCTCCGCGGGCAATGTGACAGACCTCCACGTCATGCATATCCAGTTCGGGCGATACGCCCACACTGACCGTCTTCGCCCCGTCCGGCGACCCGTAATCGCCCCACTGGTACACCACGACGCCGGTCGCCAGCGTGTCCTGGTAGCTTCGCAATAATTTCCACCCGCCCAGACCCGCGGGCATCGCGGGAATCACGGCATTCTGCACCCCGGCCTCATGCTGCCCATGCAGGTCATCCAGCCCAAAGACCAGCGCCAGCGCCAACACCGCCATCACCCGCAGCAGCAGCGGGACCGCAGGCCGCTCGGCTGCAATCGGTGCAGCCGGAGGCGCGGGCAGCACCTCGCCAGGCTTCTGCTTCAGGCGATCGGCCAACGCGAAGAAGAGGTACAGCGCCAGGACGAACAGGCAGCCACCTAGGAGGTAATCCGCCCCCTTTGCCCGGTCCTGCAGCCACGGGTAGGGCAGAGCAAATTTGTAATACACCACCAGTAAGCAGAGCCGCAAAAAGTTGAACAGATACCCCAGCAGCACCGCCCCGGCGACCACCGGCGCAAACACAAACCAGCGGAACCGGTACACGTACGCGATGACCACGGCGGCCATCCCCAGCGTCACTGCGCCCCGTATGCCGTTACATCCCGGCGCGATGAACATGCCGAAGTCCGGCGTAAACATCAGCCGGAGATTGTCCGGCGTCAGCTTCTCCCCGAGCAAATGCGCGAAGCCCCGCGCCACCGTCGCTGACGCGTGCTGCAGCGGCAGGTCCACCACCCGACTGAACGTCTCGGGCACAGGCAATACCGCGCCCATGAAGAGCACCGGAAACCACGCCGCACGCAGCAAACGAACGCCGCCGAACAGCAGCGCCATCCCCAGCGCATACAGGATCGCCAGCAGAGGCACCGGCGGCAACTGAACCAGCCAGCCCCTGTGCACGGTAAGCACCAGCATGGTCTGGTCGCGCAAAAAGACGGCCAGCGCTGTTCCTGCCAGAACCGCGAACCCCCACCAGTTCCCTTCGGTTTCCCAGCCGACCGATCGCCAGGCCCGCAAAATCAGCCCAAAGCTGATGAAGGGCACGACCAGTCCCATGGATTTGAGGTCATCGGTTCGCCACACCATCAGCAGCCAGCGCGCGGTGCCCCAGAACGCAAATACGCCAACAGCCGCGCATGCGCAGGCAAGTCCCAACGCGACACGCCAAGGCAGCACGCCGGTCATCTTGCGCGGCACAACAGCGGTCGACGCCGAAATCTGTGAAATCAAGTGGGCTTAGCCTGCCACATATGCGAACAGGCCCTCAAAACGGAGAGGCTAGCGACCTTTGCGAGCACGCATATAGGTACGCAGCGAGCGAAAACCATAGACGCCCCCGGCCAGACCGGCCAGTACCAGCGTGGGGTTCTCCGGCGAATTGGTGCAGCCGCCCAGCGCATACGCCGGCGCCGCGACCAACACCGCAGAGGCGAACACAGCCAACAGCGAAAGCTTCTTCATGCGAAACCCTTTTTTCCGCCGCAGTTTTTCGCGGCAAGACTGGCAGCGGGTACTGACTTCTCGGATCAGCTGCCGTTGCCCTACACCTAAGCCAAGGGTACGGGTGGGCTTCCGCCCAGTCAAGCTACCTGAGCCTTCGCCGACTACACCTTTCGCACCATCCAGCTCCCAAACAGGGCAGGAGCAACCTCCCGGCGCGGCCCGCGTCCCACGTTGGGTGGCCCTGTAAAATCACAGGGGATTGACGAAGGAGAATGTGCAGAATGGCAACGGCAATGGTCAACATCGTTGGACTCAAAGGGGTGTACGAGGGGCTGCAAACCCGCATGGACAAAGCCGTTGAGGACTTTCGCGCCCACCTGCTCAGCATCCGCACCGGCCGCGCCAGCGTTCACATGCTCGACGGCATCAAGGTCGAGTACTACGGTTCCGAGATGCCCATCTCCCAGGTCGCCCAGCTCTCCACGCCGGAAGCGCAGGTAATTCTTATCCAGCCTTTCGAACAACCTATGGTGGCCCCCGTTGAAAAGGCGATTCGCCTCTCCGGTCAGGGTTTTAACCCCATGCACGACGGCAAAATTATCCGCGTCCCCATTCCGCCTATGACCGAAGACCGTCGCAAAGATGCGGTAAAACGTCTCGCCACCACGCTGGAGGACCACAAAACAGCTCTGCGCAATATCCGTCGTGACGGCAACGACACGGTGAAAAAAGCCGCAAAGGACAAGACCATCTCCGCCGATGACGAGAAGCGCTCCAACGAGGAGATTCAAGCGCTCACGGATAACCAGATCAAGCGCATGGACGAGCTCTTCAAGACCAAAGAAAAAGAAGTCCTGACGGTCTGAGCTTCACCACCCGACTCACAAAAACGGCCTACTCTCACAAGAGGCGGGCCGTTCTCTTCCTCAACAACTCCCGTCGCGCAATCTCTGCGTCAGATTTCTACGGGTCAGCTGGGGAGCACGCCAAACCTCGAGCTATCGCTCATCCGGCGTTTCCGCCCGCGCATCCCCCGGCACGGTCGAGTGCGTCTGCGCATATTCACGCACCGGAACCCGCCCCACCGCGTAGCTCCGGTAAACGCTGACGTGAAAACACGCCTGCTGGAACTCCTCTTCCACATCGATCTTGCCGGCCTGCATCAACGGCAGCAGGTACGCGCGCATCCATCCTAATTGCGTCATGCTCATGCCGCGCTTGCCGAAGTCCACCGCCTGCCCGGTCAGATGAGGCGAGGCCGCCTCGCCGGCCGTGGCCGCGGCATTGCCGTTTACCCGCTGCAGCCGCGCCTGAAAAGAAACCGTCCGCACCGCTGAGGTCACGATGAGCGGCTCCCCGAAACGCTGGTAGTAGGCCCGCGCCAGGTCTCCGGCGAAGGCCACCGTCCATGGCCGAGCCACACGCCGGTTCATCGGCAATTCCGGATTCACCCGCAGACTTTCACTCTGTGGGAGGCTGACCAGCTGGTGCGCCGCCCGCAACCGCTCCAGATCGGCATCGTCGTAGATGCGCTCCAGACCGTCGCTCATCCCCATCACGTTCTGGTGCACCAGCACATCATGCGAGCCTCGCAAGGGTGCCGGCATCAGCAGCCGACCGTCACGGTCATAGGGCTCCGGCAGCACCGTCGGACTCACGGCCGCTTCTGTGATTGCTTCCCGCTCCTCCAGAGGCTGCGCCCCCAAAGCTGCTGCGGGATCGCTCCAGCTCGATGGATGATTTCGCCGCCGGGTCCCGCCCGGACGATCCGCCGTGGTCGACGGCGGTACGGCGACCTCCCCCCCAAAGCCCTGCACCACCGGGGACTGCGCCGGAACAGGCGTCGCCGCATGCGTGGGAGCCGGGGAAGCGCGAACGACCGGAGCCGATCTTTCGTTTGCCGGTCGCACGGAGGTATCCCCGTCCGCAGCACCGTTTCCGGTAGGCAGACGCTCGTCGTCGCTTGGGCGCGATACCCCTTCCGCGTAAATCCCGTTGCTCGCGACCGAGGCGGACATGGTCGCGGCCGATTTCTGGCCTCGTGTGCCGCTCGGCGTCACGCTGTAGGCTCCCGGGACCGATGAGTCACGCGTCAGCACGGGCGGGTGCCAGGACTGCGCCACCGTGCGGTCTCCCCGGCTTGAACCATAGGCAACAGACCCTGATCCAGCATGGCCCGCGGTCCGCGAGCGTACCAGGGGAGCCGGCCCGCGCGCCATGCTCCAGGCCCGCTGCTCTCTCCGGGATCCGTTTCGCAGCGACGAGGCCATGTATTCACTCCGGCCCGTCTCACGTCCCGCGCGATACATCGGAACCATGTCTTTCGCCGGTTCGTTGCGGCGTTTCCGGCCCTTGCCGGCTTTTCCCAGCCCTGAGCCGGAATTTGATCGTGCACCCGCGCCGGCCGGCTGCGCGTTGGCCCTGCTCTTCAATCCACCTTTGCGCTTCCTGTTCGAGGCTGCCGCGGAAACACGCCACGAGGACTCCGACACCGCCGTGGTGTGCAGGGGCGTAGGCAATGCCCGCCGGGCATGGCTGTGCGGCGCAGCCGAAGCGGAGCCAGCCAGCAGCAAGGCACAGGTAGTCGGGAGCACACAAGACGCGAGGGACCTCGCAAAAACCCGTAGAGGCCCGCCCTGCCGGAGGTTTGTCATGAAAGCACGATGGAGGCCGAAGAGGCGCTGAGCTTTTTCAGACTAGGCGAGCCGGACCGGAGGCGGAAGTGCCCCTTTGGGTACATCGGCATACCTCTTTGGGTGGAGATCGCCACTAAATTCTTCACTTTGTCCCCGTATCGGACGGCATGACCGCCCCGGCCTTCACCCACGCCTCCACCGTCGCAATATCGGCATCCGACAGTTTGCCCTTGGGTGGCATAGGCATCGGATCGTCCGCCGGTCCCTCATGCCGAATCAGCTTCACCAGCAACGACTGTTCCGGGTGCCCCGGCACGATCACCGCCCCATCATGGCCACCCTTGGTGATCGCCGCCGCCGAGTCCAACTGCAGGCCGCCACGGTGGTTCAACCCGGCATGGCACCGGTAGCAGTTCGTCTGGAGTATTGGCTGCACCCGGGTCGTGTAGAAGCCCGGGTTCGACGCTGGATCTCCGGAACCCTGCACGATCGTTGTAGGTCGAACGCCGGCTGCGAGAGCCAGGGAAACGGCAGGGGCAACAAGGGCAAAGGCGACCATTTCCGCACGAAAGGGCATAAGGATGTGCTTCTTCTCCATTCAGAGCAACTCTAGCCGATGCACTTTCACCCTGCGCAAGCCCTGCTCTCCAGCGTTAAACACGGTCTGCGCCCGCTTGACTCGCGAGAGCACGAAAAAACCCGCAGGCCTTGCACTAATACGCCCGCTGGTACATCCGGCTCATCCGGTCATGCCAGCCAAGCGTGTCGTTGTCCATCAAGACCCAGGCCAGCCCAAGCCCGAGCGGGCAGGCGGCCAGTGCCGTCGACAGAACCCTGCGCCGCATCGCCCGGCGGCTCGGATTGCCGTCGCCAAAAGTGCACAACGCGATCCGCGCATAGCGCATACCCGGTGTCGCCTCCGCCAGGGAGAAGAAGAGCATCCCGTACAAAACAGCAAAGACGGTAAGGGCCGCCAGCCCGGAAACGGCAAGCAACGGCAGCGGCATGGCTCGCAGACTCGGTCCGGCAATCTCCGCCACACAGGCCACAGCGAGCAACCACGCCGTTCCTATGCAGCAGCCATCCACCACCGCCGACATGAGTCGCCGTTCCAGCGGCGCGGCAAAGAGCGGCAGCGCCACGTCCGTCTGCACGTCGGAGGCCATGGGAGACGACGCCGGTTCGGCCTCGAAGCTGCCCAGCTGCAGCGTCTGCCACTCCGGCATCGTGGGGGTCGTCTCCCGCGACGTAACGTACTCCTGCTCCGGCTCCACCTCAAAAATCCGCAATTGCGGCTCGCCTGGCTCGTCCCGCAGGGGACCCTCCGCCAGCCGGGGCCGTGACCGCCGGGCCGCCACCAACTCGCGCGGAAACTCGATCAGATTGCCGGGAATCGCCTGCACGTCCATCGCGGACGCCAACAAAAACGACGGCGCGCGCCGGAAGTCGATCTCCTCTTCCAGAGCCGTCAGCGTGTCGGCCATCTCCTCGTCGGTAAATTGCGGAGGGTTCACCGATTGCGCACCACGCCGCGGCCGTACCTCCGACAGGGTAGGGGAGGTCGTCGGCATGTCTTCAAACAGCCGTACAGTCAGTCCAGCCGCCGAAATCTCACGAATCGCCGGCTCCGCCTGTGGGCTGAAGCTCCGGGCAGACCGGGGCACGGGAGCTTCCATCACGGTCAACATGGGGGGTTCGTCGATCAACTCCCGGGCGCCAAGGACGATATCGGCCAAAGCGTGCGCGAGTTCACCCATCGTCTCAGACTTCTTTTGCGCAATCGCCTGTTCGCGGGGTCCAGGATCCGGCCGGTTCAACTCGTCCAGTTCCTCCAGCAGCGCCATCTGGGTTTCCGCGACCGCTCTGGCGTTGCGCGCGGCCACTTCCGCCTCGGCCTGCGCCTGAGAAATCGCCCGCTCGGCTTCCTCGGCCAGAAACTCCCGGTAGCTGGCGCGTTCACGGTAGCGTGCCACCACGGCATCGCGCACCGTAGATGCGCCCCGGCGCAGGGACTCCCGCCGCGCCGAGTGCGTCGCCTCGCGATGCTGCCGTGTGCGCGCCTCCGACTCTGCTTCCTGCGCCACCGCCGCCGCACGCCGCTGCCGGTGGGCCGCCAACCGGTCCGCCGCCACCTGCTTCAGGTTGGGCACACCCTCGGTTCCGGTCGCCTGCCAGGTCTCTTCCACTACTTCGCTGATCTGCACCGCTCCACTCATCTTCTCTCGCCCGCCCCCCAGCGTGCTGCCCGTTGAATCCTGCACCGCAACTGCCGTCACCTTTGTTCGTCTAAGCTTGGGTCTGTGATCGTTGGCACCTCAGCACACCCCGGACCAGGACGCCCGAAATCTTCCCGGCGTCTTTCCCAGCGAATGCGACGGAGCCTGTCAGTCATAAGTACCATTCCCATTCTGCTTGGTCATCCACTTCTGCATGCACAGGGAGTAGCAACAACGACACTCCCCAAGGGTGTTACCCAGACCTCTACTCCTCCTGATCTAAGCACGATCCCCTTTGCCGTTCCAGTCCCCCGCGCCAATCCGGAGCACGTGGAGATGAACAGCGATCTGCAGTCCAGGCACGGGGATGAGTATCTGCTTTCGGGCGACGTCGAAATCGTCTACGGCCTCCGCCACCTGAGAGCCGACACCGTCCGCCTGGACGAGGACACCGGCGAAGTCGAAGCCACGGGTCACCTTCGCCTCACCGACACCGCCAACGACGAAACCCTCAACGCCTCCCATGGCAGCTATAACCTGCGCACCGGCACGGGACGCTTCTATGACGCAGCCGGCTCCATCGGCCTGCATCGCGACACGGCGCTGCAGTCTGCTCCTTCGGCCTCCGGAACGCCCGCCGGCCGCATGGGCCTCCAGAACAGCAACCCCTTCCTCTTCTCCGGCCGCATCATCGAAAAAACCGGGCCCGAGGACTACACGGTCTACGACGGCACGGTCACCTCGTGCCTGCTGCCGCGTCCGGACTGGCTCTTCAGCTCGCGCCGGCTGGTCATGTCCGGCGGGCAGGTCCACAGCTCCAACGCCACCTTTCACCTGCTCGGCGTCCCTGTGCTTTTCTTTCCGTACCTCGCCATCCCGGCCACCGGCCAGCAGCGCCAATCCGGACTGCTGATCCCCGTTCTCGGCGATTCCAGCACCAAGGGCATCACGATCGGTGAAAACGTCTACATCACCCTTGGCCGCTCCGCCGACCTCACCGCCGGCACGGTCTACTACTCGCTGCGCGGCTTTTCCGAGTCCGGCACCTTCCGCTACCGCGGTCGCGGCCTGGACTTCATGACCGGCCATGCCTCCGCGCTGCAGGACCGCGGCTACACCGCCAGCGACGGCGTCTACGTGAATCAGGGCGGCGAAGACCTTACAGCAGCGTTCCGCCGCCAGCTCGCGCCCAACCTCCGCGCCGTCGGTGACGGCGAATACCTGAGCTCCTATGTCTACCGTGAGGCCTTCACCGATAGCTTCAACCAAGCCGTCAGCTCCGACATTACCTCCATCGCCTTTGTCACCGAGCAAACACACGGCTGGTCCCTAGACGGCCGCGCTGACCGCTACCAGGGGCTCAAGCAGGTGCCCATCGGAAACTCCCTCGGGGAGCAGGTGCACATCCTCCATGTGCCGTCCTTCGACATCGACGGCATCGAGCGCTCCATCCCGGGTACACCGCTATTCTGGTCACTGGACGGGTCCGTCGCGGGCCTGAAGCGCGCACAGCCGAACTTCACCTCCTCGGGCATCGTTGAACGCGTCGACGTCCGCCCGGAGCTCAGTCTTCCGCTGCACTTTCAAGGCTGGAGCCTTCGCGCCAGCCTGGCCTCGCGCGAGACCCTGTACAGCCGCTCTCGTCAGACTCCGTACGCCGCCGGTGCCTCCCCGGTTGAGCTCACAACGCCACTCAATCGCGCCGATGTCGAGATCGAAGCCTCGCTCCGGCCACCCTCCATCGAACGCGACTTCGCGGTTCCGGCCCGGCTCACCAGGCTCTTCGGCACGGAACTTCGCCACACGGTGGAGCCCGAGATCACCTACCGCGACGTGCGCGGCGTCGACAATTTCCTCGGCGTGCTCCGCTTCGACGATGCCGATCTCGTCAGTGACACGGATGAAGTCGAATACGGCGTCACCCAGCACCTCTACTTCCGCCCCCGGCCCAAGCCCTCGCCCCAGCGGCCCCCGGGCTGCCAGGCTGCGGAGAGCACTTCACCCGAAGGGGGCGAAGCCGGGACCGACCTCACCACCGGGGGCGAGCAGACACCCACCGAAGACCAGGGTGTTCCCGACGTTCTGAACCCCA
Source organism: uncultured Acidobacteriaceae bacterium (assembly GCA_964249715.1). GTDB lineage: Bacteria > Acidobacteriota > Terriglobia > Terriglobales > Acidobacteriaceae > Granulicella. Next base: position 29,868 of record CAXUDN010000037.1, read on the forward strand.
CGCCCGCCGACTCCACCGACGCCAACGGCATCCCCAGCCCCTCCGCCCAGGCACCCGACCTGCCCACGCGCACCCACAACCACCATGCCGCGCGCTGCACCCCGCAACCGGTCAGCGCACAACAGCCGCTGGTCAGCTGGCGCCTTACCCAGCGCGTCTTTCTGGACGAAACCTTCGGCCACGCCGTCATCCAGAACCGCCGCAACATCTTTGAATCAACCCTTTCGCTCTCCGGCATCGCTTTCCTCACCGAACCCCGCCGCATCTCGCCGCTCGTTTCGCGCCTGCGCCTGCGCACCTCCGGACACACCGACATCGAATGGGACTTCGACTACGACACCGGCGCCAAAAAGTTCACCAGCTCCAACACCTTTCTCGACGCGCACGAGGGCAACTGGTTCGGCGGCTTCAGCTACGCCCGCCTGAACGCGCCCGGCCGCTTCGCCACGGAGGTCATCGACACCAACCAGACTGCCTCGCTGGTCACCTCGCCCATCTCCAACTTCTCCCAACTCCGCTTTTTGATCGGCTACGGCGTCCCTACCCGGCCCGGCCTCTCCATCGCCGCCAACACCGGCCTCGACCTGCTCGGCGGCAACCTGCAATACGCTGCCCTGCAGACCAGCTATAACTGGAACTGCTGCGGCCTCGCCGTGGAGTACCGCAAATACAATCTCGGCACCGTCCGCGACGAAAACTCCTATCGCTTCAATTTCACCCTCGCCAACATCGGCTCCGCCGGCAACATCCGCCGGGCAGAACGGCTGTTTTAGAGCCCCACGCTCACCTTTCTCTACCTGAGATAATCAAACCACTGTGCTTTTGGCCCGCTTCGCCTCCCTTGCCCTCCTGACCGCCGCCCTTTTCACCCTTGGCTGCCATGCCCAGCAGCCGGCGCCCGGCACATCCGCAACCGTGAGCACACCAGCCGCCACCGCAGCTCCGGGAACGCCGCTCGCGCCAGAGATGCAGCGCCGCGTCGAAGTCATGCTCCGCCAGAAGGCCAATCTCCCGCCCGAAACCGTAGTCAACGTCGGCACGCTCGCGCCTTCCGAGTTCCCCGGATACGACACCCTCACCGTTACCGTCGTCAACGAGGGCCAGACTTCCAAGCCCATCACCTTTCTGCTCTCCAGGAACGGCAAAACCCTCGCGCAGATCACGAAGTTCGACATCTCCGCCGATCCCAAGACCCTGGTTTCCGCCGACAACCGCCCTTTCCGCGGTGGCCCCGCCACTGCCCCCGTTACCATCGTCGGCTTCGACGACCTGGAATGCCCTTTCTGCGGCCGGCTCCACAGCTCCATTTTTCCCGCGCTCACGCAGCGCTACGGCGACAAAGTCCACATCGTGTACAAGGACTTCCCGCTCGACAAGCATCCCTGGGCCATGCGCGCCGCCGTCGATACCAACTGTCTCGCTGCGCAGTCCAACGACGGCTACTGGTCTGAGGTCGACTATATCCACGCCCACGGTTCTGACATAGGTGGCGACCCCAAAGATCCCAAAGCCGACAAAACTCTCCCTCGCGCCATCGACCAACTCGACAGCCTCACCCGCGAGCAGGGCCAGTTCCGCAAAGTGAACCTCGGCCAACTCAACGCCTGCCTCGCAAAGCAGGACGCCACCGCCGTCAATGCCTCCCTTGCCCTCGGCACCAAGCTCGGCGTCGACTCCACACCGACCCTCTGGGTCAACGGAGACAAGATCGATGGCGCTGTCAGTCTCGAGTTTCTCTACGGCATCATCGACCAGGCCCTCCGCGTAGCCGGCGTCCAACCGCCGCCGCCCTACATCGCCCCG
>CAXUDN010000038.1:0-31368 GCA_964249715.1 uncultured Acidobacteriaceae bacterium
AGCGCGAAGGTGACGCCGCCGTTCTGACTGAGGCCTGTGCCGGAGGTGAAGATGCCGATCACGCGACCGTGATCATCAAAGACCGGGCCGCCCGAGTTGCCGTGAGAAACGGTGTTGATCTGCAGCTGATATACGTCGCCCATGGTGCTGACCGTGCGGGTGTCTGTATTGGCGTTTTGGCTCGATCGCAGCACGCGGCCGATGTTGCCGGAGGTAACCGTGGGATCAGGCACGGTGAGCATCGCGCTTTTGGAGTTGAGGATGTCGACGGAGCCGGCAACCTGCACAACGTCCGGCGCAATCGCCGGATAGCCCATGACCGTGATGGGCGCGCCCGGCTTGATCGTGCTGTAGTTATCGAAGAGGTCGACTTTGGTGAGAGACTTGGGCAGATCGATCTTGATCATGGCAACGTCGGCATGGTCGGAGACGCGGGAGACCTTGGCCTGGGCCCGTTGCGAGGAATGGGGAAAGGTCACGTTGAAGGCGTCGTTGCGGCCCTGCACGGTAGCCGCGAAATGCGGATCTTCTTCAATCGCCTTTATATTTGCCGGATCGAGCGCGCCTTCCACGATGATCTTGGCATGCGAGGGAATCCAGTTGAGCTGCTGCGGGTTGAAGAGCACCGGGTCCTTCTGTGCACCGTAGAGCAGCGCGAGCGAGGCGCCGCGCCAGCCGTATTCAGCGTTCCAGGAAGTCGCTACGTGCCGGTTCGTCAACGCAAAGCCATCTGACGAGATGATGAATCCGGAGCCCTGGCCGTTGCCGCCCACAGGCAGGTACGCGCCGCCGCCGTCGTCGGTGGAAAGGATGGGTTCGGCCTTTCCGTTATTGACAACAAACATGGGCAAATTCTTCACGTTGGTATCGGTCCACTTGACCAGGTGACCGGTCGCGTCCTTGTGAATGTTAGGCACGGTCACCTGGCTGATGGTGTGGCCGTTGTTGCCGTCAACAAGACTCCATTCCGCCTCGATGTACACCACGGCCGGTGTGAACTTGTCCGCGATTTCGGTCGTGGGTGTGTTGTCGGAGCCGTGGTCGACGACGTTGGTGATCACCGTGGTCTTGCCGGCGGGCGGCTTGCGCGTGAGCAGGAAGCCGGTCGTCGCGCCGACGATCAGCAACAACGCGAGACCGGCGTAGAGCATCTGGGCACGGGTCTGCGTTTTGGTCTGCGTAATCATGCGCTCCACCGTGGCTTTGCCGACGGTGGTGGAGCCTGAAGGCGACGGAATGGGCGCGGGCGCCGTAGCGGCCATGGCCCCTGCCGCGGCCATCACGGGAACGTTGGTCTGGCGCGTGGCGGCGGCGGCGGGGAGGTCGGCCATGCGCGTCGCTTTTACCGCAGCGGCCGGCTTCGGTTCAAAGTCGTACTGAAACTCGGGGCCACCCGCGCCGAGCTGCACCACGTCGCCGGGGTTCAAGCGGGTGGTGTTGAAGACCCGCTGGCGGTTGACGAAGGTTCCGTTGCTGGAGCCCAGGTCAGTGATTGTCGCTGTAACCGGATCGGAACTTTCAATGTTGATCCTGGCGTGACGGCGGCTGACCAGATCGTCCCCATTGGCGTCGAAGCGCACTTTGCAGACCTCATCGCGACCTATGAGTAATTCCTTGTTACCAAGAACCGGGAATTCCCAGTTACCACTGGGCTTACCTGCGTTCAGTTTATGAAGAATGATCCGTTCATCCACAGCAAACACCTCCGGAGTGCGGCGTCGGGCATTGTCCTGGATCGCATCGGACGAGCCTCACCGAGGCTGAGTTTCGCGCCAAAACTGAAGAAATGCCATGGTTCCGATCTGACGGAATTGTGACCGCGGACGCGTGATGCGACGCGCTGTCGCTCATCGCCGACACACGTCCCGGCGTAATCCGTCACAATGGGGAGCACACCGCTAGAACAAGAGCCCTCGTTGTAAGGTGATCGAGTTGTCGGGCTGACTTCCGCACAGAATTCTACAAACTGGTAGAGGGTTCGATCATGGGGCAGGCGGTCTATCGATTTGGGAATTTTGAGGTCGACACGGGCGCGCATGCGCTCTTGAAGGACGGTGCACGGCTGTCGATTCAGGAGCAGCCCTTTCAGGTTCTTCTGGCGCTGGTGGAGAACCCCGGCCAGGTGGTCACCCGCGAGGCGCTGCGCGTGCGGCTTTGGGGAACGGATACTTTTGTCGACTTCGATCAAAGTTTGAACAGCGCCTTGCGGCGTCTGCGGCTTGCCCTCGATGACAACTCGCGCGACCCAATCTATGTGGAGACAATTCCACGCATCGGTTTTCGTTTTCTTCCAGAAGTCTGCGTTGAAGCGCAACCGTCGTCGACGATCCTGATGTCCGAGAAAGTTGCGCCGGCGATCCTTGCCGAGTCTGCGCCCCAGATGCCTTTACTGCCCGTGGCGGCGGAGGTTTCCCGGCGAAGCTTTCCGGGAGTTGCAGGAGCGGTGGCTGCGCTGACGTTTTTGCTCGGCGTGCTTCTGGGCACGTTCCCCTCGCAATGGAAGCGGGTGGCTGATCCGAAAGGCGTCGCGGCCTCCTCGCGCGAGACACCCATCGCCGCCGCCGACAGAGTCCCCGCGATGCAGGAGACCTCTCCGGTACTCCCCGCGCAGGCGTCCTCGTCCTTCTCTCCCGTCTTCACGATGGCGGACACAAACGAGCTGGAAGGTTGGTATCACCTGAAGCAGCGCACGCAGGGGGACTACGTTCAGGCGCAGATGGCGTTTGAACGAACGTTGGCCGTGCAGCCCCAGAACGCCCCTGCGATGGTGGGTCTTGCACAGACGGAGATCCTGATGGCGCTCAATGGCGACCAGCCGGGCAAACGCCTGCCGCATGCGCGCAGCGTGGGGCAGCAGGCGCTGCTTGTGTCGCCGCACCTGGCCGCGGCACACGCGGTGGTCGGCGCTGTGGACGCGCTGGTGGATTGGAATGATGCGGGAGCCGAGCAGGAGTTCACTACCGCGCTCCATCTTCAGCCGCACGATAGCCTGACACACCTTTGGTACGCCGTGTTTGTGCTCATGCCACAGCGGCACTACCATCAGGCGGAGGCCGAGGCCATGCTCGCGGTGCGCGAAGATCCATTATCCCTGATCGCCCATACGAACCTGGGCTGGATCCTTTACACCGAGGGAAAAAGGCAGGCAGCGCTCGAGCAATACCGCTTTGTGTTGCAGTTGAAGCCCGACTTTGTTCCGGCAAGGTTCCGGGTGACGCAGCTTCTTCGCGCAGAGGGCCAGCAACAGGATCTTAAGCAGGTGGCTGCACTGACCTTTGGAAAATCGATGCCGGAGCCTGCTGTTCTTGCGGCTACAGGGGATGTCTCCCCGCGCTGCGAACAGCTACCGGCTCCGGACAGCAATGACCCGCATGCGCTTGCGGTACTGCGGGCAGGTGTCCAGCAGCACTGCCTGCAGGAGTACTTCTTCGGTCAAAATCCGGAGTTGGCCAAACTGCAAAAGCTTCCTGCCTTTGCAGAGCTTGTGAACACAGCGCATCCGGTCCATCCGCTACGGTGAAAGAGTCAGCGGCTAAAGGCTAGTGGCGAAGATGATCACAAACTGACGACGATGCCGCTCGCTTCTGCTGCGTGCGTGACTCATGACACCCTATCTTAGACGAGCTTGTAGGCCGCGTCGTTCCAGAGCAGTTCCCGCCGGAACTGCGGGATGCGGGTCTCTGCATCGATCGTCACGAACTCAATATTGGCGATCTCAGCAAAGTCGCGCAGGTGCTCCGTTGTGAGCGCCTGCGAGAAGCCGGTGTGGTGCGCGCCTCCGGCATAGATCCACGCCGCGGCGGCAACCTTAAGATCGGGCTTCGGATGCCATAGCGTACGCGCCACTGGGAGCTTCGGGAAGTCATGCTGCGGCGTGATGACGTCGATCTCATTGACGATCATGCGGAAGCGACTGCCCATGTCGACAATGGAGGCCACAACGGCAGGCCCGCTGGGCGAGGTAAACACGAGCCGCACCGGATCAGCCTTGCCGCCGATGCCGAGCGGATGCACTTCCAGTGACGGCTTCTCGTCAGGGATGGCGATGCTCGGGCAGATCTCCAGCATGTGCGAGCCGAGAATCTTGCTGTCGCTGCGGCCGGCAAGATCGTAGGTGTAGTCCTCCATAAAGCTGGTGCCGCCGGGCAATCCCTGCGCCATCACTTTCATAATGCGTACGAGCGCGGCGGTCTTCCAGTCGCCTTCCCCGCCAAAACCGAAGCCCGAGGCCATCAGACGCTGCGTCGCGATGCCTGGGAGCTGACCCATCCCGTGCAGATCTTCAAAGGTGTCGGTGAACGCGCCAAAACCGCCTTCGGTAAGGAACGCGCGCAGGCCGAGTTCGATACGAGCCGCTACCCCGAGCGAGTCGGCGCGGTCATGCGCCTTCGCCATGCTGTACTGTTCCCGATACTCCCCAATGAGCTTTTGCACTTCGACATCGCTGAACTGATCCATGCGATCGGTCAGGTCGCCGATGCCGTAGCCGTTGACCTGATAGCCAAAGACGCGCTGCGCTTCCACCTTGTCGCCTTCCGTGACGGCGACGTTGCGCATATTGTCACCAAAGCGGGCGACTTTAAGGTGCTGCGACTCGTTCCAGCCGAGCGCGGCGCGGGTCCAGGCGGCGATCTCGCCTACTGTCTCCGGATCCTTCCAGTAGCCTACGACGACCTTGCGCGCAAGACGCAGCCGGGCCGTTAAAAAACCGAACTCGCGGTCGCCATGGGCGGCCTGGTTCAGATTCATGAAGTCCATGTCGATGGTGGCGTAAGGCAGCTTGTCGTTGAATTGGGTATGCAGATGCAGGAAAGGCTTGCGCAGCGCTCCCAGGCCGGCAATCCACATCTTTGCAGGCGAAAACGTGTGCATCCAGAGGATCAGGCCGATGCACTGTTCCGTGTTGTTTGCCTCGCGGCACACCGCCAGGATCTCCTCAGCGGTCTTCACCACGGGCTTCCAGAGAACCCGGACGGGGACATGCGCTTCGCCGTCGAGCGATTGCGCGATGGCGCGCGAGTTGGAGGCGACTTGCTCGAGGGTTTCGGGGCCGTAGAGGTGTTGGCTGCCGGTGACGAACCAGATCTCGTGGGCTACGGAGGTGCTCATGGTGGAGGGACTCCTGTGCGAAGATGCGAGTTCAGCCTACAGGAGGTTCCGGTACCATCGCCATCCCTGCTGTTTCGGTACAACGCAGACAGGGGAGTCAGAGGCGGCGGCATTGGGGTACAATTCCGCTGACCCAGTGATTTGCAGCGGCCTGTACGATAGGCAAACTGCTGTGTAAGCGTTTTCAGAAGGGATTTCAGCCCTTCCAGCTCCCTCCTCAAGGACAGTCACAGGAGACAGAAGCATGCCGTTGTTCCCCTCGTCAGCACCCGCGGCCTCCCGCGGCCGCAAGCGGTTCGTTTCGGCAGCGCTCTTGTCTTGCAGCCTGTTGTTCCCTGTCTCGCTGCTTGGGCAGACGGCCGCGCCGGCGCAGTTGACGATCTCTCCCAAAGAGATTGTCTCCCCCGTAAGCCCCATGCTCTACGGCATGATGACCGAAGAGATCAACCATGCGTTTGAAGGCGGACTCTACGCCGAGATGGTGCAGAACCGCACCATGCGCGCGAGCTGGTCGGGCGTGGAGCACTGGGATCTGGTGCGGCGCGGCGAAGCCAGGGCCTCGCTGGAGCTGGAGAAGAACGACGGTCCGAGCAAGGCGCTCCCCACGAGTCTTTCCCTGACAGTCACGGAGGCCTCCGCGGGCAACGAGGCAGGCGTGAGCAACACGGGCTATTGGGGCATGGGCGTCAAGCCGCACACAAAGTACGTGGGTTCCTTTTACGCCAGGGCTGACGCGGCAGGACCGGTGCGCGCGCAGTTGGTCAGCGATAACACCGGTGCCGTGCTTGGGGAAGCCACCGTCCAGGTAAAACCGGGTGAATGGTCAAAGTACGACTACACGATGACCACAGGCGCAGTGCCTGCGGGTTCGGCCAATCACCTGGTTCTGCTGGTCGCTCATCCCGGCAGGATCGCCTTTCAACTCGTATCCCTCTTCCCTCCCACGTACCAGAATCAGTCAGGCGGCTTCCGGGCCGATCTCATGCAGAAGATGTCCGGTCTCCACCCATACTTTTTGCGTCTACCGGGCGGCAACTACCTGGAAGGCGACACGCTGCGCGATTGGTACAACTGGAAGGAAACCACTGGCCCCCTGGTCGATCGCCCGGGACACCAGGCCCCGTGGACCTACTGGTCTGACGACGGCATGGGCCTGTTGGAGATGCTGGAGTGGACCGAGCAGCTTCACATCGAGCCAATCCTTGCCGTCTATGCGGGCTATGCGTTGCAGGGTGAAAAGGTGAAGGCCGGCCATGACCTCGAGCCCTATGTGCAATCGGCGCTGGATGAGGTTGAATATGTGACCGGTGACACTTCCACGAAGTGGGGTGCGCAGCGCGCCAAGGACGGGCATCCCGCGCCCTTCCCGCTGCATTTCATCGAAGTCGGTAACGAGGACTTCCTTGAACGCGGAACGCACACCTACAATGCGCGCTGGGCGCAGTTCGCCAAGGCTTTGCGGCAAAAATATCCGCAATACAAGCTCATCGCCACGATGCCCGTGGAAGAGAGCGGTGCGGATCTGCAGCCCGACGTGGTCGACGATCATTACTACAAGCCCGTGGGCGAAATGCTCGACTTCACGCACCACTACGACAATGCACCGCGCAATGGACCCAAGATCTTCGTCGGTGAGTGGGCCACGCTGGACGGTACGCCCACACCGAACTGGGGCGGCGCGCTTGCCGATGCGGCCTGGATGACCTCCATGGAGCGCAACAGCGACCTGATCGTCATGGCCGCTTATGCACCCCTGTTCATCAACGTGAACCCCGGTGCGGGCCAGTGGTACACCAACATGATCGGCTATGACGCGAGCACCAGCTATGGATCACCCAGCTATTACGCACAGGCCCTGTTCGGCAACCATCTCGGCGATGGAACGCCGAGGAGCTCCATTACGGGTGCGGGCGAGCGGTTTTACTACTCGGCTTCCGTCGGCTCGAAGGACCACCTGCTTCACCTCAAGCTGGTAAACGCCTCCACGCAGGCACAGCCGCTTTCGATCGCTCTGGGCGGCGGCGCGGCAGGGCCGGTGACGGTGAACAGTCTGCACGGGGGCACGTATGAAGCGACCAACACCATCGACCAGCCGAACGTCATCAAGCCGGTGACCTCCACGGCCAAGCTGCCGGGCGGCAACTGGCAGCATACCGTGCCGCCGCTGACCATCGAGGTGATCGATGTTCCGTTGCGTTAGCTTATGGCTGCTTCTTTGCCCAGGATTCTGCGGCCTCCTTGCCTTTGCAAAGGCTCAACAGCCTGTGGCCCTGGCACTCACAGGCGACGTCGCGTTCACGCACGATCCTTCCATCGCGAAAGACGGCAACACCTACTATGTGTTCGCCACCGGCAAGGCGCCGGACGGCGGCCAGTTCCCCGTTCGTTGCTCCACGGACCTGCACGCGTGGAAGCTGTGCGGCCATGTTTTCGACGCGATCCCGGAATGGGTTCGGCAGCGCAGTCCGGGCACGAAAGAGCTCTGGGCGCCGGACATCTCCTTTGAGCATGGCGAGTACCGGCTCTACTACGCCTATTCCCTCTTCGGCGTGAACACCTCGGGCATCGGCCTTGCAACCAACAAGACGCTCGACCGGAACAGCCCGAAGTTCAAATGGGTCGACAAGGGGCTGGTGCTGGAATCGAAGGCCAGCGACGACTTCAACGCCATCGACCCTAACTACGTTGAGGACGCGAAGGGGCAGGCCTGGTTGTCCTTCGGCAGCTTCTGGAGCGGCATCAAGATGCGCAGGCTGGACGCTTCCACGGGCATGCTCTCCGCGACCGACACGGAGACCTACGCGCTCGCCACACGCGCAAAACCCGCCTCCGTTCCAGCCCAGAAGTTCGATCCGGAACACCCCATGCTTCCACCGGATTGGGAAGCCATCGAAGCGCCTTTTATCGTGCATCACGGAAGGTATTACTACCTGTTCGTCTCCTGGGATCTCTGCTGCCGCGGCACGCGGAGCACGTACCGGACCATGGTGGGGCGCTCCACCGCAGTGACAGGCCCCTATGTGGATCAAGCCGGCATTCCGATGGCGCAGGGAGGCGGAACTCAGTTGCTGAGTCCAGACAGTCGCTGGCTGGGGCCGGGGGGTGAGTCGGTGCTCGACGAAAACGGCCGCGACCTGCTCGTCTTTCATGCCTACGACGCCACGACCGGGCGGCCTGCGCTCCAAATCTCTCCGATCTTGTGGAAAGACAGCTGGCCTGAGGTCGCCCTGGAACGCTAACTCGCCTGTAAGTAGACGTTTGCTCCCGTGCCGGTTACCGAAGGGTATTGCGTAAATCCTCTGTTACGGCATGATAGAGGCATGAACATTATGGCGGTTGCTCGTCGCGCGCGCGTATCGACGGCAACCGTGTCGCGCGTCATCAACGGAACGGCCTTCGTTGCGCCGGAGACAGCAGAGCGTGTACGCGCCGCTATCGAAGCCCTGAATTTTTATCCTGATGTGAACGCACGCACGCTGGGCTCAGGGCGCAGCGGCATGTATGGCCTCATCATTTCCGACATCACCAATCCCTACTTCCCGGAGCTGGTGAAGGCGTTTGAGGATATCGCGGTCGAGCACAATCAGGAGGTGCTCATCGCCAACACCAACTACGACCCCAAGCGCATGGAAACCTGCGTCGCGCGCATGCTGCAGCGCAAGGTGGATGGCGTGGCCATCATGACCTCCGAGATGGGGGACCACCTGGTTCGCAGCCTTTCGCGCCGGCAGATTCCCATGGTTTTCATGGACACCCCCGTAGAAGGGCCAGGAACCAGTGTCGTCCGCGTGGACTACCAGGCAGGCGTGCAGGCTGCCATGGAACACCTTTTTAATCTGGGCCACAAAGACATCGCCTTCATCAGCGGTCCGCTCTCGCTGGCTTCGGCGGAGGTGCGCGCCCATGCTTTCCGCGACGCGCTCGAACAGCATGGCATCGCCGGCCCTCCCGCATGGGTGCAGGAGGGCGACCACCGCGTGGAGGGCGGCCATCACGCGATGCAGCGTATTCTGCGCTCCGGTAAGGCGATCCCCACTGCCGTGCTCACCTCGAACGACCTGACAGCCATCGGCGCGATGGGCGCGATTCACGAAGCCGGGCTGCGCATCCCCGAAGACATCTCCGTCGTCGGCTTCGACGGCATCGAGTTGAGCGCTTACACACAGCCTGCCCTGACGACGCTGGTGGTATCCCGGGTGGAATTGGCATCCGAGGCTTTCCGGAGCCTGTTGCGCTCCAAACCCGAAGCCGCCAAAAAGGAAACGGCGAAGGAACACGTCATCGTGCCGCGGCTTTTGGTGCGTCACTCCACGGCTCCGCTGCGGAGGAGCTGAATGCGACTCCACGGACGTCTGTAAGCGTTTGCATGGGGTGCCCTGTTTGTTGCATTCTTGTGAGCGATCCAAAGGAGACAGGATGAAGTTGCGGCTCGTTGTTTTCCTTCTGCTGTTCGCAAGCGTCGCCGGGCGCGCGCAGGCGCCTGACACCAGCGGCCGGTGGAGTGAGACCAAGGCGCAGACCTGGTATGACCGGCAACCCTGGCTGGTCGGCTCGAATTTTATCCCGTCGGATGCCATCAACGAGCTCGAGATGTTTCAGCCGGCGACCTTCAACCCCGCCCTGAACGACAAAGAGCTGGGGATGGGTGAATCGATCGGCATGAACACCATGCGCGTGTTTCTGCAGGATCAGGCCTACCTCAGCGATCCCAAGGGTTTTCAAAAGCGACTCGATCAGTTTCTCGCCATCGCGGCCAAACACCACATAAGGCCCCTGCTTGTACTCTTTGACTCCTGCTGGGAACCCAATCCGCACCTCGGCCCGCAGCACCCGCCCATCCCCGGCGTGCACAACTCCGGCTGGGTGCAAAGCCCAGGCTTCCAGCGCCTGACTGACCCCAGCGTTGAGCCGCAGCTCAAGGCCTACGTGCAGGGCGTCGTCGGCGCGTTCGCCAAGGACGACCGCATCCTCGGCTGGGATGTATGGAACGAGCCCAACAACGACAACGGCGGCCGCTTCCACGAGGACGGCGCTGCCAAGGTGCGCCGGGTAAATGAACTTCTTCCGCAGGTCTTTGCCTGGGCGCGCGAGGTCCATCCCACGCAGCCCCTTACCAGCGGCGTATGGACCGGCGACTGGAGTCATCCTGACCGCGAAAGCGATACGGTCAAGATCCAGCTTGGAGAATCGGACGTCATCTCCTTCCACAATTACGATTGGCCGGAGGGCTTTGAAGCCCGCGTGCAGGAGCTTCTCCCGCTGCACCGCCCGCTGATCTGCACGGAATACATGGCGCGCGGCAATGGCAGCACCTTCGACACGATCCTGCCGATCGCCAAAAAGTACCATGTGGCCGCCATCAACTGGGGCTTCGTCGCGGGCAAAACGCAGACATACTTCCCGTGGGATTCCTGGGAGCGGCCATACACGCTGCAACCGCCGACGCTCTGGTTCCATGAGGTTTTTAAGCAGGATGACACGCCGTACCGCCAGCGCGAGGTGGATATCATCCGCCAGCTTACCGGCCGAGGAACAACCACGTTGGGACCTGCCGCGGCAGGGGCACAATAGCTGGCATTGATGGAAAAGATGCGTTGGGGTTGGAGATTGTGCACGGGAGCTCTGCTTTCCGCTTCGCTCCTCTATGGTCAGAGGACGCTGGGGCAAACTCCGCCCCAGGCCGTCGACGCAAAAACAGCCGTTCCCGGACACTTCACCGATACCGCTGAGGCTGCGGGCATCCACTTCACCGGCGTAGCCTCGCACACGAGCCACAAATACCTGATGGAAACAATGGGCTCAGGCGTAGCGGCCTTCGACTTCGACAACGACGGCCGGCTGGATCTCTTCTTCGTCAACGGTGCACCGCTCACCGATCCCACGCCCAAGGACTCGGTGCCGAAGAAACAATCCCCCAAAGACTGGAACCGGCTCTACCATCAGCGCAAAGACGGCACCTTTGAGGACGTAACCGAAAAAGCCGGCCTGCAAGGCACCGGCTACGGCATGGGCGTGGCCGTGGGCGACTACGACAACGACGGCTTTGAAGACCTCTACGTCACCGAATACGGCGGCAACCATCTGTACCACAACAACGGCAACGGCACGTTTACCGACGTGACCCTGCGCTCCGGCACCGGCGGCGACCCCACACCCGGCATGCAATGGTCCACCAGCGCCGCCTGGATCGACCTCGACAACGACGGCCTTCTCGATCTCGTCGTGCTGCGCTACGTGCGCTGGAACTGGGAAGACGTGTGGTGCGGCGAGCACCGCGAAGGCTACCGCGCCTACTGCCACCCGGACATCTTTCCCGCCATTGCACCGCTGGTCTACCACAACAACGGCGACGGCACCTTCACCGAAGAGGCCGCCAAGCTGGGCCTGGCCACACCTGGGAAAGGCCTCGGTATCGCCATCGCTGACTTCGACCGCGACGGCAAGATCGACCTCGCCGTCGCCAACGACTCCATGCCCGAGTTCCTCTACCGCAACAAGGGCGATGGTACCTTCGAGGAGACCGGCCTCACCGCCGAGATCGCCGTCGACGGCGACGGCCGCACCTACGCCGGCATGGGCATCGACTTCCAGGACTACAACAACGACGGTCTTCCCGACCTCGTCATCACCAACCTCGCCAACCAGAAATACGCGCTCTATCGCAACAACGGCGACGGCTCCTTCACCTACGACACCTACGTCGCCGGCCTCGCGCCCATGACCCTGCTCCATTCCGGCTGGGGCATCCACTTCCTGGACTACGACAACGACGGCAAAAAGGACCTGCTCATCGCACAGGGTCATGATCTCGATACCGTCGAGCTGAACTACCCCCAACTCCACTACAAAGAGCCCATGCTGCTCGCGCGCAACCTGGGCGGAGGCAAGTTCGCCGACGTCTCCGCGCAATCCGGGGGTGTGTTCACGCAGCCCTGGGTCGGGCGCGGCATGGCGGTCGGCGATCTGGACAATGACGGACGCCCGGACGCGGTGGTCACGACCAACGGCGGCGCCGCGCACATCCTGCACAATGAAACGGCCACGACAAACCACTGGCTCACACTGCTGCTGGTCGGTCACAAAAGCAATCGCGACGCCATCGGCGCCGAAATCAAGGTGACCACACCCCACGGCGCGCAGTTCTGGACGGTTTCGACGGCGGGCAGCTATCTTTCTTCGAACGACAAGCGGGCGCACTTCGGCCTCGGCCCGGATACCGAAGCCACCACCGTGGAGATCCGCTGGCCGAGCGGCATCCAGCAAAGACTGGAGCATGTGCCCGGCGACAGGCAGACCCGCGTGGAGGAGCCCCCAACGCAGGAGACTCACGCCAGGGCCGCAGGCGCGGTGAGGTGAACGTGCGTAGGGCGTTGCCTTCGGCGCTCGTCTGCGTGCTCGCCCTGAGCCCTTTACGGGCCGGCGCGCAGGGTCCAGCCGTCACACCGCAGCCCAGCATCCACACCGCCGACCCCACCGTGAGCGAGGCCGAGCGCCTGATGAACGACGGACACTTCCCCCAGGCCGAAAGCATGCTCCGCAACGAGCTGCTGGCCCACCCCCGCAATGCCGACGCCATGTACGCGCTCGCGTACTGCCTGCTGCGGCAAGACCATGCCGCGGACGCTCTCCGGCAGTACACCGCTGCCGCCGCCATCCGGCCTCCCAGCTCAACAGAGCTCATCAACGTGGGCCTGGCCTATGTGCTGCTCGGCGATGACGTCGATGCCGACAAATGGACACTGCAGGCCCTGCGCGCCGACCCAAAAAGCGTGCAGGGGTGGTACAGCCTCGGGCGCATTCGCTACACGGATCAGCGCTTCACGGAAGCCGCTGCCTGCTTTGGGCACGTACTCAAGCTCTCGCCGCACAACGTGAAGGCCGAGAACAACCTGGGGCTCGCCTATGAAGGCCTGAACCGCACCGACGATGCGGTTGCGGCCTACCGGCAAGCCATCGATTGGCAGAAAGCAGCAGCTCCCGACCAGGCCAGCGAGCAACCGCTATTGAACCTCTCCATCGTGCTTCTGCACCGCGGCGATACCGCCGGAGCCGAGCCACTGCTGACCCAGGCGCAAACACTCGCGCCGGCGGATCCCCGCGTGCACGAGCAGCTCGGCCACCTGTACCTGCAGGAGGCGAAATTCGATCCCGCGGCCAAGCAATTCGAGCTGGCAATCGCCGAGGATCCAAGGAATTCGGGCCTGCACTTTCTGCTGGGACAGGCCTACCGCCATCTTGGGAAAACCCAGGCAGCGGAGGCGGAGTTTGCCGCCGCACGCACCCTCGCGGAACCCTCCGCCACGGCAAGGACACCCTGACCGCGGTGAGGGCTAAGCCGATTCGGACGCGATTTTAGAAAGCACGAGAAGAAGACAGTTGACAGCAGTAATGCCAGTTCTGTAGGGTTCATTGCACTTAAAAACTTGAGCGTTTTGTGGTTATGTAACCGATTTCATGCACCACGTGACGTTGGTTCATTTACCCCTAACGGGTTCAGGAGTGCCAGGATGCTTTTGTGTTTAGCCGCGACGAGGCCGCACAGCGAATCAACCGGACGATCAACCGCGCTCAGCTTTCAGTAAGACGACAATTTCGACAGCGAATCAGGAGCGGCATACATAGCCGTTTTTAGTGGAGTAGCAGGACTTAGGAGATACGATGAAAGCATTCCGGCAGGTGCGGGCGTGGCTTGGCATTCTTGCAATAGTTTTCTGTGCGTGGGCAACAACATCTGCGCAAACCGATCAAGGCCAGCTTGCTGGCAACGTGCTCGATCCCAGTGGCGCCGCGATTCCGAATGCTCAGATCAGCGCAAAGAATGAAGCGACTGGCTCTGTTCAGAACACGACTTCGACCACTTCCGGCGGCTACCGATTTCCTTCGATTCCGCTTGGCCGTTACACGCTGACTGTCGTCGCTCCGGGATTTCGCCAGGAAGTGGATACCGGCATTGAAGTACGCGTCGGCACAACGACCGCCTTCGACGCCAAGCTCTCGGCGGGCGGCGCGAACGAAAGCGTGACCGTTGACGCCAACGCGCCAACGGTTGAATCGCAATCGTCCGAAGTAGGCGGCACAGTGACAGATCAACAGATCATCGAACTGCCGCTGTCGCTTGCCAACGGTGTCGGCAATCTGCGATCTCCTGAATCGTTTGTCTTCCTGATTCCCGGCACAGCGGGTCCGGGCACGGGCAACAACGCAAACGGCGTGTTCATTTCGAAGATCGGCGGCGGTCAGAACTTCGGCAACGAGGTCTTACTCGATGGCGCCAGCCAAACCCGATCCGAAAACGGATCGTCTTTCGACGAAGAAGCGCCGTCTGTTGAAGCCATCTCCGAGTTCAAGGTCACCACGTCCACTCCCGCGGCAGAGTTTGGCCGCACTACGGGTGGACTTGAGGATTTCGTAACCAAGTCCGGCACGAACAACTATCACGGTAGCCTGTTCGGCATATTCCGGAACGAGTTCCTCGATGCGAACGACTACTTCAATAACGGACAGAAGGCCTTCTACGAATCCGTCGGCGACCCGCGCGCCTCCAACTTCAACCGTCCGCCGGACAAGCAGTACGACTTCGGTATCAACGTAGGCGGCCCTGCAAGCATCCCCCATCTTTATAACGCCAAGGACCGCACCTTCGCCTTCTTCTCATGGGAGCAATACCGCCTTACCCTGGGCGGCCCCTACACCAGCACGGTCCCCACGTTGACAGAACGCACGGGCAACTTCGCTGACCAGCTGATCAATGGACCAACCGGCCAAATCAACCCTTGCGACGGAACGGCCATTCTGAACGGACAGATCTTCGACCCTGCGACGACACAATCTGTTGGGGGTATTCGCTGCCGAACTGCGTTCCCGGGCAACATCATTCCGGCAGCCCGTTTCAGTTCCACCGGCGCAAAGATCGCCGCCTTCTACCCCACGCCAACCACGGGCGCACTCGGCGGCAACTACACCCTCACGTCTTCCTCTCCCCTAACGAACACGACCTACACCATCCGCGTGGATCAGGCGCTGGGCGCCAAGGACAAGCTTTTCGGGTCTTACAGTTCCCGCGATAACACCCGCAACAATCCGCAGAACCTCTCCTTTCCCTCCCCGGTCGACTACAACACCCAAACACAGAATTTCATCACGCATTTCGGACGTGCGGGCTGGGATCACGTGATTACGCCGACCCTCCTCAACCACCTGAACGCAGGGCTCAATCGCTCGAACTCCATCAATGGCTCGATCGAGGCGCTGGCGGGAACGAACTACTCCACGCAGCTTGGCCTCCCTTTTCAATGCTGCTTCCCGAATGTCAACGTTGGCGGATATTCGCCGCTGAGCCGGAACCAACTCGGGGACAACGTCGATAACGGAATCAGAATCGATGACAACGTCAGCTGGCAGAAGGGCCGGAACAGCTTCAAGTTCGGTGCCGACTACCGGTATCAGCAGTACTCGCCATTGGCAGAGCAGCAGATCAACGGTCAACTCAACTTCGAGACTGGCGAGACCAAGGCGACACAGACCGGCGTCTTCCAGAATGGAACCGGCAATGGTTTCGCCAGCCTGCTGCTCGGCGCAGGAGACTACTCCGCGTCCACGGTGCCTGCGAGCCAGCCTCGCTGGATTTCCAATTACTGGGCAGCCTTTGCACAGGACGACTTCAAAGTCTCCAATAGCCTCGTCCTGAATTTGGGCGTGCGGTATGACATCGACCAACCCCGCCGGGAAGCCCATAACAACACCTCAAACTTCAGCCTGACAGCGACCGACCCCAAGAACGGTTTGCCGGGTGCGCTGGTGTTCGGCACAACCTGCACCAATTGCAATACGCGTTGGGCCGACACGTGGTTCAAGGACGTGGCGCCGCGTATCGGTTTTGCATTCTCTCCGGCATCGCGTAACAACACCTTCGTCGTCCGCGGCGGTTTCGCGACCCTCTATGGTCCGCTTCAGTATTCGGACTTCGGCGGCAGCACAATTGCCGGCTACACCGTCACAACCCAGCAGTTCTCCAACGGTTTCGATCCGGCGTTCTCAGTTGATGGCGGCGTCGCCCCCATCAACGCGGGAACTGACCTGGACCCGGCCTACTTCGATAACGGTAATGCAAATGCTCCCGAGGCCGTAGGGGGCAGCTACATCGGAGCAAATCAAGGACGTCCGGCTCAGGTAAATCAGTGGAACCTGCAGATCCAGCAGGAGCTCGCGAAGGATCTGATCTTTACGCTTGGCTATATCGGCTCGGCGAGTTCTCACCTGCACTCCGGGATTCAAAACATCAACAATATGCAGCCAACCAACTTCAGCCGCGGCGACGCGCTGGTCGACTACAACCTGGCTGCCAACGGCCTTACCTCTCCCTATGCGGCTTTTAATGGCAACGTGCAGCAGGCGCTGCGTCCCTTCCCGCAGTACGGGTACATCGCCACGGATTGCTGCTTGCAGAACACCGGCCATTCGTCTTATGAAGCGCTGATTGCCAGTCTGGAGCGTCGCTTCCGTGCAGGTCTCAACCTTCAAGCCTCGTATACCTGGTCGAAGGACATCACGAATGCCGATTCCGCTCTCCCAGGCACTAATGGAGGTGTAAACCAGGAGCAGAATCCGTTTGACTCCAAGAGCACCAAGGCGCTCTCCATTCAAGACATTCCCAACACTTTTGTCCTTAGCTATCTTTACGAGCTACCGTTTGGCAAAGGCAAGGCTTTCGCCAATTTCAAGAACCCCGTTCTCCGGTCGCTTATTAGCGGGTTCGAAATTGGCGGTGTACAACGCTACCAATCGGGAGAACCCACCTCCTTCGGTGGCGCGACTGGGATTCCCGGGTGGGATAACTTCATCGCGTTCACCCGCATCCCCAATGCCAGTTTAGCCAGCAACGCGCGCAGGGGACACATCAACCCCTTCCGCGAGCTTGCGCTGGGTTACGCACCCGCCGGCCAGGCACCGGTGAACCCTCCGCTAGGTCCGGACCCAAATGTGGATTCCGAATTTAATGGACTCGCAATTCCCAGGGCAGTCAACGGACAGCTGGATAATCCGGGCTATGCGGCGCTGCAAACCTCACCGGCGTTCCTGGATCAAAACACGGCTGATATTCGTCGTTTGCGCGCCGTGAAGCTTTCCGTGCCGGGCGTCATCTGCGATACCTGTGATAACGGCGGTTTCCAGTTTGGAAACGTGCCGCGTGTCACCGGTGAAATCCGCAATTACAAGTATGTGAACGAGGATTTCAGCTTCTTGAAAAAGACGCCGATCGGGGAAGGCAAGACGTTTTTTCTCAAACTGGAAATGCTGAATGCCTTCAACCGCCACGTTTTCTCCACACCAGATACGGCCCCAGGTGATCTCACGTTCGGCGTACCCACAGGGGATATCGACGGGCCGAGAAAACTGCAGCTCACAGGCCGCATCCAGTTTTAACCAGGACGCCTCGTGCAGAGAGGGACAGCTTTCGAGCTGTCCCTTTTGCGTTTTTTGTGCTCTAGAATGACTGCGTGGGCTTTGCGTCTTCAAGCCACGAGACAGTCTCATGTCCTTTGCCTTCTATCGACAGTTCCTCTGGGCCTGCCTCCTTCTCGGGTTCTCTGCTGCGCAGTGTCAAGAACCAGCAGGGCCGCGCACCGTCGAATCCCTGCTGCAAAAGGGCAGCGCCGCAATGCAGCGCGGCGACCTGCCTTTTGCTGAGTCCTCCTTTCGCGCTGCCGCCCGGATGGCGCCGAACTCCGCTGAGGCGTTTCTCGGTCTGGGCTTGGTGCAACTGAAGGAGGGGGGCGCGGACGGAGCAATCATCTCCCTTCAACAGGCCGCGAAACTCGATTCCCGCCTAGGTGGCGTGCATCTCTTCCTTGGCATCGCCGAATACCAGATAGGACGTAATGAGGACGCGCTGTCGAGCCTGCGGGCGGAACTTAGCCTGGTCCCTGACAACGTGGAAGCTGCAACTTGGCTAACCATTGCACTTCTCTCCGCGAACCGCACTGCGGAAGCTGTGCCTGTCATCGATCATGCGGCAGACCTCAAGAAGGACGACCCGGAAGTCTTGTATTTGCAGGCGAAGGCGCATGGCGAGGTCGTAAAAGCCTCCTTGGCCAAGCTCTACCAACTGGACCCGGATTCAGCCCTGGTTCATCGCGCCACCGCGGAAAGTCTGGATGGCTCTGGAGAGACACAAAAATCAGTTGCTGAATTTAAAGCCGCTATCCGGAAACAGCCTGGCAACCCTGATCTGCTGGAAGAATTGGGCGACGAAGAGCAAAAGGCCGGGCAAGTTGACTCAGCCGCTGCCACCTACGAACAGGTACTCAAGATGAATCCGCAGAGTGCCGTCGCGATGTACGACCTGGGTCGGTTGGACGTGGAACGGGGCAAGCCGGACGAAGGCGTCACGCTGCTGCGAGAAGCACAAAAGAGGAATGCCAACCCCTCACCAACCGCCTTTTATCTCGGGCTTGGGCTAGCCGAGCTGGGTAAGAACGAAGAAGCGGTTCAATGGCTTCATGTCTCTCTGCAGCATGAGCCAACGCCTTTTATTCAGAAAGGGGCTTGGTACCAGTTGGCTCGTGTGTACGGAAAGCTGGACCGCAAAGCGGAAGCGCAGGATGCCTTGGCACACCTGAAGCTGGTGGTCGATCAGCAGAGCCCGGCCGGAGAAGAGACCCCGAAGCCCAAGGCACGTACATCGCCCGAAGCCGCTTCCGGAGCACCAAGACAGCCGTGACCGGATGCTTCCGCATTTGGCTTCTTGCGGCACCGCTGATGACCGTTGCCGCCGCGCGGTCATCGAGCGCTTACGCTCTCCGTATAGACGAACAGGAGATATCACCTCACCCAAGTGCGGAAGTTACTGCCTGCAACACCATCCTGCAGGCCCGTCGCTACGCTGCCGCGATGGACTGCTTCGAAGCTCTTCTCCCGCGGTTTCCCGAAGACAAAGAGGCGCATCGCGGGGAGGTCGCGGCGGCCACGACGCTCGCCCTGCAAGAGGCAAAGGGACCGCACCCTGAGTTGGCGCTAGCGGTGCTTCAGCGAGCAACCGCAGCACTGCCAACCGAGGCGGAGTTGTTCGTGGATCTCGGCGTGGAGGCGACTGCGCTGAAGCAGTACGCGCTCGCGAATGACGCGTTACAAACTGCACGTGCGTTGCGGCCCGCCGATCCAAAGACGATCTATGCAACTGGCAGGCTTGAGACCGAAATGCAGCGCCTTCCCGACGCCGAACGCGACCTGAAAACCTATCTCGGCCTGCGTCCGAACGACGCCTCAGCCTATTTTGGTCTCGGCCATGTCTATGCCATGGAGCAGCGGGATGACGACGCCCGCCAGGCCTTCGAGACCTCCATCAAGCTGCAGCCCAGGCAGACCGAGTCGTACTACCAGCTGGGAGAGATTGATCTCAATCTGCAACAGGACGCCGACGCCTCCGCTTACTTCCAAAAGGTGCTGGTGCGTGATCCCAAGCATGCGGGTGCGCTTACCGGCATGGGGCAACTAGCCCTGCGTGCCCGGCAGTATGCCCAGGCCGAACAGTACCTCGCGCAAGCCGAAGCGAGTGATCCGAGCTATCCCCCGCCGCACTACTACCGGGGCCTGGCGCTCACCAGGCTGGGCCGAACCGAAGAGGCGCAGGCGGAGTTGCGCAAAGGCGACAGCCGTCCCCATGCGACGCCGTTGCCGGATGGGTCGTCGCCCTGAGCTCGTCGCCGTGTAATCGATTTCACGTGAGGTTCTGCTACTCTGGTGGCGCTTCAAGTCTCTTTCGTCTCTCGTGTACATGTGAGGTTCTGTGGCAATCGTTGCGGGTGTAGATTTTGGAACGCTGAGCACGCGGGTCACGCTGCTGGACAGCGAGGAGGGCCGTCTCGGCACAGCGTCGGCAAGCTATCCGCTGCACCGCAAGCGCAGCGACCCTGACTACGCCACGCAGTCGCACGACGACCAGATGAACGCGCTCGCGAAGGCCATGCGCGAGGTCATCGAACAGACTGGTGTCAGCGGCGATGACATTGTCGCGCTCGCCATCGACACCACCGGCTCCAGCGTCATCTTCGTCGATGCAGCCATGCAGCCGCTCGATGAATACTATCTCTGGTGCGACCATCGCGCCCTGCGCGAAGCACGGCAAATCACCGCTCTCGCCCACGAGCAGAATCTTCAAGCCATCGAGTGGTGCGGCGGCGTCTACTCGCACGAGTGGGGATGGGCCAAGCTGCTGCATTGGCTGCGCAACAACCCCGACAGGCGCGACAAGTTCGCCTCGGCCTTCGAGCATTGCGACATGGTTGCAGCCACGCTTTGCGGGATCACTTCGCCTGGGCAGGTCAAGCGTAGTGTCTGCGCCATGGGCCACAAGTGGATGTGGAATCCGCGCTGGGGAGGCTATCCCTCGCAGGCCTTTCTCTCAGGGCTCGACCCGCTGTTCGACGGCATCCGCGACAAGATGAGCGGCGACGTGCTCACCTCCGATCATCTCGCCGGCCATCTCGCCCAAGTGTGGGCTGAGCGCCTCGGCCTCCGCGCCGGCATCCCCATCCCGGTCGGCGCGTTCGATGCGCATTGGGACGCCATCGGCGCGGGCTGCCGCGAGGGCGACGTCGTCAACGTGGTCGGCACCTCCACCTGCATTATCGCGATGGGCGCGGAGGCCGGCCTCGTCCAGGGTGTCTGCGGTGTTGTGCCCGGCAGCGTTGACCCTTCGCTGGTGGGGGTCGAAGCCGGCCTGTCCGCTGTCGGCGACATCTTCGAGGCCATCGCCAAACGCGCCGCGACCGATGTGCGCACGCTCTCGCAGGGCCTTGAACACTACAGGGCAGGCCAGACCGGCCTCCTGCGCATGAGCTGGGACAACGGTGACCGCACCGTCCTCGTGAACCCCGAGCTTGGCGGCGTCACCCTGGGATGGAACCTGCTGCACACCGCGCAGGATGAGCTCTTCGCCGCCATTGAAGGCACAGCCTTTCACACCCGCATTGTGCTCGAGCGTATGGCCGAAGGCGGTGTGCCAATCGACCGCGTGATCAATGCAGGCGGTATCCCGCAGAACAACACTGTCCTCAACCAGGTTTACGCCAATGTCCTGAACAAGCCCGTGCTGGTGCCGGACAGTCCGCCCACCAGCGTGGGCTCAGGCATCTTCGCGGGCCTTGCGGCGGGTGTGTTTACCTCCATCGCCGAAGGCCAGGACCGCATGTGCCCCAAGCACCGCGAATACACCCCACAACCCGAAGCGGCAGCCGTCTACGAGCGTCTCTACGCGCTCTACCGCAAGCTTTACTTCGGTCTAGGGAGCCGCAATGCGGAACCCGTGGCGCTCGGTGATGTGCTACCCGCGCTGCGCGAGATCGCAGCCGAAGTCGTTCGCACAACCCCCTTATCAACACCGGCTTTGCAAGCATAAACGCCGTCTTCCGCTTCTGTAAAACTGAACGAACGGGAAGGTTTGGGGCTTCAGCCCACCGTAAGAGTCGCGAGTCCCTGCGGCTTCATCCGCTGAGGTTCGTTTGCCCTGCCGCATCGTCTGCGACCCAGCCTCTACCCCTGGCCATACGTCGCATTTGCCCCATGCTTACGGAAATAATGCCGGTCCAGCAAAGCCTGCGAGACCTCACCCGCGTTTGCCTTCAACGTAATGGTCCGGTACGCCATCTTCGCCACGGCCTCCAGCACAACTGCGTTGTGCGCCGCATCATGCGGCGTTCGTCCCCACGCAAAGGGCGCATGGCCCGCTACCAGGCATGCAGGCACCGCAAGCGGATCCAATGCACCATGGCCTGACTTGCCTTGAAAGCGCCGCAGAATCGCAACACCTGTCTCATGCACGTAGCTGCCCTGGATCGCCTCATCGGAAAGCGGCTCGGTCACCGGGACGGGCCCATAGAAATAGTCGGCATGTGTCGTCCCAAACGCCGGAATCGGCAGCCCCGCCTGCGCAAAGCTCGTTGCGAACTCCGAGTGCGTGTGCACCACCGCGCCGATGGTCGGAAACTCGCGATACAGCAGTGTATGCGTATCGAGATCGGACGATGGACGCAAGTCGCCTTCCACAATCTTGCCGTGGAGATCCGTCACCACCATGTGCTCGGGCCGCAGCTCGTCGTAGTCGACGCCTGAAGGCTTGATCACCACCAGCCCCTGCCCGCGGTCCACGCCCGAGGCATTGCCGAAGGTGTACAGCACCAACCCCCGCCGCACCAGTTCAAGGTTGGCCTCCAGCACCTCCGCGCGCAGTTCACCGAGCAGCATATCCCTTCTCCAATTCCTCAATGGTAAGCGGTTTCAGACTTTCGCGCCCGGCCTCCAACCGTGTATTCTCCGCCGTGTGCGCCACTGCCCTATGCCTCAACGCGCATCACCCGGACACAAGGCATGCCAGACATCCCACCCGCGCAGTACACTTCTCTTCGCACCCGGAGACCTGATGAAATTTACGCCTGTAGCCCTTTCCTTTTTCGCCGCCGCCTCCCTCGCTCAAGCAGCCGTCACCTCCGCGCCCTGGGGCACCTCTGACGGCAAGCCCGTCGAGCTCTACACCCTCACCGACAGCGATCTCACGGTGCGCATCACCAACTACGGCGCACATATCGTCAGCATCGAAGCTCCGGACCGCACGGGCAAGCGGGCCGATGTGATTCTCGGCTTCAAGAATCTCGCGGGTTATCAGGCCGACAGCAAGACGTACATGGGCTCCGTCGTCGGCCGCTACGGCAACCGCATCGCCAACGGCACCTTCAAGCTCGACGGCGCCACCTATCACATCCCCACCAACGACCACGGCAACGCCCTCCACGGCGGCACCTCCGGCTTCGACCGCAAAGTCTGGACCGGCACCAAAACCGCGGACGGCGTAGAGCTCACCCTCGTCAGCCCCGATGGCGACATGGGCTTCCCCGGCCAGTTCACCGTCCACGTCCGCTACACCCTTGAAGGCAAGTCGCTCAAAATTGACTACAGCGCCACCACCACCAAGCCCACCGTCTTCAACATCACCAACCATACCTACTTCAACCTCGGCGGCGAGAACAGCGGCGACATCCTCAAAGACACTATCCAGATCAACGCCGACCGCATCACCCCCGTCAACGCCACGCTCATCCCCACCGGCCAACTCGCCCCCGTCGCCGGCACGCCCTTCGACTTCCGCCAGCCGATGGCCATCGGCGCCCACATCAACGACGCTAACGACCAGCTCAAAATCGCCGGCGGCTACGACCACAATTTCGTCATTAATTCGGGCGGCCCCGGCCCGCACCTCGCCGCCAAAGTCGTCGATCCATCCAGCGGCCGTACGCTCACCGAAACCACCACGGAACCCGGCGTGCAGTTCTACTCCGGCAACTTCCTCGAGGGCTCCCTCACCGGCGTAGGCGGCGCGCAATATGCCAAGCACGCGGGCCTCTGCCTCGAAACCCAACACTTCCCCGACTCCCCCAACCAACCCAACTTCCCCAGCACCACCCTCCGCCCCGGCCAGACCATGCACTCCGAAACCGTCTTCACCTTCGGCGTCAGCAAATAACCAGCCTCCCAAACCCGACGCAAAAACTAAGCGGCACAGCCTCACCGTGCCGCTTTCACCGGAAACCACCTTCACCTCCGGCATCGGCTTTTAACCAAACCCTCAAACCGTCTCAAACACAAAGGGGCACGGCTTCAGCCGTGCCATCCTCCTTCCAAAGCAAACCGGCTTTAGCCGCTGAGGCAAGCTCGGCCCCTTCTCGCGGGAGCAACCACCTCATTCTCTAGCGAAGGGAAAAGCCTCACACCTTCTCAGGCCACGCATGCCGCGGGTACCGCCGCATCAACTCCCGCCGCACCTGCGGGTACAGCCGCTCCCAAAACCCAGCCAAATCCGTAGTCGTCTGCACCGCCCGATGATTCGGCGCCAGCAGGTGCACCACCACCGGCACCCGTTCCACCCCCACCCGCGGCGTCTCCCTCATCCCAAAAAAATCCTGCAACCGCGACGCAATCCACGGCGCCTTCCCCGCCTCGTAATGCACCTTCGTCGCTCGTCCACCCGGCAGCCTGATCGTCGCCGGAGCCAACCTCCCTAACACCGGCCCAGCCTCAATTTCCATCCTCCCCAGTAGCCCCTTCGCCGCCTCCCGCAACTCCCCAAAACTCCGCAACCCCGCACACATCGCCCGCAACACCTCCTCCGCCGACACCGCCCTCACCCCCGCAAACGCCAGCCGCGCCACGGTCTCCCCTAAAGCCTCCTCATCCACAAACCGCGCAATCCCCGCCTCCAGCGCCTTCCCCGCCAGCATCGCCGCCGCCCCCTCGCCATCCAGCGCCCCACCCCGCGACTCCTCCAAAATCAACGCGTCATACCGCAACCGGCTCACTGCATCCACCCGCTCCGCCCCGGCGTTCCACTCCAGCACCACCTCCTCCCGCACCCGCTCCGGAAACAGATCCAGCAACCACTCCGGCTCCACCCGCGCCGTCAGCCGCACCAGCGGCATCCCCTTCTCCTTTCGATCCTCTGCATCCACCACGACCATAAACTCATACCCCGGCCGCTCTCCCGCCAGCTCCGCCGCGACCCCATTCGCCAGCTGCACCACCTTCCCCGCCCGCATCCGCGCCACCCGGTCCGGAAACCCCGTCAACACCGCCAGCAGCAACGCGTCTTCGTCATGCCCCACCTGCTTCCCTCCCCGCAGCAGCCGCCGCAGCTGCCCCCGCTGCTGCAGCGTCCGCCCCTCCGCCGGCACATCCAGCGCCGCCATCAAATCCGTCGCCCCGTAGCGCTCCCCACCACCCAGCAAAGCCGCCACCGCCACCCCATCGTCCGCCACCCCTCGTTGCGCCGCCTCCACCAGCATCCGCGCAAGCCGCGGAGGCAAAGGAAACCGCGCCAACTCCCCCGCATTCCCCGCACCCACCCCCAGGCGGTCCAACATCTCCTCCGCACGCGCCATCGCTTGCTCCGGCGGCGTATCCAGCCACTCCAAATCGCGCGCATGCCCTATACCCATCGCCCGCAGCGTCAGGCAAAGCCCACTCAAATCAGCCCGCAGAATCTCCGGCGCCTCATGCTCCGCCCGCTGCGCAAGATCCTCTACCGGATACAGCCTGATCGCCCGCCCCGGTCCTGTGCGCCCCGCCCGACCCGCCCGCTGCACCGCCGACGCCTTACTGATCCGCGCCACCTGCAGCGTCGGCTACCCAGTCCACGCCGAGTACGAAGCCACCCGTGCCAGCCCCGAATCGATCACCGCATTGACGCCCTCGATCGTCACCGAGCTCTCCGCCACATTCGTCGCCAGGATCACCTTCCGCTCCGCACTCGGCCCCACCGCCCGGTCCTGCTCCGCCGGACTCAAATCCCCATGCAGCGGCAGCACCACCGCCCCGGCCTTCGCCGCCACTGCCTCACACGCCCGCTGCGCCCGCCGAATCTCCGACGCCCCCGGCAAAAACACCAGCGTATGCCCCGCCCTTCCCTCCTCCAACACCCGCCCCAACGCCTCCGCCACCTGCACTTCCAGCGCTCCCGTCCCGTACGGCCGGTGCTCCACCACCAACGGATAGCTCCGTCCCTCCGATCGCAACACCGCGCATTCCGCGCCCTCCCGAGACAGGTACCGCGCCACCGGCCCCGCCTCCAGCGTCGCCGACATCACCACGATCCTCAGCGCCGGACGCCGTCCCTGCAGCCGCTTCACCAGTGCCAGCGCCAGATCCGTCTCCAGATGCCGCTCATGGAACTCATCCAGCACCACCGCATCCACCCCCCGCAACTCCGGATCCCCCAGCATCCGCCGCACCAGCACGCCCTCGGTCACAAACCGCAGCCGCGTCCGCGGCCCCACCGCCTCCTCAAACCGCACCTGGTACCCCACCGTCTCGCCAACCTGCTCGCCCCGCTCCGCCGCACACCGCCGCGCCGCCAGCCGCGCCGCAATCCGTCGCGGCTCCAGCACCACCACCTCCCCCGTCACCACCCCCAACAACGCCGGTGGCACCCGCGTCGTCTTCCCCGCCCCCGGCGCCGCCTCAATCACCAGATTCGGCGCCCTTCGCAAGCACGCCACCACCTCCGGCAGCAACGCATCGATCGGCAACCCAGCTTGCGACACAACCAACGCCCTCAACCTCCTTCCTCACCCTACACAAGCCCAACACCGTATGCTTTCTCCCGGAGCCCTCCATGCCCCTCAAGCGCGCCCTGGCCGTCCTTTCACTCGCACTCAGCTTCAATCTCCCCTCGCTCGCCCAAACCCCCAACGCCTACAACCAGCCCTTCCGCCCCCAGGTCCACTTCAGCCCCCGCCAGCACTGGACCAACGACCCCAACGGCCTCGTCTTCTTCGACGGCGAGTACCACCTCTTCTTTCAATACAACCCCTTCGGCGACGTCTGGGGCCACATGAGCTGGGGCCACGCCGTCAGCCGCGACCTCCTCCATTGGCAGGAACTCCCCGTCGCCATTCCCGAAGCCAACGGCGAAATGGTCTTCACCGGTTCCGTCGTCATCGACGAGCAAGACACAAGCGGCCTCTGCACCGGCGGCAAAGCCTGCATGGTCGCCATCTACACCGCCTACACCGGCTACGACGCCAAGCCCGAGCACCCCCACCAGGCCCAGGCCCTCGCCGTCAGCCAGGACCACGGCCGCACCTGGACCCGCTTTGCCGGCAACCCCGTCCTCGACCTCAACCTCGCCGACTTCCGCGACCCCGCCGTCACCTGGCAACCCGCCGGGCACCGCTGGGTCATGGCCGTCTCCCTCCCCAAAGAGCACAAAGTCCGCTTCTACGGCTCCCCGGACCTCAAGCAATGGACCCAACTCAGCGACTTCGGCCCCCTCGGCGACACCGATGGCGACTGGGAATGCCCCGACCTCGTAGAACTCCCAAAAACGCCCAACACCCCCTCTACCTGGGCCCTCAAAGTCGGCCTCAACCCCGGTGCTCCCCAGGGCGGCTCCGGCGAGCAATACTTCCTCGGCAGCTTCGACGGCACCCGCTTCACCGCCTCCCCCGAGCCCGGCGCCCACGGCCTCACCAACTACGGCAAAGACGACTACTGCGCCATCAGCTTCAACCACCTCCCCCCAACCGAAAAGCCCATCCTCCTCGGCTGGATGAACAACTGGCAATACGCCGCGAAGCTCCCCACCAGCCCTTGGCGCGGCCAGATGAGCCTCCCCCGCCGCCTCTCCCTTGTGCATGATATCGACGGCTTAGCGCTCAGCCAGCAACCCATCACCCAGCCCCTGCGCACCGCCCACCAAACCCTCATCAACGGCGCGAAAACCCCATCGGTGCGCCAGACCGTCTACACCGGCACCTCGCCCGCCGAAATCAGCCTTCACTTCACCTCAGTCCCCGCCGGCACCACCCTCCGCCTCTACAGCGACGACACCCACTGGACAGAAATCAACTTCGACCTCACCCGCCATCAACTCACCCTCGACCGCACCCACAGCGGCCTCCGCGTCGCCCCGGACTTCCCCGGCGCAGTCGCAGCCCCCCTTGCTCCGAACCGCCCCCTCGACCTCCACCTCGTCCTCGACCGCTCCTCCCTCGAGCTCTACGCCCAGAACGGCACAGTCGCCATCACCGACCTCCTCTACCCACCCACCGCCAACTTCCGCCTCGAACTCCTGTCCCCCAACCCCCAACCCCTCACCTACACCGGCGACGCCTGGACCCTTCGCTCCATCTGGCCTTGAACTACCCCGGCATCGCCCCGGCTAAGGCCAGAGAATCTGGCCACTTGCTCGCGATCCAAAGCTGCGTTCCTTGTGATGTACTCCTGGAGAGCATCTCAGCAGTACCCTTGATGAGTTCTTCCACGGTCCCATTCTCCCGCTATGCGAACCTTTCTTTCACTACACTGTCCCGAGTGGTCCTCCCCCCGTTCGCGGCTTCGTCGTACCCGCAGCGCTCGGTAAGACCATCGTTCCGCTATCTCTGGGCTGCGTTCGTCGTGTGTTTCGGATTGCAGACTCTTTCCGCCTGCGCCCAGGGAGGACCGCCCTTCCGCACCGATGATCCCGAAACGCCCGGCAATCGGCACTGGGAGATCAACTTTGGGTGGATCGGGGATCGGAACCCGGCTGCGGGCGCGTACCAGGTCCCGGACTTCGACTTGAACTACGGTCTGGGTGACCGTATCCAACTGAAGTACGAGATTCCGATTGCGGTGGAAGAGGTTCGGCCTCAGGCTGCAATCGCCAAGACGCCTGCCGTGAGTGAGGCAGTGCTCGGCGGCTTGGGAGAAAGCCTGCTCGGCATCAAGTGGC
This sequence comes from uncultured Acidobacteriaceae bacterium, assembly GCA_964249715.1. Lineage (GTDB taxonomy): Bacteria > Acidobacteriota > Terriglobia > Terriglobales > Acidobacteriaceae > Granulicella. Next base: position 28,367 of record CAXUDN010000038.1, read on the forward strand.
GCTTCTACGAGCATCATCCTGAGGATGGGTGGGTGAGGAACCGCTTCGGAACCGGGCTGCTCGGGGCCTTCGGTCATCCTGCAACCAAGCCCATCCAACCGGCAGGAGCATCGGGCGACGCGCCCGGAGCGAAAGGCACGCCGGAGGGGGTGGTCAACCTGAGCGTGTCCACCTATCCGCAACTTTTTCTGGACAATGCCACCCGCGCTGTTCCCCGTGGGCTGGTCGCTCCCGGCCCGAGCTTCTATCTGCCGCTTGAGGTAAACGGGCGCGTCGGACCCCTGCGCTTCGACGGCGAGGTCGGCTACAACTTCGGCAACCACGCTTTGCCGCAAAGCTGGAGCCGCGGCCTCCTGGTCGGCCATGAGTTCAGCGACCGCACGGAAGCCTATCTCGAACTCTACGATGAACAGGACGCGAACCGGATCCCGCCTGGACAGGGCGTCGGTCAATTCGCTACAGGGATGCCGAAGCAACGCGAAACCACGATTGGCCTTGGGGGACGACAAGCCCTCAATCAAAACAAAACGCTGAATCTCCTGCTCATGGGCGGACGAAGCTTCCAGGCAGTCGCCGTAACGAACAACCAACCCGGCTGGATCGCCTACATTGGCCTGCAGGTCCTGCTCGGACCCAGGGAGCCTGTGACCCCGCAAGTCGAGCAGAAGCTGCCAAAGTGATCGAAAGCCTTGACGCAGCAGTGCACGATTCGGTCTGCCACCAGCTTACCTTCGTCCTACAACGAGGACCTCAAATGTACCCGGCAGCGCAGACGGGCGTGGATGCGGTACCTGGGCTGTAGGCTCCGGAAGTGGCCCGAACTGCGCGGTGACAAGGTACAGACGATCCGTTCCGTCGCTGTAAGCCATCGTGCGTGCACCCCGTTCCGTAGGCAGCGTTTCCACCGGAAGGTATCCGTGGGCTGCGTCGATCACGCTCAGGGTTCCCTCGCCATTGGAACTGAAGGCAAGCTGCCGTGCGCCGCTGAACGCGGCCGCATCCGGGCGCTCGCCGATGGCAGGCGAAGCTAGTTGCTCGCCCGTGTCGGCGTTCAGCACCGCCATTCTCTTGCCGTCGCAAACAGCAAAAAGTCGCCGGTGAACCCGGTCCATGGCCAGCCCGGAAGGAGACTCACAATTCTGTAGCTTCCACGTCGCCGTAATCAGCCGCCTGCGCGCATCGATGCGGACAATCTCGTTTGCACTCTCGATGTTGTCGTAGATCGACCCCTGACCATCGGCGACCGGGAACTCAGGTTTGCCGGGAAGACTCAGCGTCGCCACCACCTGATTCTTTGCCGTGTCAATCACTGTTACATCCTGGCTGCGGCCGTTGAAGGCCCAAACGGTCTTTGTACTGGGGTCGAAGACGATGCCATCGGGATTGTTGCCCGCGGGTACTGTGGCGACCGTCGCAAATGTATGGCGATCAAAAACGACTACGGCGTTGCCGCCTCCATCGCTGATATACCCGAACCTGCCGAGGTCATCCAGGGCAACCCCGTGCGTTCCCTTCATTCCGGTAAGAGCGGCAATGGACTTCCCCGTATTGGTCTCGATCACCTCCACACGGGTCCCATGCGTGACGTAGAGGAGATGCGTGGGGCCGTCCGCCAACAGGTAATCCCAACCGCCGGCGCCGCCGATCTTCCAGTGATCGATGACCTGATAAGGCTCCTGCCCCGCACTTCGGGTACAACACGCCAGAGCCGTGATCAGGGCCAAAGCCGCAACGCAGTCGCGCGACCATCGATCGCATCGGTAATTCATGGTTCCCACCTTGAGCCTCGAACAGGCTATCCATAACAACCTTACTCGTCCGCGCGGATCAGAGGACGAATGCGAAGTCACGTTGTGGAGCACCCGTCCCTCCTCCCCCCATTAACATCCAATCACTGCCGCATGACGCCTCTCTCCCACTGGATCGGCTTCCACGCCGCCGTCATTCTCCTTCTTGCGCTCGAATGGCTGATGGCCAAACGGGTCCGCGACACCCACCGCCGCGCCGTCTTCGCCACCATTCTCTGGATCGCCGCTGCCCTCACCTTCGCCGGCTTTGTCTGGCGCACCCTCCACGCCACCGCCGCCACGCAGTACCTCGCCGGCTACGCCATCGAGGAAGCCCTCTCTGTCGACAATCTCTTCGTCTTTCTCCTCCTCTTTCGCCTCTTCGCCATCCCCGAAAACCGCCAGCAGAAGGTCCTCTTCTGGGGCGTGCTCGGCGCCATCCTGCTGCGCGGCCTCTTTATCGCCGCCGGTCTTGGCCTGCTCGCCCGCTTCACGTGGATCGAGTACCTCTTCGGCGCTGTCCTCCTCGTCGCCGCCATCCGGCTCCTCTTCCCTGGGGAGGAGTCACGCGACAACAAGCCCCCCGCCTGGCTGCGCTGGCTCACCCGCGTTCACCCCGTCAGCCCCAGCCAGACCACCTTTCTCGCCCGCCCAGAGAACGATCCAACAGGTACCCTCATGCCCACCGTCCTCCTTCTCGCCCTCATCGCCGTAGAACTCTCCGACGTCGTCTTCGCTCTCGACTCCATCCCCGCCGTCCTCTCCATCACCCGCACCCCCTTCCTCGCCTACACCTCTAACATCATGGCCGTCATGGGCCTTCGCTCCCTCTACGTCCTCCTCGCCGCCATGCTCACCCGCCTCCGCTTCCTTCACTACGGCCTGTCCGCCCTCCTCACCTTCGCCGCCCTTAAAATGCTCCTCAGCCACTGGCTCGAGATCGGCCCCCTCACTTCCCTCGCCATCATCGTCACCCTCCTCACCCTCACCGTGGCCACCTCCCTCCTTTTTCCCGGAAAAGCCCTCCTCCAAAACCTCCCGCCCAAAACTCACAACTAACTTTCTCGCATCACGCCTAAAACCGGGGTGGCCCATCCTTTCCAAAGGAAAGGGTGGGGTCAGGAGCGCCACAACCTCATAAGGGCAACTACCACTCAGTTAACCCGTCCATTTCCCACCAGAACGTGCCGTCCGTCCCGTAGCAACCCGTTTCCC
>CAXUDN010000039.1:0-30664 GCA_964249715.1 uncultured Acidobacteriaceae bacterium
GCATGCTCTTCGCCCTCAGCATCGCCCAACTCTCTTTCGCTGCCCCCGCGATCGGCGCCCTCACCTACATCGGCAATGCCATCTCTGCCAAGCTTTTCCTCCATGAAAACGTCGATAAGCGCCGCTGGCTCGCCACCGCCTTCGTAGCCGTCGGTGTCCTCCTTCTCCGCTGAAGCTGCGCGCCGGCGCTTTCTCTGCATTCCTGAGGCTTGACGCCCCCCATAAGAATGCGCATGATCTGAAAGCCAGATCGTCGACACGGCGAGGAACAACCCACGCATCCAACAAAGCGCCACAGGCTCCAGGAGACACCATGCCCCACTTAACACCACCTGTCACCGAGAAGGATCATTGCCAGGGAAACCAAGACGCAAAAGTCACGCTTGTTGAGTACGGTGACTACCAGTGTCCTAGCTGCGGGGATGCCTACCCTGTCGTCAAGCAGCTTCAGAAGCACTTCGGCGAGCGGCTGCGCTTCGTTTTTCGCAATTTCCCTCTGGAGCAACACCCCATGGCGGAGCCAGCAGCCGAGACGGCCGAGTTTGCTGCGGCTCAAGGCAAGTTCTGGGCCATGCACGATGCCCTTTACGAGAACCAGGACAACCTGAGCACGGAGCTTTTCCCGAAGCTGGCGAAACAGCTCGGCCTTGACCCAAAGAAGCTCGATGACGAACTGGACCGGGGTACGTACAAGCAGGCCGTGGAACAGGGCCTGCAAAGCGGTGACGCATCCGGTGTGGAAGGCACACCGACCTTCTACATCAACGGCAAGCGCCACGAAGGCGACTACGATTTGCAAAGCCTGCAGCGTGCCCTGGAAGCGGTAAAGGTCGGGTAAGCAAACATCCACGTACCCCCACCAGCGACGCTCTTGAGTACGCTGTCAGAGAACAATCCGGTCAGGGCTGTAGTCTCGACCTCGAACCTGTGCGGGTGAAACCAAGGACGCCCAGAGCGACACATCAGCGCAAAGAAACACTCTCACCTAACGTTGCCAAAAGAGCAGACGCGACCTCCTGGGGCTGGCCCGGCTCCGCTTGAACCGTGTAGGTTGCGATTGCTTCGTACGAGGCTAGCCGCCTCGCAAAGCGGGCACTCGCTTCGTCTCGTGAGCCCAGCAGTGGTCGCGCAGCTGCCGTTGGGTCGAGCGCCTGGCGTGCACATCTCCCATACAGGGGTTCGAAGGCGCCCTCAAGATACACAACCGCAGTCTCCGGCGCGCCCGCCAGCAGATCACGCAAACCAAGTGTCTCCGGCGCCCCACCCCCCAACGCAATCACCACCCGCGAACCCGCCAGCAGTTCCCGCAGCGCATCGAGTTCCGCCGCCCGGAACGCCGCCTCTCCCTGCTCCGCAAAGATCTGCGGAACCGAACGTCCAAGCAACTCCTCAATGGAGTCATCCAGGTCCGCAAACCGCCACCCTAGTCTCGCCGCCAACAACCGTCCCACCGTTGTCTTTCCCGACCCCATAAAGCCCGTCAGAACAAGACGCCGTACTCCATCTATCGGCTCGGCATGCGTGTTGCTTTTCATACAGACAGATCCTCACATCCGGTCCTGAAAAGAAAGAGCGGCAGGCCCTCTCGGGACCTGCCGCTTCGTGATTCTCTTGACGAATCCTAGCCCGCCATGTCGGTCACGCCGCCGTCGTCCGACGACTCTTCGCGAAGCTTATTCGCAATATTGGACCACACAGCATCGCTCGGATCGTGAGTCGGCTCGAACAGGCTTTTTGCCGTCTCGGCAATGGTCTCCAGATCGCGAACCAAAGCGGCACAATCAGGATTTCCGCCAAGGAATTTCGCTAAACGAGGATCCTCACTCAGCTTGCCGCCGGCAAGAAACAAGTCCGGCAAGTGCTGCTCAAACTCTGCCGGGGTCAGCGCGTCGAAGTTGATGCCCTGGATGTCGCTCATTGCACCATCTCCCGCATACCCGCGGCAACCGCAGCCGGCATGGGCGGCAACTGCTCCGGATGACGAAGCAACTCCCGCAGCCGCAGCCGCGCCTTGTGCAACTGGCTCTTGCTGTTGCCTGTCGAGCATTCCAACATGGTCGCAATCTCGTTGTGCTCAAATCCCTCAACATCATGCAGCACAAACACCATCCGGTACCCCGGAGGCAGTGAAGCCACAGCCCGCTCCAGTGTCACGCGGTCCACGGAACCGGCAAGCTGAGGATCGCGTGATCCAAAATCCCGCTTCGGCGCATCCTCTTCACTGGGGTTGATCGTCTCCTCGAGGGACACCAGCTGCAAGCCCTTTTTCCGCAGATGCATCAGCACCAGATTCACCGTAAGCCGGTGCAACCAGGTGGAAAAAGCGCTCTCCCCGCGAAAGCTGCCCAGCTTCCGGAACAGGTGCAGAAATGCTTCCTGCGTCATGTCCTCGGCTTCAGAGACGTTGCCCAGCATGCGCAAACAGAGAGTGTAGACACGGCGCTTATGCAGCGCATACAGCTTGGAAAATGCGTCAGGATCGCCCAGCTTGGCGCGCTCAATAGCTTCAGCCTCGCCGGCGATAGGAGGGTTGCGTTTAAACAACCCTGGAGTCGGTTTCGATTGCATCGTTTGGTAGCCTTGTTCTTCCATGGGCAAGCGGTCCAGTGGGTCCGTCAGTACATTCCGGTGCGGTTGCCTCTACCAGTATCGCAGATGAGCCTGACGTGAACCTCTGTTTACGAAGCACGAAAGTACCCTCCACGTTGTCTCAGGAGATCTGACCCTCTTCAACTGCCCAGAAAACGCGCATAGAGCGAGCGAGCCAGTCCCACATCGGTCGTACCCTGCACCAGCGCCCGTCCGTCGGGAAACACCGTCAAGGTATACGGAGGCCGCGCAAACCGCAGCAGTAGCCCGTTCGCCCGCACCTCACCCAGCGGTTTCAATCTGTGCTCCAGCGCAACCAGATCCACCGGCCGGTGATGCTCATGGATCTGCACAGAATTTCGTCCGCACAGCGTGATCTGCGGCCGTCCTTCACCCCCCAGCGCCCGAAACACCCGCGCCCCACACACCTCGCAGTCCGCCCGTGGCCGTCCGGTCGCAATCTCCGACCGTTCGCCGCTCCAAAGATCATGCGACAGCAGCGTCCGCCGCAGAAGCTCCGGCTGCCCCGTCAAGAACTTCATCGCTTCCGCAACCGCCACGGACGCCGCCAGATTTACCGCCGGCCCCAGTACCCCGGCCGTCTCGCACGTTTCCACCTCACCCCGGGGCGCAGCCGGAAAAACACACGCCAGGCAAGCGGTGGCGTCTGCACGCTTCCTCCAGCCGTCTTTCCCGCCCCCATGCGGCAAAATGTTCATGGTCGCCGCATATGCTCCTACCGCCGCCGTATAGATCCACGGCCGCCCATCCCGCACACAAAGATCGTTCAGCAAATACCGAGTTTCGAAGTTGTCCGTACAATCCAGCACAAGCTCCGCCCCCGCCAGCAAGCCTTCCGCATTGGAAGGCGTCAAATCGGCCACCTCTGCCGCCACCGCTATATCCGCGTTCACACGCCCCAGGTGGCGGCGTGCCGCCTCTGCCTTGGGCAGCGCCTCCCGCGCGTCATTCTCGTCAAACAGCACCTGCCGTTGCAGGTTGCTGGGCTCCACGAAATCCCGGTCAATCAGCGTCAGCCGTCCCACACCCGCACGCGCCAGCAGCCCCGCGGCCGCGGCCCCGGTTGCCCCCACACCCACTACCGCAGCATGCGCCGCCCTGAGCTTCTCCTGCCCTGCAGCTCCGATCCCCGGGAACAGGACCTGCCGCGAGTATCGCTCCTTGGCCTCAGGGGACGAAGTTGTTGTGATCTCCTCCCTGAGGGACAGTTCCGAAACGGATTTTTGGGCAGAAACAACGCTCAGCGGCATGGGTTTCAGTATAGAGATGTCCCCCAACCTGCCCGCACTCGCCTCCTCCGTACGGCCAACCTGAGTCACTCCTGCTACATCCCACGCTGTACTATCCTGTGCCCTAGGGCAAAGTGTGCGCACCGCCTGGTCCGAGGATCTTTGATCCCCGACCGAGTGCAGTGAGAAACCTCGGACCGGCTGGTCCAGCAGATGGAAGGACAAACGGTGTCGGGTCGGGCAAAGAGAAAGGGACGGGGAGCGGCGGCAAACAAATCACGGAGTCGGCGGACCGAAAGTCGATCAGGCCGGTTGTGCCTGACGCTGCTCGCCACATTGCTTTCCGCCGCATCCGCCCTTGCGCAAAGCCCCAGCGGCATAGGCACCAGCGCCGCAGGCCAATCGGCCGCCCAGACCCCCTCCGCCAATCCCAGTGCGCCTCAGGCGGTGCCGGAGGCCAGCCAGACGGCCAATCCCACCACACCCGCCGTACCGCAGGTCCCACCCGTCGTCTCCAACCCCCTCTCTGCGCTCGAGACCTCCGTTTGGAACGAAGCCGGCAGCAACGTCGCCGCCATCCGGTTTGACGGAGTCACCTTCGCCGCCAATGACCCCACCATCACACAGCTCACGCAAAGAGCCGGCCAGCCCCTCGACCCTGAAAAAGTCCGCGCCGACCTGACGCAACTTTTCAACAGCGGGCGCTACCGCGACATCTCCCTCAGCGCCACCCGCTCCGCGGACGGTCTCACCCTCATCTACGCCGGCGTCCCCCGCTACTACATCGGTCGTGTTGAAATCGTCGGCGTTGACTCCGAGCGCCTTGCTTCGCTGCTCGAGTTCGCCACCAAACTTGACCCCGGCCAGCCTTACACCGAAACCAATCTTCCCGCTGCGCTTGACGGCATCAAGGAGTCTCTCGCGGAGAACGGTTACTACCAACCCTCCATCAACCTCACCGAAGACAAAGACGATGTCGGCCACCAAATCAATCTCTCCGTACAGGTCCAGATCGGCCCGCAGGCCCGCGTAGGTACCGTCAGCGTCATTGGGGCAGACCCCGGCATCACCGTTGAACAGTTCCGAAAAAAGGGCAGCCTCAACTGTTCGCGTCTGGTCCTGCTTTTCGAGAAAGGCTGCGAACCTTACATCACCCGCCAGACTGCCACCAACACCCTCTCCGGTGTTCGTGATTTCTATACGAAAAACAACCGGCTCGAAGGGACCATCACCCTACAAAAGCAGGACTACGAGCCCCCCAAGAAGCAGCTCGACTACACCTTCAACGCCGAGCAGGGCCCCATCGTGAACGTCGTGATCAACGGCACCAAGGTCTCGAAAGCTCGCAAGAAGCTGCTGGTCCCCGTTTACGAAGAAGGCGCGGTCGACAACGATCTCCTCAACGAAGGCGCTTTCAACATCCGCGACTACCTGCAGCAGCAAGGCTATTTCGATGTCACCGACTCCGTGAAGCTTCTCGGCGGAGGCACGGGAAGCGTCACCGTTCAGTACGATGTCGTGCCCGGTGTGAAACACAAAGTCACCTCCGTCGCGATCAAAGGCAACCATTACTTCGAAACCGAAACACTCAGCGAACGCCTGCGCGTAAAAAAGGCCAGCCTTTACGTCAAAAACGGGGTCTACAGCAAACAGCTGGTAGATGCCGATGCCAGCTCCATCCAGTCTCTCTACCGCGCAAGCGGCTTCCTCAACGCCAAAGTCACCTCAAGCGCCCAGGACATCGAAATTCCGGGCAAGCACGGCAAAACTGTCGCCGCAATCGCCGTAACCTACTCTGTCGACGAAGGCGTCCAGCAGAAATTCGGTTCCGTCGACCTCGCCGGCGTTGACGCCGCGCGTGATCAGAACATCAATGACCTCATCACCTCCGAACCCGGCCAGCCCTTCTCCCTCATTACGCTCGCCAACGACCGCGACGCCATCCTGAGCTGGTACATCTCGCACGGCTTCGACCACTCCCAGGTTGAGGTCAACCCCAAGGTCTCCGCCGATAACAAATTCATCACCGATGTCACCCTCAACGTCGCCGAAGGCCAGCAGGTCACCATCGACCACGTCCTCCTGTCCGGCATTGAGCACACGCGCCCCGCCATTGTCGAGAAACAGATGGAGGTCCACGCCGGCGATCCCCTCGACCAGGCCGCCCTTCTCCAGACGCAGCGCAACCTCTACAACCTGGCGCTCTTCAACGAAGTCAACGCCGCCGTTCAGAACCCAAAGGGCGATGCTTTGGAAAAGAACGTGCTCGTTCAACTCACCGAAGCCAAGCGTTGGGACGTCACCTACGGCTTTGGCTTTGAAGCCCAGCTTGAACAGCCCTCCTATCTGCCCTACCAGACCCTGCAGAACGGAGCCAGCGGCACGGCCGCCCAGAATGGCAAGGCCGGCGTAAGCCCGCGTGTCTCCCTCGACGTCTCACGCATCGACCTCTTCGGCACCCAGAAGTCCCTCACCCTGCACACCACCTATGGTTTGCTCGAAACCATCGCCTCACTCAGCTTCAACAACCCCAACCTGCTGGGGAACCCCAATCTCACGGCCACGGTCTCCGGCGGCTACTCCAACGTGCAGAACATCACCACGTTCCAGGCCCAGATATCGCAAGCCGACTTCCGCGTTACGCAGAAGGTCAAGCGCGCCGATAACTTCATTTATGACTTTCAGTACCGCCTGATCAACGTGAACCAGAATTCGCTTGAGATCTCCCCCACCCTGATCTCGCAGTTCTCGCAACCGGTCCGCGTCGGCGGCCCCGGTGTGACGTACTTCCATGACACCCGCGATCCCAGCCCTTTGAACGCCACCAGGGGACAGTACTTCTCTGCGCAGGAGTTCTTTGCTGACTCAATCTTCGGCTCTGCTACGGACTTCAATCGCGTCGACCTGACGCATTCCAGCTACTACACCTTCGGCAACCCAAGCCATCCCTTCACTTTCGCGCGCAATCTGCGTGTCGGCTTTGAAAACGTCTTTGGCAACGCGCAGAACGCCACAGCGCAGGCCATCGGCCAGACCGGCAACTCCTGCTCCGCCCAATATGCCGCTCAAAACGCGACCTGCAACCCGATTCCTCTTCCGGAACGTCTATACGCCGGCGGCGCCCAGTCCGATCGCGGCTTCGGCATCAATGATGCCGGGCCACGCGACCTGACCACCGGCTACCCTGTCGGCGGCTCCGGCGTGGTCGTCAACCAGTTCGAGTTGCGCCTCCCAGCCACCACGCTGCCCATCGTCGGCAATAGCGTCAGCTTCGTCATCTTTCACGACATGGGCAACGTCTTCCGTTACCCGGGCGACATGTTCACCAGCTTCAAGAACTTTCATCAGCCCAACGAAGCCACCTGCCGTAATGTGGCCATCCCGGCCGGTACGCCAGGCGCTACGCCCACCGATCAGCAGAGCAACGCCGTGGGCACCTGCAACTTCAACTACTACTCCCATGCGATCGGCCTGGGTGCTCGCTACAACACGCCTGTCGGCCCGATCCGCCTGGATCTCTCGTACAATCTCAACCCCCCTGTTTACCCCGTCTTCCAGGACTACACCGGCGCCCAGCCCTATGTCGGCAACGCCGGCCACTTCCAGTTCTTCTTCTCCATCGGTCAAGCTTTTTAACTCATCTGCCCATGTCAATAGAATCGTCATCCCGACCGAAGCGAAGCGCAGTGGAGAGACCTGCGTTCCCTGCGCGGCTCTGCGGTCGCGTGGGACTCCGGGTCATGACTGCTGCAGCGATCCTCTCGATCCTTTCCCTCGCCGCCTCAACCCACCTTCAGGCCCAGTCGCAACTGCCCTCGAAACCAGCCGATCAACAGCCGAACCAGACCGGCCCCACAACCCCACCCACTGACCAACAGCAGCAACCCACGCCAAACGCCCCCGCCGCCCAGGCCCAGTCCACCCCCGGAGTCACTCCCGTCCCCAAGGCCGTGCCCTCCATGATGCCGCACGAACCCGGTACTGAAATAGACCGGGTCGTCGCCATCGTCAACGGCCGGATTGTCCTTGATTCCGATGTCCAGGAAGAACACCGCTTCGAAGCCATCCAGCCTTACGCCTCGGACACAACCAAGGAACCCACCCGCGACCGCGAAATCGAGCGCCTCGTCAATCGCAGCCTCATCCTCCAGCAGGCCCGACTCGAAACCGAAGACATCACCACCGAAGCCGACGTCGACAAAGAAATCGCAAAACTTCGCGAAACCCTGCCCGGCTGCAAACCCGACCTCTGCTCGACTGACGCCGGGTGGGCCCGCTACCTCGCCGAGCATGGCTTCAACGTCGCAGAGTTCCGCACCCGCTGGAAACAACGCATGCAAACCCTCGCCTTCATCCAGGAGCGCTTTGGTGCCGGCACCTCCGTCACCGAAGGCCAGGTCCGCGAGTTTTACCAAAACACCATGCTTCCGCAATATCGCAAAGCGGGCGCCAAGCCCGCACCCTTCGCCTCCGTAGAATCCCGTATTCGCGAAATTCTCCAGCAGCAGCAGGTCTCCAGCCTTCTCCGCGACTGGCTCCAGAGCCTCCGTGCCCAGGGAAGCATCACCGTGCTCCATCCGGGTGAGGAGGCGCCATGAGAGACCCCAATCCGCCTCAAACCTCCACAGCCCAGACCGCACCTCGCAAGCGGCACCGCGTAGCCCGTTTTTTCGGCTGGCTTCTAATATCGCTCGTCATTCTCCTGATCGTTGTCGGCGTAGGTGTCACCCTGTACACCAGAACCGACAACTTCCAGCGCCGCGTCAGTACCGAGGTCAAGTCCACCCTGGAGGACGCCACCGGCGGCACCGTCGACATCGGCCACATCAGCTTCGATCTCTGGCATCTCGCCATCGAGGTCGACAATCTCGTCATTCACGGCACCGAAGCTCCCGGCGAGATGCCCTACCTCTCCGCTTCCAAAATCCTCGTCCGCCTCAAATTGAATACTTTTCTCTCCCACACCGTCGGCAAGGGCGCCCAATCCCACATCGGCCTGAACTTCCTCCGTGTGGAACAGCCTCACGCCCACCTCATCATCGATAAAAACGGCAAAACCAACCAGCCCGTCCCCAAGCACCCCTCCACCAGCACCGAGCCCATCCAGAACACCCTGCTCGACCTGCAAGCTAAAGAGACTGAACTCGCGGACGGCCTCATCCTCATCAACGACCGGCCCATCCCGTTCAACGCCAACGCCACGAACCTCAACGCCCGCGTCCAATATCTTCCCTCCACCGATCGCTACGGGATCGATGTAGACCTTGCTGACCTGCAGACTCAAATGCAGAAGCAGCCCGTTCAGCACTCGAAGCTGCACCTCGACATGCAACTCGGCCGCAACATGGCCGCCCTCGAAAAATTCGATTTCGGAAGCGGGGATAACACTCACCTCAACGCCACCGCCCTCATCGAAAACTTCGCCAATCCCGCCTGGCAGGCCGACGTAGACGGTTCGATCAACCTCCGCCAGGTCGGCTATCTCGGCGGCATCGAAGGCTTCACCTCCGGTGACGTTACCCTCAATCTCCACGGCCGCAACTGCGTTGTCACCCCACAATCCGCCCAGAAAAATCCGCATTTCTGGCAGCGCCACAACAAACCACCCTCGCCCGTTACCGAGCAAATGCTCGCCCCTGACCCCGATTGCACCGGTGGCTATCTTCTTGCAGGCGACATCAAGGCCACCGACGCCGGCTTCGTCACCCCCGACGTCCGCCTCCATAACCTAAATGCCGGCGCCCAGCTCCGCGTCACCCCTACCCAACTCCTCTTCAGCGCCCTCACCGGCCGTCTCCCCGGCGGCGGCACCATCGACGGCGAACTCAAAATCGACAACTGGCTGGGTGAAGTCCCCGCGGGCGCTCCAGCGTCCTCCCCTACCACCGTCGCCGCCGCGGACACCGCCAACAAAACCGCCGCCAACGTGGGCGCCAAGCCCCCCGTCCAGTCCGTGACACCCACCCCGGTCTCCCGAGCCCACGCGCTCGCCAAAGTCACTCTGAAAGGCATCACCCTCCGCACTATCCTCGAGATCACCGCCCCGGACAAGATCGGTGACCTCGGCCTCGACACCGAAGTCTCCGGCCCCCTCACGGCCGAGTGGGGCGGCCCTGCCACGGATATCGCCAGCACCGTCCAGGTCGGCGCCGACCTCACCCTTCAACCCTTCGGTGAGCGTCGCGCCAACACCTCCAACGTCCCTGTCTCCGGCCGCCTCCGCGCCCACTATGACGGCGCACGAGAGGTCGTGAATCTCCAGGAAGTCAACCTCCAAACTCCCGGTACCACCCTTCTTGGCTCCGGCACCCTGGGCGTAAACAATGGCGACCCGCTCACTAATTTGACGGTCAACCTGAACGCCCGCGATCTTTCCGAATTCGATCGCACGCTCACCGTCCTGGGCGTCTCCGGCAACGGCAAAAAGGGCGCCGCCGCCCTTCCTGTCGTCCTCCACGGTTCCCTTGCCTTCAACGGCACCGCTAAAGGCGCCATCCGCTCCATCGACGTCAAAGGCCACCTCGCTGCCAACGCCGTGGAGATTCGCTACGGAACCACGGCTGACGTCCAGCTCGACTCCGTCGTCGCCGATGCCGAATACGCCCCCAGCCGCGGCCTTGTCGTCGCCGGCAGCACCATCAAACGCGGCACCGCCGTCCTTAATCTCACCGGCTCTGCCGTCCCTCACCGTGTGGTCGGCCGCCACGGCGCGGTCAGCTACAACTGGGACAACGCCACAACCATTGACGGCTCCGTCAAGCTGGCCAATGCCCAAATCACCGACCTCCTCCAGATCGCCGGCCAGCAAAGTAACGTAGACCTCACCGGCACTGCCAACATCAACGCCCAGGTGGCTGGCACTCTCGGAAATCCTTCAGGCAGCGGAAATATTACTCTCACCAACGGCGTCGCTTACGGCCAGCCCTACTCCACCGTCTCCGTCGACGCCAGTGTTCAGGGCCAGCAGATTAACGCTACCCGCCTCCTGGTCGCCGCCCAGGGCGTCACCGTCACCGGCAACGGCAGTTACAACCTGACCTCCAAGCACATCACCGCGCAGTTGGCCGGCCAGAACATCCGCCTTTCTACCCTCGACATCGTTAAGAAACAAAACATCCCCGCCGACGCCGTCCTCACCTTCAACGCCAGCGCCGACGGCACCGCGCAAGAGCCTAATCTCAAAGCCCAGCTCTCCCTTGCGGACCTCAGTTACGGAGACAAACAGCTCGGCCAACTCAACCTCAACGCCCATTCCCAGGGCTCCACGGTCTTCTACAACCTGACCTCGCAGCTCGTCGGCGCGGAGATCGCCGGCAACGGCCAGACTGTCCTCACCGGCGACTACCAGACCCAGGCCAAGCTCACCCTATCCGGCGTAGACATCGCCAAAGCCGTGGCTCTCTTCTCTCCCGGCGCCACCGACGCAACCTCGAACATCGAAGCCACTCTCACCGTCAACGGCCCCGCTACCAAGCCTCAACTTCTCTCCGGCACCGCCATCTTCACCGCTTTCACCGTCAATACCCAGGGCATCACCCTCAAGCAAACTGAGCCCATCAGCCTCGCCCTGCGCAACGGCGTCGTCGCCGTCAACAGCTTCCACATTACCGGTCCCGACACCACCCTCCAGGTAGCCGGTACCGCCACTGTCTTCGGCGACAACGACCCCAACGGCGGCCCCGTGAACCTCCGCGCCACCGGAGGCGTTGACCTCGCCCTCGTTCACACCCTTTCACCCCAGATCATCAGTTCCGGCAAAATCTCCCTCAACGCCGGCGTCGGTGGTCGCCTGAAGAACCCCGCCCTCAACGGCGAAGTCCGCTTCGATAACGCCAACTTCGCCATAGACGGCATTCCCAACGGCCTTTCCAACCTCCAGGGCGTGGCTGTCTTCAATCAGAACCGTCTCGAGCTGCACAACATCAGCGGCACTTCCGGCGGCGGCAAAATTATCCTCGGCGGCTATGTCGGCTATCAGCGTGGCCTCTTCTCCGACCTGTCCGTTACCGTCCAGAAAGTCCGTGTCCGCTACGCCGGCCTCAGCACCACCGCAGACGCGCTCATCCGTCTCCAGGGAGGCGGCCAGGCCCTTTTCCTCTCTGGCAACGTCCTCGTCACCCGCTTCGGCATTGGCCCTGACGTAGACTTCGCCCGCTTCGCCGGAACAGGCGGCATCTCCGTCCCAACTGACCCCAGCTCCATCCTCAACAAGATCCGGATGGACATCCACGTTGCCAGCTCCCCGCAGCTTGACTTCCAGAACAGCTACGCCAAGATCGCCGGCACCGTCGACCTTAACGTCCGCGGTACCGTCGCCGTCCCGAGCGTCCTGGGCACCATCCGCGTCACGGACGGCAGCGCTACCTTCGCCGGCACCACCTACCAGTTGGAGCGCGGCGTCATCTACTTCACCGACCCTGTCCGCATCAACCCCGTCATCGATCTCGATGTCACCACCCGCGTCGAAAATTACAACGTCACCGTAGGCGTTCACGGCGACACCACGAACCTCAAACCCATCTATCGCTCCTCCCCACCCCTCACCGAAGGCGACATCTTCAACCTCCTCGCCCTGGGCAAAACGCAGGAAGAGTCCCAATTCGCCACCCAGCAACAGGTCGCCGCCGGAACCGACCCCACCACCAGCGCCATCCTCTCCGGCGCCCTCAACGCCGGCATAGGCAGCCGTGTCGGTAAGCTCTTCGGCGCAGGCTCCATCAAGCTCGACCCCTCCTACACCGGCACCCTCGGCAACTCCACTGCCCGCATCACGGTTCAGGAGCCATTGACCAACCAGCTCACCCTCGTCTTTGCCACCAACGTAAACGAAAGCGCCCAGCAACTCATCCAGGTGCAATACCAGGTAAGCGACAACACCACCCTCGTCGCCACCCGCGATGAAAATGGCGTCTTCTCCATCGTCTACCGCCTGCGCAAGCGTTATAAGTAAGCCGTCCGGCGCTGCATTTCAGGCGGGAGGGGAAAACCCGACCCACGCGACGGCCTGTTTTAAATTCCTCTTACCGCACACCTTGAGAGTGCTGTCCGGCGTCGTACCGTGTGTGCTCGTGCCGGAATCCATACGTGAGTGGCTTCGCTGCCATGTACTGCGCCCAATTCTGCGCGCCCTCCGGGGTGGGGTCACGCCGCGCCGCTTGGCCTGGAGCCTGGCACTCGGCATGGTCGTCGGCATCAACCCGTCCGTGGGCCTGACAACCCTTCTCGTGGTTCTCCTGGCGTGGGTCTTTGGCCTAAGCAAGCTGGCATCGCTGATCGGAACCCACGTGGTTGCGCCGCTGCACCTGCTGCTCTTCATTCCCTTTATCGAACTGGGCGTACACCTGTTCCACACGCGCAAGCTGCCCATGGATCGCAAGCAGTTGGAACATCTGAGCCACCACCCGTTACGACTTTTTCATGCCATCTGGCAATGGGAATGGCACGCTCTTCTTGTCTGGGGAGTCGTGGCCGGAGCTGTCATGCCTCTCCTCGCCATGTATCTACGCCGTGCCTTGGTCATACTGCTCCGCAGAAACAAAACACTCGTGCGCTCACGACCCGCAGTGCGCTAACCAGCGGGAGCCGCATGGCCGCCTCATTTGTGGGACTGGAACGACAGCGCCATTTAGCGCTGCGCAACCCAACTTTGCAGGTCTGCAGGTGTCCGGATCCGGCCTGCCATGATTTCATCCAGCAGCGCCCGCGTCCGCACCGTTTGATAAGGCTGGTCAATCGCTGCCCCGGTCGACTGCCCCGGCAACTTCACCAGATATGCCGGCCGCGGATCGAAACCACCTCCACGGCTGGCTGCTTGGTCCTCCTTCGTCCAACTCCGCGTAGGGATCCAACGCATCGTTGTTCGCCACGAGTGATCTCCCATGATCACCACCGCCGCACGGTCCCACTCTCCACGCTGCGCAAGCTCGTCACGCAAATGCGCCAGAACTCTATCCGCCAGAGCAAGATTGTCAACATAGGAAGAACTTCCTCCCGTACTGAGAGCTGCGCGCGTCCGGTCATAAATCCCACCCGGGTGCGGCACCGGAAGATGAATCAAGACAAACGTCTTCGTGGGATCGGCGATGGTCTCGTCGGCAGCCTTCAAAATCGACGAAAGATCCTCAATATGCAGCGCGGCCTCGTGCCTGTCGGCATCGGCAACGAATGCTTTGCCTAGACGGATATCCCTCCAGACATGTCGTGCGGGACCTTCCAGATTGCTCAGAAAGGAAGCCCTGCTATCGAAATCCGGTGTCACCGAATTCGTCCTGGAGATCCAGAAACACCCATCCAGAACCTCCCCGAAAAGCCTGCAATAGGGATTGAACCAGCCGTCCACAGCGGTGCTGTACCCGTCATGCAAGGCGTCCGCAAAGACTGTATCGTTCGGACGTAGCGTCTGCAGCGCCCCGCCGGGCGCAGTACGAAACTGAAAGCTTCCCCCGGCATTCAAGGCAACACTGGGAACCGGCCGCCCCATGATCAGCTCAGGAATCACTTCCTCGGTGCTCAGCCCCGGCGAGGAAGCCTGTGTAAAGTTTGTGGACTGCGCCGCCAAGGCGTCGAAAGCGGGCAAACGAAGCCCCCCAAAACGGTCCGCGAAGGCAGGCTTATACCCCAGTTCGTCCATAATCACCCAGACGACGCGTGGGCGAACCGGCGCGCCCTGGGTCGTCGAAAATGAAGCCTGCTGCCGGTGCAATACAGGCTCCGCATCAAGACGGCGCGCCAGGACGGTATATGAAACCAGCTGGAGCACCGTGACCAGCCATCCCAGGGAAATGAAGCCAGTGAGGGCGGTAAGACGGGAAAGAATTACAGGGAGGTTCGGCTTCACGGCAGACTTCCAGCCGGCCACGGTAAAGACCAGAAACGTGACCGCGATCACCACAGCCCCGCGATGCGCCCAACCCGGAACAGTCCGGTAGGTCAACGAAGCCCAGTCCCGCAACAGCACCGCCGGCAGGCAGGCAAGAAAAAGTGTCCAGAAAGGCACCGCAAACCACTGGGCTCGGGCTGCCAACCGGAACACACCCAGAAAGACCATCCATACAACAGCGAGATTTGCCAGCAGGGCCAGCAAGACCGTAGCGGCAGAGCCATCCTGGTGGTACAGAAACCGGTGCGTCAGAGAGATGAACGGGGTCATCGTGGGGGTGAGAAAGACCATGGCGGGTGTCAGCGCCAGCAGCCGAACGTCACGAATTCCCGCCAAGCGAGCTCCTCTGCCGCAGGTGCGATTCAAGCCATGAACAAAGGACAGAACCTCTCACACGGGCAGGTTGCCGTAGGAGAGACAGGCCTTGGGAAACTTACTTTTGAACGAAACTCCTGAAACGCAGAAGCAGGTCACGAAGCTGTCGCCGGAACCAGAAGGCCGCCGCAGTCACCACGGCGCCAATGGATTGCATGACGAGCAATCCGGATCCTGGGTCCACATAGGCCAAGGCACGCGGTTCGAACATCGCAGCTACCCAAAGGAACAGGACAATACCTGGAGCAACACGAAAAATAAATTTCAACTTGAAACCTCCCGGAGGACGGATGAGGGCGCTTTGCTGCTGTACGGCGCTTCTGTTACGGAGGGGTTAAGGCAATGTGAAATGCTTGTAGAGTAGAGTACCACCCGCAACGTCCACCCGAGCTGCGCAACATTGTTCGCAGATCAGTTGTCAAGCCGAGAGCGCCCCTTTTGATGTGCGAAACGGCCTTTGAGGGCCGTCGTCGTACATGAATTCGGGTGCGTCGTTGTCATTGTTCGTTCGTCCGAACAATCGAAATTTGCGTCTAACCTTGTAGCTCGGGCGTCCGCCCGACTGCCTGTTGCACGGAATGCTCATGACCCGCTTAACCCCAGCTCCTTTCCTTTCGCTCCTGCTAGCCTCCGCGCCCATCCTCGCCCAGGCCCCCAACGACAGCCGGCTTCAAGCCGACGTCCAGCGCCAACTCAGCAAGAAACAGTTTCGCGACGTCCACGCCGCAATCAGTAACGGCGCAGTCACCCTGTCCGGCACCGTCAACAATCTCGCCGACAAGCTCGACGCCGAAAAGCGCGTCGACAAGACCCATGAAGCCGCCTCCATCAATAACCAGATAACGATCAACGGTCCCGAAGTGCCCGACGGGCAACTCGGAAACAAACTCGGCAAAGCCCTCGCCTTCAGCCGCCAGGGCTATCCAAGCTATCCCTTCAACGCCATCACCCTCCAGGTCCAGAACGGCGTAGCCACCATCGGCGGCGAAGTCGTAGAACCTGTCGACAAAGACGACGCCCTCGGCATCGTCACCAATACCCCCGGCGTTAAAGGCCTCGTCGACCACCTTAAAGTCGCCCCCGTCTCCCCCAACGACTGGGCCATCCGCCGCGCCGAGTACCAGGCTGTCTACGGCGCCTCGATCTCCACCCGCTACGCCATCGACCCCAACAAACCCATCCGCATCGTCGTCGACAACGGCCACGTGGCCCTCGTAGGCGCAGTCCAAAGCACCGGCGACCGCGACATCCTCTACCAGCGCGCCAATAGCGTCCCCGGCGTCTTCTCCGTAGCCAACGACCTCCAGGTCCCCGGCGCTTCCAGCGAATCAGCACACTAATGCGGTGCTTAGTGCTTAGTGCTTAGTGCTTCGAAAGTGTGCTCGGTGGTCTTGAGAAGGACGCCGTCATCTCGACCGAAGCGAAGCGCAGTGAGAGACCCCCGAATCTTGCCCATGCCCGCAACGGCTTCAAAAGAAAGCATGTCCATATGCTTCCAAAACTCCTCACCTAGCCACTAACCACTAGCCACTAACCACTAAGCACCAGCCACTTAACTGCCTCTATGCAACGCATTCTCCACAACACGCGCACCACGCTGGAGATGATCAAGTGGGAGCACTCGGTCTTCGCGCTCCCCTTCGCCCTTACCGCCGCCCTGCTAGCTGCCCACGGCTGGCCCTCGCTCCGCACCCTGCTCCTCATCATCCTTTGCATGGTCAGCGCCCGTTCCGCCGCCATGGCCTTCAACCGCTACGCCGATGCGGAACTCGATGCAGCCAATCCCCGCACTTCTACCCGCGCCATCCCCGCCGGCCATCTCACCAAAGGCTTTGTCCTCGCCTTTACCCTCGTCGCCGCGGCCGTCTTCACAGGCTCCTCTGCCCTCCTCAACCGTCTCACCTTCCTTCTTTCCCCTTTCGCGCTCCTGGTCGTCCTCTCCTACAGCTACATGAAGCGCCTTACGCGCTGGTCCCACCTCGTCCTCGGTCTCGCCCTCGGTATTGCCCCCGCCGCCGCCTGGATCGCCGTTCGCGGCTCTCTCGATCCCCGCATCCTCGTCCTTACCGCCATCGTCCTCCTCTGGGTCGGTGGCTTCGACGTCCTCTACGCCTGCCAGGACTTCACGCACGACCGCACCGCCGGCCTCCACAGCATTCCCGCTGCCTTCGGCCTCAACGGCGCCTTCTGGATCGCCCGCGTCATGCATCTCGCGGTCGCCATTCTGCTCTTTGTCTTCGCCCACCTCTTCGGCCTCGGCCCCATCGCACTCGTCGGCCTCGCCCTGGTCATCCTCCTTCTCGCCTACGAGCACTCCATCGTCAGCCCCACCGACCTTCGCCGCATGAACGCCGCCTTCTTCACCCTCAACGGCATCATCTCCGTCGTCTTCTTTCTCTTCATCGCAGCAGACCTTTTCCTCCGCCACTAAGAGCGTTCCCACCACGCAACAAGCCGGAAGCCGAGAGCCCGTCCCACAGCATTCATCTCTTGGAGTGCACCCGGCAGTTGACCCACACCGCGGCGTCCGCCACACTCAGAACACTCATGCCCGACCCAACCACCTTCACCATCGAACAGATCGCCACCGCCGCCCGCGAACTACGTCAAGCCGCCGGCGCGGACGAGGAACGCTTCAGCATCCCGCGGACCATCTCCATGCTCAGCGAGGAAATTCGCCTGCTTCGCGAGCGCGGGTTCACAAACCAGGCGATCTCCGATCTCCTGAACGGCTTCGACCTCTGCATCTCCCCGGAAGACCTTGCCAGGAACACCCCCGCCGTCAGCTTCGCCGATTAGCTCAGCCCAAAACTCTAACCGGCCAGGATCCCGTATTTCGTCGCCAGAAATCCCTGAACCACCGGCGGCAACACCCCCGCAAGCTCCTGCCAACGCAGCAACCGGAACCCACGCCGCACCTCTCCATCCCGGACCGCTCCCAGCACCCGAAAACATACCTCCTCCAGATCTCCCCGTCGCCCATCCAGCAGCACAAGGTACCGTCCGCCACGCCTCGTCGCCGCCAGCACCCCGCGCACAATCTGGTACCCCGCGATCTGCCCGCCTGACCTTGGCAGTTCGTCGATCTCTACTACCTCCTCGACGCCTTGATACCGCAGCAACCTCTCCGTACTCGCCCGCCCAAAACCGCCCTCGGTCAACTTGGCTTCCACCAGCAAATCGCCCAGGGACATATCCAGCTCCGTGCGGTCCACCTCATCCTTCCGCATCGCCAGCCCCGCCCGCACTCCAAACTCCGGCCGTACTCCCGCCTCCACCCCCATCAAGCCACACACCCCCACCCGCCGCAGCACTCCCGGATAGCAGAAAACATTCATCAGCAGCGCATCCGAGCTACTCGCACACTCCAACTCCCCTCGCCATCGGTCCCCTGCCCGGGGCAGCCGCGCACTCGCCGTATACGCCTTTCCCAACCGCGCCGCCCATCCCGCATCCGCCACGATTCGCCGGTAGGAAGCCTTGAGAAAATTACCATGCCCACCGTCGTCCCCCTGCACGTACACCACGCTCGGTACCCGGCCAAAGCCTACCTCCAACTCGAGCCCTTCACCCCGCTCTAAACCGCGCGCCCCTACTTCCGCGCGCAAAGCTCTCGCCGACATGCCACCATCCCGCATATCCTCAGCATAGCGAAACTTCGGCGAACATACACCCGCAATTCAACTTGGTCCCAAAGCCCGCACCGCCTTTTCCAACTTGGCCGTAATCTCCTCCGCGGTTTCCGCCCCAAACACAAGTGGCGCCCCCATATGCACCGCCAGATGCCCCGACCGGAACCATCGCCCCGACTTATGAGCCGCTCCCATCCCTTGCAGCGCCACCGGCAACACCGGCACCCTTGAAGCCTGCACCAATAACCCGATTCCAGGCCGGAACGCCCCGAGTTCCCCCGTCCAGCCCCGCCGACCCTCCGGGAACACCAGCACCGAATACCCACGGTCCAGCGCCTCACCCGCATGCGCAAAACTCTCCCTGAACCCGCTCAACCGTGGCAGCGGAAAGACATTGAACAGACCTATAAGCAGCCAGTACGCCACCCGCGCCAGCAAATTCAACACCCTACTTCCCTGATTCCGCCCCCATCGCAAATCTCCCAGCACCTCTCCCGACATCGCCGCCGCCACCCACCGCCGCCGTGCACCCGGCAATGCATACAGCACCAAGGGCAGGTCATAGGTATTCACATGGTTGGCCACGATCAACAGAGGACCCCCATCCACAGGCGCCTGTTGCATCACTATCCGAGGCTTGGCCAGCAGCCAAACCAGCGGCTGCACGACGCCCTCCACAAACACACCCCGCACCCACTGCACCACGCCCCACCACGGCCAGCGCGGGTACGCTAACCGCCTCACCTCCGGCCGAACTTCAATTTGCCGTTCTCCAATCTCCTTCCCGCTCGCTACCACCTCCGAAGCCGCCGCATCCCGTCCCAGCAAGCCCCGCAATTGCCCCAACGTCTCCAATCCCGCCATCACCTCATCCCTGATCTCCACCCCTATCCGGTCTTCCAACATCGATTGCAACTGCACCCGCCCCAAGCTATCCAGGTGGCAGTCCTCCGTAAGGCGAGCCTCCTCTGACCGGTCCCCCACCTGCTGCCGCGTCACCTCCTCAATCAACCCCACCAGCGCATCCCCATCGCCAACCGGCAAGCCCGTCCGCGTCCCGCTCACCCTCTCTGCACATGCCCAGTCTGCCACCTGCCGCCGCAGCAGTTTTCCGGTCGACGTATACGGAAAATGCCGCTCCGGCCATGGCAAAACAAGCCGCATCTGCTGAAAACTCGCCAACTCCCCATTTGCCCGCTTCACCAACCCACGCAATGCCTCCGAATCCCCGCCAAACAGCACCACCCCCACCACCTCCGCCCCACACCCCACCACGACAGCTCCCCGTACCCCCGCCTGCCGGTTCAGTGCCGCTTCAACATCCTGCGGATACACGTTCATCCCCGCCGCCGTCACAATCACGTCTCCCCGCCGCCCTGTAAAGCGCAGCTCCCCACTATCCGACTTCGTCGCCAGGTCCCCGGTCCGCAGCCACTCCTCCGCCCGGGGCTCGAACCGACCACCACGCCAGGCCCCCGCCGCCAGCACATCTCCCCGCACCAGGATCTCCCCCTCCTCACTCAACCGCACCTCCCGCCCCGGCAGCGCCTTCCCCAACGTCCCTCGCCCCACCTTGAACGGATGATTCAACGTCACCAACGCCGCTGTCTCTGTCATTCCATACCCCTGAATCAGCGCAAACCCCAGCCCGTTCCAGAAACCCTCCAGCTCCGCCGGCAACGTCGCACCGCCGCAGATACACGCCCAAAACTTCAATCCAAACGCCCGGTGCACCCGCCGAAACCGCCACCAGCGTTTCCAAGCCGGTACCCCCGCACTCGCCCCCAACTCCTCCATCAACCCCGGAAATCGTCCCCTCACATGCTCCCGCAACAACTCCAGCACCCGGGGTACCGCCACCAACACCGAAATCCTCTCCCGCCGGATTGTCGCCACCACCCGCGCCGGCTCCACATTGGCCGGTAAATGCAGCTCCGCCCCCAGCACCGTCGGGATCCACAATCCCATGAACTGCCCAAACACATGACTGAACGGCAGCGTATGCAGAAACCGCAGTGGATGCACCCACCGCTCGTACCGCCTGTACTTCCCAATCTCCGTCTCGATCGGCCGCAGACTCGCCAGCACATTCCGATGCGTATGCACCACCCCCTTCGGCTCCGAGGTCGTCCCCGACGTAAACACAATCTGAAACGGCGAATCCTCCCCCACCGACCCACTCACCTCCCAAAGCGGCTCCGGCGGCAGCACGTCCACCAGGCCTTCAAACGCCAAAACCCCAAACTCGCTAAGAGGCCGCGTGTCCCAGGTCCCGGGGTCTCCATCGAGCTCGCTCGATGGCGCGAACGTCTCACCTTTGGGACCTGGGTTGATCGCAGCCAGTTTCCCCAATACCACCCCACCCCCCACCACCACGCGCGGCCCTACCTCCCCCACCACCCGCCCAGCGAACGCCGCCGTCCCGGCCGCATCCAGCGGCACCGCCAACGCCCCTCGTAACAAACACCCGAAAAACACCGCCATCCACTCCGGCGAGTTCTCCCCCCAGATCACCACCCGCTCCCCCGCCCCAATTCCCCGCCGTTCCAACTCGGCCGCAAACCGCCCCGTCAGTAGAGCCATTTCCTCATAGCTCGTCCTATACGCCCGGTTTCCCCGGTGCACCACCACGGCCGTCTCGGCTCCCCACCGCCGCCAGTCTTCTACCAGACTCGCCAGCGTCCGCCGCATCAACTCACCCCCGCGCCGACATCCCCGTGGCGCACCTTTGCATCCTTCGCGTCCTTTGCCTCCGTCTTTTCGCCCGGGTCGGCAGCCACCGCCATCACCGCCGCAAGACCTCCCGAGCCGTCTCCACCAATACCCGCCGTCCCCCATACACCACCACCGCTGTAGCCAAAGCCGTCCCGGTACACCAGCTACAAATCTTCCCGAAACTCACCACCTGCCGCACCACGTTCAATCCCGCCAACCCCGCATCCCCTGCGAGCTTCGCTCCCAGCAACCGCCGTGCCACCCTGCTCCGCTTTGCCAGCAGCACCAGCCCCAACGTCGTTCCATAGCTTGCGAGTCCCAGAAAACCGTCTGGCACGCCTAAGGGATGAGCCGCTTTCGATGAAGTAATCCGCTCCGAATCAAAAATTTCCCCCATCGGATCCGGCAGCCGCTCCAACATTCCCGCCTGGAACAGCGCCACCGGCACCAGGGTCGCCAGCGCCGCACAACACCCCGCAATCGCCAACGCCCGGTCCGCCCCCCGCATTACGACCGCCTCCGGGCGGCCAACGCCGCTCCACTCGCCACCAGCACCGCCGCTCCCAACGCCACCCAATGCCGGTGCAACGTCATGAAAATCTCCGCACTTGTCCGCGTCATTCGCTTCTCAAATTTTCCCCGCGCACTGTGTGTCCCCGGCACGTAGGCATACAGGTTATCCGGCGCATCCGGATCCTTCGGTTCCCCTTCAATCTGCTGCGACGCGTACCCTGTCTTTCCCAGGTACCGGTCCAGCAACCCCGGAATGAACTTTTGCCCCACAATCGCCGCCACCGTAGGCGATCCTACCCAATATTCCCGCCGAGGGGACTTGGCCAATCCAGCCGCAACCACTACCGTCGCCGCCAACTCGGGATCGAAAATTGGCGGCACCGGCTGCGTGTTGTTCGGCAGGCGGTTCTTTACCCAGTCGAACTGCCACGTATTCATTGCCGGCATCTGCACCGTCGAAATCTTTACCTGGCTCTTATCGTGGTGCAGCTCGCACCGGATTGAGTCCGTGAACCCGTTGATCGCATGCTTGCACGCGCAGTACGCCGATTGCAGAGGAATCGAACGATATGCCAGCGCCGACCCCACCTGCACAATCGTCCCCCGGTCCCGCGGCAACATCCGGCGCAGCGCGGACAACGTCCCATGCACAAATCCCAGGTAGGTCACGTCCGTCACGCGCTTGTAATCCGCCGCCGTCATCTCCTTCGCCGGCGAGAACACGCTCACCATTGCGTTATTTACCCAGACATCGATCGGGCCCAGCTCCGCCTCGACCCGCGCCGCCGCTGCCTCCACCGCCTCCGCATCGCTCACATCGGTCGGAATCGAAAGCCCACTTCCGCCCAGAATCGCGCACTCCTCCGCCGTCGCTTGCAGAGCCTCCGGATTCCTCGCCAGCAGCGCCACCCGTGCCCCCCGCTTTGAAAACCCATGCGCAATGGCCCGGCCCAACCCCGCCGAAGCCCCCGTTACTACCACCACAGGTGATTCGTTTGCCACAAATACTCCCCCTCAGTCCCAAAGAATCCTCCCAGCCTAGAGCGAATCCACACCGCCCAAGTTGTCCGCAGACGCTCGAAGCCCCGCATGGAGGAATTTTCACCAACTTTTTCCACTACAACGGAAACCTTTGTTCACCTACAAAGGCAACTCCAGCTTCTACATACACTTCCAACAGCGTAGTATCCAGGCAACGTACGTTTCCACCCAAGCTCTGTCGCCTGTGTACGCCGGCTTGCGACGCTTACCGAACACCAGCAAGCCAGCAAGAACGGCTGTACAGATTTCTGAGGTCAGAACCGCAATGGTCGAAGCCGTCGTGCTTTGGAACGAGCCCAACAACCTTTCCCATTGGAACTTCAAGCTCGACCCTACCTGGGAACGCTTCGCAGACATGGTCAAACGCGCTTCGGCCGCCATCCGTGCCGTAAATCCCGACCTCCCCATTGTCCTCGGCGGCGTAAGTTCCTGCGACATCGATTTCCTCCGCAACATGGCCGCCCAGGGCGTCATGCCTTATGTCGATGCCGTCGGCGTTCATGGCTTCCCTCTCGACTGGAACCATTGGCAGCTCTCCGAATGGCCCGACCGCGTCGCCGAAGCCCGCCAGGTTAGCGGCAAGCCCGTCTGGGTCACCGAAGTTGGCGTTAGCTCCTTCGGCGCCGAAGAAGTCCAGGAGTTCGGCCTCCGTCGCACCCTCGATCTGCTCCACGGTTGCGCAGAACGCATCCACTGGTACTCTCTTTTCGATCTTCCGCCCACCTGGCCCGCAGAAACCCGCCACAAGGAAGCTGAAGGCTCTGCCTACTACCGCCACTACTACCTCGGACTCATCAAAGCCAATGGTCTGCCCAAGCTCGCCGAGTCGTCCTTTCCTCGCGACGGCAGCGCCGGCCTCTGCCAGTGGTTTCACTTCGAAGATCCACGCCTCGAAGCCGCCGTTCGCTGGATGAGGTCCAACAACGTCGACTACCTACGCACCGGCCTGAGCTGGGCCGATAGCTATCGCCCCAACGCCGAAGCCTGGTTCGACAAGCAGATGGCTGCCCTGGAGCCTTTCCGCGTTGCTCTCACCCTCTGCTTCACCCCCGCCCACCTCGGCCTGGAAGACCACCACACCAGCCCTCCCAAAGACAATCAGGACTTTGCCGACTTCGCTGCATGGGCGATACAACGCTACGCCCCAGGCCGCACCCAACAACCTCAACCAGAACGTGAGGAGACCGCCCTAACCGCATGAGCAAGCAGATCCTTATTACCGGCGGCGCAGGTTTCGTCGGCTCCCATCTTGCTGATGGCCTTCTCGCAGCAGGCCACTCCGTTCGCATTCTCGACGACCTCACCCCCCAGGTGCATCCCGCGGGCCGTCCAGACTACCTCTCTCCCGACGTAGAACTCGTCGTAGGCGATGTCCGCGACCCCAACCGCCTACGCGAAGTTCTTACCGGCGTCGACGTCGTCTACCACTTCGCTGCAACCGTCGGCGTCGGTCAGTCCATGTACGAGATCGCCCGCTACATGAGCATCAACACCCAGGGCACCGCCGAGCTCCTGCAAGCCATGCTCGACGCCAAACTGACCCCCGAGAAGCTCATTGTCGCCAGTTCCATGAGCATCTACGGCGAAGGCCGGTACATCTGCTCCGCCTGCGGCCGCGGCGCCGCTCCCCCCGTCCGTTCTGTCGCTCAACTCCGCTCCGGCGCCTGGGACCTCCCCTGCGAGCACTGCGGTGGCGTCCTCCAACCCATCCCCACGGACGAAACCAAGCCCTCCGAGATCAATTCCGTTTACGCCCTAGCCAAGCGCGATCAGGAAGAGCTCTGCCTGATCTACGGCCGCAATTATGGCCTTCCTGTAACAGCTCTCCGCTTCTTTAACATCTACGGCACCCGCCAGGCCCTCTCCAACCCTTACACCGGCGTCGCCGCCGTTTTCGCCTCGCGCATGCTCAACGGCAACACTCCCCTCGTGTTCGAGGATGGCGAACAGATGCGCGACTTCGTCAGCGTCCACGACATCGTGCGCGCCAACCTTCTCGCCATGGAGCGCCCCGAATCGAACGGCGAAGTCATCAACATCGGCTGCGGCCAGCCCATCACCATTCGCCAGGTCGCCGAAATCCTTGCGCGCGCCCTTGGCAAAGACGTCCATCCTGTCATCACCCGGAAGTACCGCGCCGGCGATATTCGCCACTGCTACGCCGACATCTCAAAAGCCCGCAAACTCCTCGGCTACGAGCCTCAAATCACCCACGAACAGGGCTTCCGCGAACTCGCCGGTTGGCTGATGCAACAGGAAGCCACCGGAGTCGACGACAAGGCTGAAACCATGCTCCGCGAACTCACCACCTACGGCCTCACCGCCTGATGCACAATACCGGAAGCACTGATCTTGGTGCAGAAACGCAGACCGAGCGCGAAAGGATCCAGCCGATGAAGAACGGCAACACAGGGGGCGGGGCGCAAACCATTCTCATTACTGGCGGTGCAGGCTTCATTGGCTCTAATCTCGCGCAGCGCCTCCTTGGCGAGCCCACTCTCCGCATTCGGATCTTCGACAATCTCTCCCGCCGAGGCGCGGAACACAACCTCGCATGGCTTCGCTCCCTCCGCGGAGCCGCCAGTCGCCTCGAAGTTTTGCAGGGTGACGTACGCGACGCCAAAGCCGTAGCCCAGGCCACGCGTGACGCCTCCGAGATCTATCATCTCGCCGCCCAGGTCGCTGTAACCACCTCCATAGACGACCCTGGAAACGACTTCGACATCAACGCCCAGGGCACCCTGCGCATTCTCGAAGCCGCGCGGCGGTCACCGCGCAAACCTTTTGTTCTCTTCACATCGACGAATAAAGTTTATGGCTCACTCGAAGGCGTTCCGGTTCACGCAGCCGAAAGCCGCTACGAGGCGAGCACCCCCAACTTCCCCGGCGTGGACGAGCACGAGCCGCTCGACTTTCACTCTCCCTACGGCTGCTCCAAAGGGACCGCCGACCAATATGTTCGCGATTACGCCCGCATCTATAACCTCCCCACTGTCGTCTTCCGCATGTCCTGCATCGCCGGGCCAAGGCAGTTTGGCAACGAAGACCAGGGTTGGGTCGCTCACTTCCTCTACTCCGCGCTCGCCGGCAATCCCATCACCGTCTACGGCGACGGTCGTCAGGTCCGGGACATCCTACACGTCCACGATCTCATCGACGCCATGATCGCCGCCCGCGAGCACCGCCGCACCTCCCGCGGACAGATCTACAACCTTGGCGGCGGCCCCGCCCGTACCACCTCTGTCCTCGAACTCCTCCGTGGCATCGAGACCCATACCGGCAAACCCCTCAACCTTCAACACAAAGAGGTTCGTCCGGGCGATCAACCGCTCTATATTTCCAACACCGCGAAGCTCGAGCGCGACACCGGCTGGCGTGCCACCCGGAGCCTTGCTCAGACCCTTTCCGACATCCGCGAGTTCTACACCCTCAACGGCGAAGCCGTCCGCAGCCTGCAACAGCCCGTGCCTACCCCGTCCCTTGAGCTGGTCACCGAGGAGGTCGCTTGAAATACGCCCTCGTCAACCCCCGCTGGAGCTTTGAGGGCTCCACCTACTTTGGCTGCCCGGACCCACATTTTCCCCTTGAACTTCTCTCCGCCCGCGAGTTCCTCCGCGCTGCCGGCCACGAAGTCCTCCTCGTGGACGCACTCATGGAGGACCTCACACCGGACCAGGTCCGCACCCGTCTGAACTTCTTCGGCGAAGATTTCCTTGTCATCCCTACAGCGCCGTCTTACCTTTTCTGGCGCTGTCCCCAACCCGAACTCCGCATCCCAAAACAGTGGATTACCGACCTGAACCGCGGCAGCAAGGTTGTCGCCATCGGCCCGCACGGCAGCGCCACCCCCGTTGCCACCCTCGAAAAAACCGGTGCCGACATCGTCCTTCGCGGCGAACCTGATCAAACTCTCCCGCAGCTCGCCACACTCCCCTACGAAATGATCCCCGGCTGCGTCTGGCGCGCGCCCAACGGCGCCGTCCACCAAACTCCCGGCCTCGGCGCCACGGACATGCGCCTGCTGGGCCCCCTCGACTACACTGACTACCCCGTCGAACGGCATCACCACAAACATCACATCTTCCCGAACAACGGCGCCGACCACCTCAAGCTCGGAGCCGAAGTTGAATTTGCCCGTGGCTGCCCCTGGTCCTGCTCCTTCTGCAATAAAACGCTCTTTCGCAACAAATACCGCGAACGCGACCTCCCCAACGTCCTCGCAGAAATCGACCAACTCATCGCCCGCGGCGTCGACTACATCTACTTCATCGATGAAATCTTCGGCGTAGGCAAGCAGGTCAAGTCCCTCCTCCAAGCCATCGCCCAACGCCCCATCTCCATAGGCTTCCAGTCCCGCATCGACCTCTGGGACGAGGCCGGCATGGACCTCCTCGGCCGCGCCCACACCGTCAGCTTCGAGTGCGGCATCGAGTCCATTACCGAAGAAGGCCGCGACGAAATGAACAAAAATTGCCGCATGACCACGGATCGCATCAGTGAGCTGCTCATCTATGCCCGCCAGCGCATCCCCTGGGTCCAGGCCAATCTCATCAAAACTCAGCACGACGACCCCGCGCTCGTCGCCGCCTGGCAAACCCGCATGAAATCCGCCGGCGTCTGGGTCTCCGAACCCGTCCCCATGTTCCCCTTCCCCGGCAGCCCCCAATACGTAGAAACTTTCGGCGCCCAGCCCGATGAAGCCGCCTGGGAACGCGCCCACGCCTTCTACCTCAACATCTTCACCGAAAAAGGCTTCTCCGACATCCAGTCCGCCCAACCCCTCAGCCTCGCCGAACTCGAGCAGGGAGAGCTCGCATGCGCATCCTGATGACCACCGACACCGTCGGCGGCGTCTGGACCTTCACCAGCGAACTCACCCAACAACTTCTCCATCGCGGCCACGAGGTCTATCTAGTCAGCTTCGGTCGCCCACCCTCACCCGAGCAGGAGCATTGCTTCGACGAGTGGCCCAATGACGGCCGGCTGACGACATTGTTCACCGGCATCCCGCTGGAGTGGATGCAGAATAACGAAGCCGCCTTTGAACAGGGGCAGGAAGAGATCCTGGACGACGCAGCCTGCTTCCGCCCCGACCTCATCCTCTCCAACCAGTTCTGCTTCGGTGCACTCGACACTTCCCATCCCCGTATCGTAATCGGCCACAGTGACGTCCTGAGCTGGGCGCGCGCCTGTCGCCCCTCCGCCCTCGAACCATCTCCCTGGCTCAAGCGATACACCGAAATGGTCCAAACCGGCCTCGACGGCGCTTCGGCTGTCATCACGCCCACCGCCTGGATGGGCAATGCGCTCGCTGAAAGCTTCTCCTTGCCCTCTGGCTTCAAGGTTATCCACAACGCCGTCACCGTGAGCCAACCCACAGAACCTCCACCTAACCGAAAATTCCAAGCCATTACCGCAGGCCGTCTGTGGGATGTCGCCAAAGGCCTCGACACCCTTCGCGATCTCGACTACCAAGTACCACTCCTCGTCGCCGGCGACAACACATTCGAGTCACCCGATCCCGAAGCCTCCTGGCCTGGCCGCCTCGCCCCCCTCGGCTCGCTGAGCCAGATCGCCCTGCATCGTTATTTCCGCGAAAGCACTTTCTACATCTGCGCTTCGCGTTACGAACCCTTCGGCCTCGCTCCGCTCGAAGCCGCCCTCTGCGGCTGCGTTCCCATCGTCCGCGACATCCCGAGTCTGCGCGAAGTCTGGGAAGACGGCGCCCTCTACTTCACCGACAACGCCTCCCTTACTTCCATCCTGAAAGCACTCGGATCGAACTACAAGCTCCTCAACGAAGCTCGCTTCCGCGCCGGACAACGCGCCCAACACTTCACCCCAAAACGCATGACCGACAGCTACCTCGCTCTCTTCGAATCCATCCTCCAGCAACCGCAGGCCCAGCAGCATGTCGCGTAACCTTCGCTTCGCCTATTTCAGCCACGCCCTCCGCTCCGACTGGAACAACGGCAACGCCCACTTCCTCCGCGGTCTCCTCGACAATCTCCGCCTCCTCGGCCACGAAGTCACCTGCTACGAGCCCGAACACGAGTGGTCCGTCGACAACCTGCGCGCCGAACCCCACGGCGAAGCCTCGCTCGCCCAATTCGCCCGTCTCTACCCTGACCTCAACATCCGCCTCTACCCCGCAGAAGAAATCGACAACCACCGCTACTGGCGCGAAGCCCTCGACGGCACCGACGTTGTACTTTTCCACGAGTGGAACCCACCCGCCCTCGCCAAAACCCTCCTCACACTGCGCCCCGAAACCGGCTACAAACTCCTCTTCCACGACACCCATCACCGCGCCTCCTCCTCCCCTGAAGCAATCCAGCAACTCGGCATCACCCGCTTCGACGGCGTTTTCACCTTCGGCGACTCGCTGACCCACATCTACCAACGCAGGTTCGGTCTCCGCAACGTCTGGACCCTCCACGAAGCCGCTGACATTCGTCTCTTCCATCCCCAACCCGGCACAGAGCACGAGCAGGACATCGTCTGGATCGGCAACTGGGGCGATGACGAGCGCTCCGCCGAAATCCGTGATTTCCTCCTCACCCCAGCCTCTCAACTCAAACCCCATCGCGCCACGATCTACGGCGTCCGTTACCCCCCCAAAGGCCTCGCCGCCCTCGCCAACGCAGGCGTCCGCTACGGCGGCTACCTCCCCAACCTCGAAGCCCCCCACGAGTACGCCGCCTCGCGCCTCACCGTCCACATCCCCCGCCAGCAATACAACGGCGCTCTCACCGGCGTCCCCACCATCCGCGTCTTCGAAGCCCTGGCCTGCGGCATTCCGCTGATCTCTGCCCCGTGGAAGGACACAGAAAATCTCTTCCGGGAAGGCGACTTCCTCTTCGTCAACAACACCGAAGAGATGCGCGAAACCATGCAATACCTCCTTACCAGCCCCAGGCTCGCCGAAGAACAAGCCCTCCGCGGCCTCGAAACCATCCTCGCCCGCCACACCTGCCGCCACCGCGCCGAGCAGCTCATCACTACCCTCCAGGAGGACCTCGCCCTGTGAGCCATCCGCCCAGAATCTTCGCCTTCGGCTCCTCCATCGTCAGCAGCTACTGGAACGGCGCCGCCACCTATTACCGCGGCTGCTACAAATACCTCGCCCGTCTCGGCTGTAACATCACCTTCGCCGAACCCGACGCCTATGGCCGCCAGCAGCACCGCGACACCGACGACTTCAGCTACGTTCACTCCCTCGTCTACCAACCCCGTGAAAAAGACGGCGGCCGCGACCTCGATCGCCTCCTCAAAGAAGCCGCCGCCTACGACATCGTCGTCAAACACTCCGGCATCGGCTGCGACGACGCCGAACTTGAATCCCGTGTCCCGAGGGAATGCGGCCGCACCGCGATGACCTTCATCTGGGACGTCGACGCCCCCGCCACCATCCACCGCATGCAGGCCGATCCCGCCGACGCCCTCGCCCAAGCGACCCGCCTCTACGACGCCATCCTCACCTACGGCGGCGGCCCGCTCGCCCGCAACGGCTTTCTCGCCTTCGGCGCCCAGGCCTACTACAGCATGTACAACGGCCTTGACCCCGAAACCCATCACCCCGTCCCCCCCGACCCCACCCTGGCCTGCGACATCGCCTTCCTCGGCAACCGCCTCCCCGACCGCGAAGCCCGCGTCGACGAACTCTTCCT
>CAXUDN010000040.1:0-9885 GCA_964249715.1 uncultured Acidobacteriaceae bacterium
ATCAGGCTAAGGTACGGGCGCACATCGCGGCTGCTGTCGCGTCGAAGCCGCAGCTTGTCCAGATCAGCACTCCCTACCGCGCACAGGCAGACGGCAGCACGGTACTCTCACGGAGCAAATACATCGCCATCCGCGAGGAGAAGCCCAAGGACAAGGAACAGACCAAACAGCCGGAGTTCAAGACCTGCAAAGACACCATCACCGCCATCATCGCTGACGGAGAAGGCCAGGGGACCATTCAGAAGGTCTGCACGAACACTGTCTGCCGGGTGCATCATCCCAAGGACAATCAGCGTGCACAGGATGAGGCCAGCCGTGCGAAGTGGAAGGCCGAGCAGGAGAAGCAGCGCCGCAAGACTCTGACCGCATTCCTTCGCCGTACCGACGAAGGTACGCTCTCCCGGATCTTGGTCGAGGCGTGCATTCCGCCGGCAGCTTCACGCGGCAATGCTACGACCATCCTCAAGGACGCCGCCGCAGCGTACTAAGTGGACACCTAGGCTATCGCCACTGCGGTAAGGCAGGAATTCGATGCCAGAGTGAAGGCGAACAAGGCAGCGCAACCAGCCGTCAAGGTCGCCAAGAAAGCGGCCTGGCAGTTACGGACAGAAAGGCGGCAAACCTGCACTCCGGGATGACACGCCTCAATCCACTCAGGCGCATCGGTGTCTCGACCAAGATCTGGAGAACTCAAAATATCCACTTACCGCCAAAGATAGTTTCAGAAGTTCTGCGTCTTCCGGACATTGCGTCCCATGACCGCTGCACTGTTCAAACATGGCTCCTCTTTTAAGGCAGTCGGGCCTCAGAGATCAGTCCAAAGCGCGCATTGATGAGCACCAGAGAGATCGAGCACCAGTGCTGCAATGGCTACGCAACAAGAGCCCAGCCGGATGCCTTCCGAAACAATGCAAAATGTAGGCTGTTCGACCACTTGCAAGCTCGGCAGAATCTCTCTGCACCGCAGGCGCACCGGTTAGTCTGCTGCGCTCCTGCCAAGCGAACGGAAGAACATATCAGGAGAGCGAGAGCGCCCACAATTGTTGACGAGATCTGAGTCGCACTGCTTTTCCAAGTCATCGCTACCTCGCGATCCGAACGCGCGTTCACTTACTTCCGGGCGGCGTTACTCCGCACATGCGGAGGTCTTCGATCAGCTGTCCGTAAACATTCGCCGCGTGCTCCACGCCGGCAGCAATGAGGGTTGCCGGCGTGTTGATCCCCTCATGGCCTTGCGCCACGCTGAAAGCCGTTTCGGAGGTAATGGCATTGATCGCTCGGTGGCCAAAGGCGAAGCTCTCACGCGCGACGGCAATGGCTTGAGGTTTTGTTTTTGCCTCGTCGAGCTTCGGCTGCGAAATAGGCATCGGAAGGCCAAGTCCAAGAGCAAAGAAATAGTAATTGCCTCCCGCGAGGTGCGCCAGTTGGCCCGCGAAGGTCCGCACACCCGCATATGTCGCACACGTGTTTGCCGCGCGAACAATGCTGGAAAACGCGCAAAGCTGTAGGATTCAGGCGGCATCGCCTCAGCGACCGCCTCTACCCGATCCTCAGTCACTCAGTTTCAGCAAGGTGTGAAGTGCATCGGATGCTACGTTCTGTCGCCCTACTTTGCTCGCTTGCGGAGTGTTCACGCCTGCTGTTAGCGCACCGTACTTACCCCGCCAACAGCACATGGGAACCGGGCGTTTGTTGCAGAGGAAATATCTAGCGGTATAAAGAAGGCCTTATTGCCAGAAGCGCTGGATCAGCTTTTCAGAACGGCTCGGACGTCAAGTCCATGGGCGGAGACCCCCGTACCAGGGAACTCATACACGAGCTCTACGATCTAGTTCAACTGAGAAGCAGCCTATTGCGTTCGAAAGGACGGACCACGTTTTAGAATCCACAAAACCGGCTCGTTCGTCCAATTCCCATGTCAGATCCGCTTTCACAAACTCTTTCGCTGCTGAACCCAACGGTCTACATGGCAGGAGGGGTCGAGCACCGCCCAGACTGGTCGTTCAGGTTCCCGGCTTCGGAAGGCATCAAGTTCTTTGCTGTCGTTTCAGGCGAATGCTGGTTGTGGGCTGACGAAGAGCTTGGCGCTGTCAGGATGCGGACTGGTGATTGCGTTCTGCTGCCGCATGGACGCGCTTTTACAATGGCCAGCGATCTCAGGCTTCCGTGCGCTGACGCAAGACTTATTTACCTGCACCCTCTTGACGGGGGAATCCTCACGCACCAAGGCGGTGGGGGGCCTGTCATCCTTGGTGCACACTTTGGCTTCAGAGGCGGTGACCCAAGCTTCCTCATGGATGTTCTGCCGCCACTCGTTCTGATCCAGAGTGGATCCGACAAAGCGGCTCTGCGGCTGCTCCTTGAGGAGATGATGCACGAGTTGCGAACACAGCAGCCGGGTGGACAACTTGTCGCGCAGCACTTCGCCTATGCAGTGCTCGTCAAAGCCTTGCGACTCCATTTGGCGCAGGGCGATCGGGCGGGCGTCGGTTGGCTTTCCGCCCTGGCAGACAAGCAGATGGCGGCAGCGCTTCATGCCATTCACGAAGAGCCCGGCCACAACTGGAATCTCGAAGATCTGGCCCGGCAGGCCGGAATGTCTCGCTCTCTGTTTGCGTCACGATTCAAGAAGACAGTGGGATTAGGAGCAATCGAATATCTGACGCGCTGGAGGATGCAAGTCGCGGCGGACAAGTTACGGAATTCGACCGACTCGATACTGCTTATCGCCATGTCGCTTGGATATGTGTCTGAGAGTGCATTCGGCAAGGCATTCAAGCGTTTCTCGGGCTGCTCTCCACGTTGCTACCACCGGCAAGTTTCAGGCCGACAGTTAACCAGGCGTGAGTCGAGGATGAAAGTCGCATTACCTGTGTAACCGCTGACTTCGCGGATCGCCGTTCTTCTGGACGATAGAACGAGTATCGTGGACGACCACGAGGGTGTGTGTCTGCTACTTCTCCTAAGGTTAGAAGGGAGGTAAGCACAATGAGCCCGTCGGCAACTTCCGTTCCAAATCGTGCCCCGCGAGCGCTTCTCCTTTGCGGTATTGTCAGCGGCCCGCTTTTCTTCCTTGTCTTCTTCCTGCAAGCTTTCCTGCGAGCTGGATTCGATATCCGCGTACATCCGCTTAGCCTCCTAGATCTTGGAGACCTCGGCTGGATTCAACGCGCAAATTTCATTCTAACGGGGTTATTGGCCATTGCTTGCTCACGCGGGCTGCAACGGGTCATGGCAGGCGTGAGGGGTGGGACCTGGGGACCTAGACTCGTCACTGTCTACGGTCTTGGACTGATGATCGCAGGGATTTTTCGACCTGATCCCGGCTACGGCTTTCCGCCCGGCGCACCTGCCGGACCGACCGTGCCGATGAGTACGCACATGGCGCTCCATGACCTGGGATTCGTACTCGTCGTGTTTCCGCTGACGGCAGCTTGCTTTGTGGTGGCGCGCTGGTTCGGAGCGCAAGGCATCGGATCGTGGAGAGCGTACTCCATCGCTACTGGCATATTCTGCCCGTTGCTCTTGGTGGCAAGCGTGGCCACGACTCACATTCTCGGCCTGACCATCATGTCCATTCTTCTTTTCAACTGGCTATCGCTGGTGGCTCTGCGCCTGAGCCAGCGCTGAGTCGCGCAGGAAGCAAAAGGACGCTGAACCTACGGAACCACTGGAAGGATGATTATGTCTGAGATAGCTACGAGTGTGCCGGTACTGCAGATCGCCGTGGTCGGTGCGGGAAAGGTTGGCAGCGCGTTCGCATCCCAGCTTGCAAGTGCAGGTCACAACCTGACCGTGGTAGCACGCCCTGGCTCGCCGCGACTAGAGCAACTGCGAAACCATCAGGGAATCGTTCTCGATACGGGCGAGCGCGTCAACGTGCAGGTGAGCGAAGTTTTGGAGGAGGCGACCGCCTTCGACCTTGTCATCGTTACTGTGCGAGACAGTCAAGTGAACCAGCTTGTGCCTACTCTCCAGAAAAGCAAAGGAAATCATCTGCACTTCATGTTCGTTTCCTTCGATCCTGAACGACTGGCGGAGGATCTTGGGCCTGACCGTTGCAGCTTTGGGATGCCGGCGATCATGGCCTGGCTGGACGCTTCCGGTAAGCTCCACCGTAAGATCTCTGCGGGTCAGAAGACACTGCATAGCGATCAACGTTGGGTCGACCTGTTTACGGCTGCGGGGATCCCCTCCGCCTTAGAAAGCAAGATGGAGCTTTGGCTGCGTTCGCACGTGCCACTGACGATCGGAATGGAGACTGTGTGCGTGGCGGGTCAGCGAAGAAACGGGGGCGCTACCTGGCGTGAGGCGAAGACAATCGCGACAGGTGTCAAGGGCGGATTCGCCATCATTCAGGGCCTAGGATACCCCCTATACCCGGGTTCGAAACGCATGCTGAACTCTGCACCCACTGCGGTCTTGACGCTCGTCTTGTGGTTTGTCTCACGAGTGAAATCGTTTCGCGATCTGCTCTCACAGGGTGGGCTGGAAGCAGAAGAACTCGTCAACAGCATGGTCAGTCCGGCCCTAGTACATCCGAAGCTTGCTTCGGCGGTGAAGGCAGCCGGTGCGATGCGACCGAGCGAGTTGCTGAGTCTATCTGCGACCTCCTGAGCTTGCCGTCGCTTCAACATTGAAACGATGAGGGGTGACCGGAGTGGGAACTAGAATCATCTGTCTTGAAGAGCACTGTGTTTTTCCTGAGCTGTTGAAGGCGGCACAAGCAGCCACGGCCCCGCAGGCACCATACTACGGCGACCTGAATAGTCGTTATCGTGATGCACCAGATGCTCCGGGCGACTTGCCCGCGCTCAGGCCTGTGAAGGCCGCAATTGCGATTGCCGGTGCGCCGATGGACGACCGCATTTCTGCCATGGACGATCACGGGATCCACATGCAGATCTTGTCACATGCCGACATGATCCGGCTGTTAGCCCCAAATGAAGCGATCGAGTGGCGAAAAGCGCAAATGAACACCTGGTCGAATCAGCGGCGTCTTACCCCGGTCGCCTCAAAGCTTCGAGTTCATCCTGAAAGTTCTAGGTTTCGAGCGGATGCTCTTTGCGATCGACTATTCATATCTAACGATGCGAGGCGCGGCACGGTGGATCGATTCGCTCCCGGTAAGTAGTGAGGAACGTGCGCTCATAGCTTACGGGAATGCTGAACGTTTACTCAGGCTGTGAGAGGCGCGAGTAAGCCAGAGGTTCTGGGGTTTTATTGGTCAGTGCATAAGCGCTTAGAGGAGAAGAGAGATGAGTGAACTGAAGGGAATGCGCGCCTTGGTAACAGGTGGCTCCCGTGGCATTGGCGCAGGAATTGCTTTAGCTCTTGCGATCCGGGGTGCAGACGTTGCCATAACCTATGAACGTTCTGGGGACAAAGCAGCTGAGGTGATCGAAGCGATCAACCAAGGAGGGCAGCGGGGCTTGGCCATTCAGGCCGACAGTGCCGATCCTGTGGCGGTGAAGCGATCTGTCGATGAAGCCGTAGCAGGGCTCCGCGGTCTGGACATCCTTGTAAATAACGCCGGCATCGCGCGCTACGGCACGGTTGCGGCGATAAGCTTAGCCGACATCAACGCGCTCTTGAATGTGAACGTGCGCTCGGCCGTACTGGCCTCCCAGGCGGCTATTCCCCACCTGCAAAACGGCGGCCGTATCGTCACTATCGGTTCCAGTCTAGGAGAGCGAGTTCCCTTTCCAGGCGCCACGGTTTATTCCCTCACGAAATCTGCTTTGCTCTCTTTCACACGTGGCTTGTCACGCGAGCTCGGACCGATGGGAATCACAGCCAATCTGGTACAGCCCGGGCCGATTGACACTGACATGAATCCCGCCAATGGCGATCAAGCAGACATGATTCGCAGCATGACATCGCTGGGGCGCTATGGCCAGCCGACGGATGTGGCGGCAGTGGTCGCGTTTCTTGCAAGCCCGGCTGCGCAATTCATTACGGGCTCTGTCATTACGACAGACGGCGGAGCAAACGCTTGAACACCGCAACATATCGTGAAGGATGCTTGGAAGGAGCCATCGTGTATAGGTACGTGCGCAGTTATGAGACGCCCGAAACGGTGCAAACTGAGCGTAGCCTCAGCAGGTATGCACACTTTTCAAAGGTAGCGAGCATCCTCGTGGTCCTATGTGCCTTGATGCTTGTCTGCGAATGCGACCGGCTGGCTGCGCAGAGCCTGCGAGCAAGTTC
Organism: uncultured Acidobacteriaceae bacterium; assembly: GCA_964249715.1. GTDB lineage: Bacteria > Acidobacteriota > Terriglobia > Terriglobales > Acidobacteriaceae > Granulicella. Next base: position 6,211 of record CAXUDN010000040.1, read on the forward strand.
GAACGACAACACAGCGAGTGGTACGGAGAGTGGCGATCTCCGGTTGCCAAAGGATGCTGTCACGCGAGCCACGGTCCCCCTCCGCAACGGGCGGAACCTCTCCTATACGGCGCAAGTAGGTATTCTGCCGGTCGGTGGAACCGACGCAGAGGACGTGCAAATATCCGCTCCCGACCCAGTGAGTGGAGTCGTGCGCAAGCCGGAGGATAGCGCACTCGCGGCTATGTCGTATGTTGCCTACTTTGGGGAGTCAGGCGATGGACGTAAGCGACCCATCATTTTTCTCTACGACGGCGGACCGAGCGTTTCAACCAGAACTCTGCTTGTGGCAAGCTTCGGTCCTATCGTGGCGAATTTGCCCGGTCTTCACCCCCCGGCGGGAGGTCCTTACAACTTCACCAACAACGTGGACTCGCTCCTTGACGTAGCAGACCTGGTCTTCGTGGATCCCCCGGGCACTGGGTATGGGCACATCGAGGGCCGTGATGCAGCTCGGGCTTTTTACAGTATCGATGGAGACGCGGCTGCCTACGACCGCTTCATTCGCCGCTTTCTCAGCAAGTATTCCCTTTGGGAGTCACCCAAATATCTCTTCGGTCACAGCTACGGTACAGTGCGCAACGCAGTCCTTGCCCGCATGCTTCAAGAAGACGGAGTTGATCTAAACGGCATCGTCTCCGACGGCAGCTTCTTAAATCTCGATGACTTCCCCGATGCGGCGTCAGGTATCGCAGGCACCGACAATCCATACATTCTGCAGCTGTCTACCTTCGCGGCCACAGCCTGGTTTCACCACAAGATTACAGGGCAAACAGGCGACCTCGAGCCTTGGTTACGCACTGTGGAACGTTATGCTGAAGGTCCGTATGCGACCGCATTGTTGGCTGGCAGTGATCTTGCGCCAGGGGAGGAGCAAACGATTGCGACCCAGTTAGGCCAGTTCACTGGTATCCCTGCTCCTCTATGGGTCAAGGCACACCTTCGCCTTCAGGCGGCCGAGTTTGAAGCCTTGCTGCTGAGCGATCGTGGGCTCTCTATCGGACGGCAGGACACTAGATACACTGCTCCCTTTCTGCATCCGCTCTCGACAAGACCAGACTTTGACGCTTCGAGCGTGAAAGGGTCGACAGTGCAAGCAGTGATTGACACGTACATGCAGGGCACACTCACGTTTGGGGCAGGGCTTAACTATCAACAGGATGCCGATGTCCCCGGTCACTGGGATATGTTCCACGTGTCGGACGAGTCCAAGCCTTGGCTCGGTGGACCTAACGTGCTCTCTGAACTCGCAGCAGTGATGACGCGAAACACATCGATGCGCATTCTTGTTTTGGGGGGCTTCTTCGATCTTGCAACACCTTACGAAGTCGGCGTCTTCGAGATGAAACACTTGCCCGTAGAACCGCAGCTTCAGCAAAACATTGACTATGCGGTGTATCCGACTGGGCATGAACCATACCTCGATCCAGACTCGCGGCGTGCGATGCACGACGAAGTCGCCCACTTCATTGCTAGGACGATCTCGTCACAGCGCTGATCTATCGGTTATGGGAGTGAAGGCATCCACGAGTGCCCCCAAACGTTCCTTCTGTCGCTTCGGCGGAAATCGCTTCGTTCTCGTCAACTCCGCCACGCCGTGGAGGCTTGCCCAGAAGAGTTCCGCCAGGACGTCGGACTTAGCTGCACGCCCGGAGAAAAGTCCCACGATCTGTGAGAAGGCAAATTGCAACTCAGGCGGAGTCAAGCGGCTCCCGAAAGGTACGTTGAGGTTCAATGAAAACATTGCTTCGTACAAAGCGGGTGAAGCGCCGGCGAAGTGAAGGTAAGCATCCGCAACCGCTTCTAAGTCATTCCCGCGGTTCTCCTTTTGCCTTGCCTTCTCCAGGGCTAGGCCTAGTTCCTGAAACCCTTCGATAGCGACTGCAGCGATAATGCCCTCTCGATTTGCAAAATGCGAGTACAAGACGGGTTGGCTATAAGAGATCTCTTCCGAGAGACGCCGCACAGTCACGTTCGACCATCCTTCGGCTTGCGCAATCTCTCGTGCCGCCCTGATGATGTGAGTCCGACGAGCCTGCCTGTCGCGCGCTTTTCGTTCCTCGATTCGCTGACTTGCCATCTACGCAGTATAGCGTCGCTAGATTTTTTGGCGGGGGACTGCATCTCCTGGCGGGATTAGAGCGTCAAGTATAGTGCTGCTAGATTTTCTGTGGGGGTGATCTTTATGCACACTGTTCTTCCGCAAGCACTTGTGGTCCTCATCTCGGGCGCACTCATCGTGATCGGCTGCTTCTACATTGCAGCTCCAAACCGCGTGGTGGGCTCCTTCGGTCTCCAACCCCCTGCGCCCGATGTGGACACTCGCGCTTGGCTGCGCCTCAAAGGCATTCGGGATGTGGTTGCTGGTTCGGCCGTGCTGATCCTTCTTTTGACTACGAACAATCGAACTGTGGGCATTCTCTTTCTCGTATTTGCCCTTATTCCGTTTGGAGATATGTCCAATATTTTGTTATCAGGAGGCCGCAGATCCACGGCGTTCTCCGTTCACGGTCTAACCTGCTTGTTGATGATTTTTGCTGGCCTTCTGCTGATAGACGCCTTCTAAGCAGAGAAAACAACACAGAACAGTGGACCGACCCACCCACATCGAAATGAAACAAAGGAACACATATGCGCAAGTACCAGCTCAGAACCTACCATCTCCGTACAGAAGAAGCCGCTGTCGCCTACTTGCCTCATTGGATACAGCACATCAAGAGTCTTAAGCTGTTCGGCGTGGAAGCGCATGCCTTCTTCTCGGCTCCTTCAAGCCCGCGAGATGTGATTGCGCTCATCAGCTTCGACGAACAAGCCGACCCCGAGGGGGTCACTCAGGAGTACATGCAGAGCGATGCATTCAAGCGAGACATGACCGGGTTTGATGTAGCACAGATCGAAGGCGTTGAAACTCTTCTCCTGTCACCTGGAGTGGGATCACCTCTGACCTAATTCGCTCTTAGACACGGCTGACGATTAGAGAAGTTTATAAGCGTCATTCAGTATTCAGCAGATTGCGAGCCGCAAAGGAATTCTTATGCATTGGATCGATGTCGTCACCCTCCTTGTCGCTCTTACGTTGGTAGGAGTCGAGTTCTCTGTATCTGCATTCGTCAATCCTGCCGTGTGGCAGCTCGAGTCGGCGCCACAACTTCAGGTGCTGAGGCGACTCGCTCTCGTTCTCGGGAGAGTGATGCCAGTCTGGTATCCCGTTTCGACTCTGCTTCTAGGCATAACGACTTGGGTGAACTGGCATGCGCCGGGGAGAGTAATCCTGCTGGCGGCCGCTGCGATCTGGGCGCTGACTTCGATAGCATCCCTCGTTTTCCTGGTGCCGTTGAACACACGAGTGGCAGCAGGTGATCCTGATTGGCACAGGCTAAGTCGGGCTTGGGACCGGCGACACCGAATACGCATCGTCGCTCTTGCCACTGCTGCTGTCCTACTGGCATGCATTCTCATCTGCTAAAAAGATGAAGGAAATCGACTCTTAGCTTTGAGATGCGAGTCGGTGCAGGGCTCGAAGGCCTATCGTAGAACCATCTCAAGCATCTGCCGAGCGTCTGTCTCGATGAGGGTCACGTTTTTTGTCCGGGCAAACGCATCCTCAGATAGCAACATGGCGAAACCATGAGCCAT
>CAXUDN010000040.1:9985-14047 GCA_964249715.1 uncultured Acidobacteriaceae bacterium
TACTCTTGCTCGTCGCTCCGCGATGGCGTGTGAGTCAGCTCTTGGCGACTTTCGCCGCGCCTTTACTGATTGCAGCGTTATACATTCTCTTGTTGACCTCGCATAAGATACCGCCTGGTTCCGGTTTCGGCTCGCTCTCGCAGGTAAGCGTCCTGTTCCGATCGCCCTTTGCACTGCTCGCAGGATGGATCCACTACATCGCTTTCGATCTCTTTACTGGAGCGTGGCAGGCGCGCGATGCAAAGCGGGTTGGAATCTCCCAATGGCTTACGGCACCCTGCCTCCTCTTGACGCTTCTCTTCGGGCCGGTGGGACTCGCACTTTATCTCCTCTTGAAGTTGATGCTGCGCCGTTCTTTTGGCGCAGTGGATGAAGCGATATAACTCTACCCGGCGGACTAGACTCCTTGGCACTTCTTGGAATTAAGAGCTCCGGTTCGGACTTCATTAGCAATTGGCTGGTACTCCAAGGCGTGTCATGAGTGTGCTTTGGCGGTCCGATGCATGTACCAATGGCAAGGAAAGAAAGATATGCTCACAACAATACTAGGGTGGCTCACGGCGTACCCGATTCTGGCGTATGGGGTATGGCTGCAACTTGGGCTGGCGCTCTTCGCGCTTGTGGCCATGCCCTTCGATAAGCGCAAAATCCTCGGCATCAATCCCTGGATTAAACCGCTTAAGTTTGACCTATCCGTTCTGATTGTCTTTGTGACGATTGCCGCGATTCTCAACGGCTTCGAGCGCTATGCGGTTGCCCGCACCGCGATTGCGGCGGCCATTTCGATCTCTCTTTCAGCGGAGAATTTGCTGATCTCTCTTCAATCTTTTCGCGGTACGCGATCACACATGAACGAAGACACGCCGCTCGATTCGAGAATCTGGTTGGCGATGGGGGTGGGATTGGGCGTTTTCATGCTGGCCGCGGTGTCGCTTCTCGCCCTGGCGTTTATTGGGCATTTAGAATGGCCGGCAGCCGTGACGTGGGGTGTCCGTCTCGGACTGCTCGTGTTCGTTGTAGGCAGCGCGGAAGGAAAGCCAATGGTGACCCGCGGCGGTCATACGATCGGCGCACCGGATGGCACGCCCGGGTTGCCATTTGTGAACTGGAGCAAAGCCTTCGGAGATTTGCGGGTTGCGCATTTCTTCGGCGTGCACTCGCTTCAGGCGTTCCCGCTTCTTGGCTTGCTCATCAGCCACACCAGTCTGAGCGAACACCTGCAGGTTGGCGGAGTGGTGGCAGGGTGCGCCGTCTACGCAGCGGTCGTATGGCTGATGTTCCGACAGGCAATGGCAGCCAGACCGTTACTCCGCGCTTGACATGCATGTTCGTTCAAGAGAGATTTATGCGTTCTGTACAGTTCAACGCACGTATTGCTGTATGCGCAATAATCATCCCGGCTTCTGCCTAAGCGAGGCGCAACAGCAGCACGAGGAAGTGCGGCTTGATCCGCCAGCAGCTCATTGCCGAACTCGCCTTCGTTCCTGTGCCCAAACGCGATACTAAACTGCTAAAAAACTCATGTGCGCTCGTACTGAAGGCAGAACTCTCCGCATGATTCGCTACAACCTCATGGCTTCAAATATTCGCTTCCGGCTAGCGTGGCACTCCTTGGGCCGCGCCCAGCTTGCATCTCGGAATGCAACAAGAAGGCCATTGAGCCGGCAGAACGAATCTACTACGTTCGCATCGCAAATTGTCCATGATTATCTCCCGCAACGTCCCAATCGAAAAGCAATGCGGTGTTCCCGAGCAACGCCTGTACAAGACGCTTGAAGACGCCCTCGCCATTAGAACTGTTGGTCATGATCAGCGTTCCATCGCCGTTCGAAAAGCACAGCGCGAGGTTACGCCAGCCTTCATCATGGCCTTCTTTGAAAAGAGCCTCACCATGAGGCGACTTATACATTCCCCAGCCGATGCCGTAGCCAAGGTGCATGGCGTCGTAAGCGCTTGTTGTGGCTGTGTCGAGCGAAGGAAACTGGTGCGCAGATTGAATTCTGATCTGCGGACTCAGCACAGTGTCCCGGGCAGCGTCGCTCAGAAGCTGACCGCGCATCAGAGCACTCAAGAAGGCTGCGTAGTCGCGCGATGTGGTTTGCATGAAGCCAGCGGCTATGGGACTTGCACGGCGCTTGGGGCCTGGCGAGCGTCCGTATTCGTCGTGTCCATCAGCATAGTCTGATTCGAATCGCGGCTGCCAAATCATTCTCGTGCGAGACATGCCTACAGGTCCAGAGAGTTCTTCCTGCATGAGCTGTGTTGCCGATTTGCCGGTGACGTTTTCTACGACGAATTGCGCAAGATTGATCCCCTCGCCTGAATATCCAAAGTATTTTCACTTCCATAGCGGGTACCATCGGGCGAACTGCGGTTGTCCACGAGGAGAATCAGGGGCCAACCTAACAGAAATGCCACGAAGTTGGTTGCCCGGAGGAGAGGCGAGTACGAAGTCACCTTTTTCACACATGTGCTCCTGGGCCGTGCCGCGCTCAACGCCGAACTCGGGCGCCTGGTGACGCGCATCAAGGGGTTCACGGATCCCGCTTTCCACACGTGCGGCCGGTGATGACAGATCTGTGACGGACCGGGCGCGCCACTCCAAACGGATTAACCGCAAGCGAACAACACCCGGTACAATAAGGAGAGGTGGGGCGGTTAGCTCAGTTGGTTAGAGCGCCTGCCTTACAAGCAGGATGTCGGGGGTTCAAGTCCCTCACTGCCCACCAATCACTCTTCAGAACCTTCTCAAGCCTCGCCGCAATCGCCCTTGTCTCGTGCGGCATACGGGTAATTTCCACAGCCTCCATGCACAGGCCGAGCGCAATTCACATACCCAGGGGCGATACCCCTGGTAGCGGACGGAGAGGCCGGACGTAAAACCGCCTGCATCCCAAAGTGGGATGCAGAGGCTCACTCAGTCAGCAGCCACTCAGGCCGTCGTGAGTTTCGTACAGCCCATTCCGCATTGAGTTTGGGTCGCCATGGGCGTTAGAACGTGCATCCTACACCCCGGAAGCGGCATGCTTCCTTTCGGGAGTGTTCGGACCGGCTATGGCGATCAAAACAGCACACGATCTCTTTGTTTCACAGCTGAGAGATATCTATTCGGCGGAAAAGCAGGCAGTTCGGGTCTATCCCAAAATAGCCAAAGCGACGCGTTCTGAGGAACTCAAGACAGCTCTCCACGAGCACCTTGAGCAGAAAAAGGGACAAATCGCGCGGCTCGACCGGGTGTTTGAAATTCTCGACAAGAAATCTTCGAGCGAAAAGTGCGAAGCGATGAAGGGACTGGTTGAGGAAGCCCACAAGGCCGTAAAGGACATATCCAAGGGCCCCGTGCTCGACGCGGCAATCGTTGCCGCGGGTCAGCGGATCGCGCACTACGAGATTGCCTCCTACGGTACCGTTGCGGCGTTCGCAGATGCTATGGGCCATACGGATATTCAGGAACTCCTGGCGGCAACGCTCGGCGAGGAGAAGGCTGCAGACGAGAGACTGAGCGACATCGCCCGCGCGGTCAACGCTCAATCTGTGCCCACGCCGGAACCGGAAGAGATCGATGGGGCAGTATCGCAGTCGTCGCGGAACCGCCCCGCGAAAGCATCTGCCCGGAAGAGATCGGCTGCTAAGCCGAAATCATGAGTTTACAGGCGACGGCGTCCTGGGCGACAACATCCTGTTCCCGGGCTTTCATCAACAGAAACAACGAACCGACGAGAGGCAGAAAGATTTATGGCAGACACAAACAGCTTGGTAAAAACAGTGATTCAAATACTGAATGACGGTGCGCGTGGCTTTGCGGATATCGGGGAGCACCTGAAAAGCCCGGAACTCAAAACTTACTTCATCCAAGAGGGCCAGACCCGCGGCGAGTATGCGCGTGAAGTGCAAGCCGCTGCCGGTGTCAGCGAGGACGTCGGCGGAACAACTGCCGGTTCCGTCCACCGCGTTTGGGGAGATCTGAAAGCGAATCTTGGTGGCGGTGATCACACCCTGCTGGAGACCGCCGAACAGGGTGAAGATGCCGCGAAGAAGGCTTACAAAGAGGCCCTGGAAGAC
>CAXUDN010000040.1:14147-26362 GCA_964249715.1 uncultured Acidobacteriaceae bacterium
CAAGCCCAGGTGGCCGGACAGGCCGTTGAGGGCGTACATGGCCTGCGAGTCGCCATTGCGACTGAAGTCGCCCATGCCGGAGAAGACGCCGAGCGCAGCGGGCGGCGGCAGATTGAGCTTGCGCAACTGCACCGCAACCTCGGCGGTGAGAATCGCGCCGGCAGAAGTGCCGAAGATGCCGACATCCTGCGGGCGATGTGTCTTGAGGACCTCACGATAGACCGCCACGGCATCGTCCACCGCTGCAGGAAATTTGTGCTCGGGAGCTAAACGGTAAAGAACGGCGATGACCTGGGTCTGCGAGAGCGCGGCAACGGGGATGGATTCGGTGAGCGAGCCGGAATCAGAATCGAAACCACCGCCGTGCAGATTGATAAGAATGCGTTTCGCGTGGCTCGACGGGATGCCGGGCGGCGTGATCATGCGGACTGGCACCCCGGCTAGAGTCTGCTGCTGCACGTCGCAAGGGTAAAGAGCGCGGAAGGCCTCCCCTGTTCTGTTCTGCCAGGCGTCCGTGCCGCTGCGGCGCTCCGCAAGGGTTTGCGGCACGGCTTTGTCCGAAGCCGGGCGCGCCAGCATGCGTTGGGCTTCCGGGCTGACGGTCGTGGGTACCGGAATGACGCGCGTAATATGCGCCGTGCCGTCGGGCGCGATGACGCTGGAGTTTGTTTGTGGACCGGCGGGCGAAGGCGTTTTGGTTTGGGCGCACATGGGGGTGACAAGGGATAGCAGGCATGCGCCCGACAGCAAGAATCCGGCGTTTGCCCAGAGTGTGTTGAATTGCAAGGAACAGCCTCCGTCAGGTGCATAGACCCGACCTTAGAACATGTATCACGGTATTGGTGTGCGCCGCTCAGGGCTTGGAGGGCATCTTCCGCGTCCTACGAGGCCGAAGAGATTACCGCCGCCCCGTGCACTCCGGCTTTGGGCAACGCCCGGCCACAACGGGCTGGAGCTGCTCGTTTGTCGAACGACGAAGGCCAGTCGCCTCCCTCGCTGAACAGCCGAATGAGGTTTGGCTCAGCAGGGCAGAAAACGATCTAGCTCCCGTCCTTGACTACATAGAGGACGATTTTGTGCGGCCAGAGCAGACGCCGGTAGGTCACGGGCGCAAAAGCTGTAGAGCCGCCACATCCGCCCGGGGTGTAGGCGAGGGCATACTCTGGATCCCAATCCGGTATCCAGAACTCCAGCAACATCTCACAGGGACCTATGCGCCGGTGTCCGATCCGGAGTTGTTGCCCAGGCGGCATGCGAATCCCGATCTGGTGGACGTAGCCCCCCACAAATACTTGCGTCATGCCGTCGTATTCCCATCCTCCGTCATAGGCCGTTCTAGGAACACCGGCAGCCCTCAATTCATTCCCTGCCCTTACAACCGCACGGTACATCCCGAAGGCGTCCTGCAGGGTCGCGGTGCTGTACAAAGCAATCGCAAGGGCAATCGCCAAACTCGCTCTGGGAAGCTTCGCACTCACCCGATCCTGATAACAAAGCACCATCCAAACCAGGACGATGAGGAATAGCGGTATCACGTAGCGATCGATCGTGAGGTCACGCAAAGCACGGGGGCAGAGAAAGACGGAATACGCGGCCGCAAACGGCAAGGTAAGATAGGCCAACTCGCGCCGGGAGATCGCCTTCGGTAAAAAGGGGAGAGCTCCCGGTTTAGGTTCATCGACAATCTGGGACAGCCAGGCGACGAGGCCTGTCAATGTAGCGATGGATAGGACAGCTCGAAGCCAATCCGGTACAGCATCCGGCCTGTTGCCCCAGGCGGGCCAGTCCCGGTAAACACCTTTTGGGCCGAACACCGAGCCATGTTCAAGGATGTAGGGAACAAACCAATCGTGCAGGGCGCTCACATAGTGCTCGTGCCAGCCGCACACACACAGGATGGCTAGTCCGACGATTGCAACCTTCCGTCCCTTATAGCTCCAGCTCGGCTTCGCCAGAAACATCAGGAGAACCGGCAAAGCCAGCATCGGAATCTCCAAAGCCGGCCTGAGAAGACTGGGCAGACGCGCCGACAATTGCCGTATGCCGTGAAAATTGAACGGCTCCGGGAGCGTGTAGGGTTGGGCCGCCAGCCAGCGCACGCAGGCAAAGATGAACCCCACACTGATCACCCATGCAACCGCACCCGCGCGAACCACCTCCCGCCGCGTCCGAAGTAGCCACACGGTGCAAGGCACCATCACAAGTACGCCCAGCCACGAAATCTGGCGAGTGGTTCCAAGCACCGCATTGCCCAGCGCGGCGCTACAGATCCAGCCGGCGGCTCCCCTGCCCGACGACGCCTGCAGCGCGCGGAGGCAGCAGTACAGGCATACCACAATCGCGAACAGACTCCAGATGTCTGTAACGAAGCTGGTCACCAGCGGAAGGACCACGGGAGACGTCATCATCGTGATGGTTGCGATGGAGGCGTTCCACTCCCGCAGGCCGCAACGAACCAGCGTACGCTGCAGCAATCCGGTAAGCAGCAGCGCAACGAGGACAGTGGTGAACCGCACAAGACCGAACGAAAATCCGAACAACTTCACCAACAAGGCCGCGGGAAAAAGCTGGATTCCCAGCATCGGTGCACCCCAGCCGTTAAACACCACATGCCCTGTGCGCGCAAGCGTCCCCACCATGAGGATGTAAAAGCCGTCGTCATGCATGCCCGTTTCAGCAAAGGGCCAACTCGCGACAACACACAACACAAGCACCAGCACAGACAGAAAAGCCGGACGGCGGCTCAACAAGGGACACGACCTGTAGCAAGAAATCTTGGATCTCCACCGATTCTACCGATGCTCAGGTCCGGTCGCACATTTCCTGGGAGCCCGGAGCACCACTGATTCCCGTGCATCTGCTGAGCGCAGTGAAGACCGCTCGCAGAGGGGAGACAAGCGCTCAAGCGCGACACACTTTCGTCGGAACCGCTTCCACTACGCGTCTCATCACCGCCTGGGTTGTATTCTTTTTCGAGATGGCGTCCCCCAGCCCCCGCACGCTCGAAGCCTCATCAGCACCCTCGCTGACTCAGGAGACACTGCCCCGGATTGCGGTCCTTGTTCCCTGCTTCAATGAAGAGGCCTCCATCGGCCGCGTCGTAAGCGCCTTCGCCCGCGAACTGCCCACCGCGCAGGTTTTCGTCTACGACAACAACTCCACCGACCGCACGGTCGAGGCCGCCCGCATCGCTGGCGCCCTGGTCGGCCACGAGCAGCTTCAGGGCAAAGGCAATGTCGTGCGCCGCATGTTCGCCGACATCGACGCCGATCTCTATGTGCTCGTCGACGGCGACGACACCTACGACGCCACCAGCGCGCGCCCCATGATCGACCTCCTGCTGGATCGCGGGCTCGACATGGTTACCGGCACCCGCGTCACCAGCATTCAGGCGGCCTACCGGCCCGGCCACCGGATCGGCAACGTGGTTCTCACGGGCATCGTGGCCCGCATCTTTGGCAAACGCATCTCTGACATGCTTTCCGGCTACCGCGTCTTCAGCCGCCGCTTCGTAAAGAGCTTCCCCTCCCTGAGCTCCGGCTTTGAAACCGAAACCGAGTTCACCATCCACGCGCTGGAACTCCGCATGCCGCTCGGCGAGATCGAAACGCCCTACCGCGACCGCGGTGAAGGCTCCAGCTCCAAGCTCAGCACCTACAAGGACGGCGCTCGCATCTTCCTCACCATCCTCCATCTCGTCAAGGAAGAGCGGCCCCTTCAATTCTTTTCGCTCATCGCGGCGATCCTGTTCATCACCGGCGTAGTCCTGGGCTTTCCCCTGTTCCTCGAGTTTCGCCGGACGCACCTGGTTCCCCGCCTGCCCACAGGCGTTCTTGCCACGGGCATCATGATGCTCTCGTTCCTGTCCCTGGTCTGCGGCCTGGTTCTGGATTCTGTGTCAAGGGGCCGTAAGGAAATTAAGCAGCTCGCCTATCTGGCTATCGGAAAAGCGGATCCCGCGGCCTCCCCTCGCGTCTGGCGCTGATCGTCGAAAACCAATCGCAAAAGCGACGCCTCGCTCTGCTATCATCGGCTCGGCATCGCGGCTCCAGCCATTCTTTGCCGCAGACGAGGTACTGTCGTCATGCACGAGTGCTTGCATGGATAAGCCGCAACAGACCAACGCGTCGACGGCTCCGAACCTGGAGCACGCCGAGTTCAACCTGCCCTCCGCGGTGGAAAGCGTGACTGAAATCGAGCGCGCGGTCGAAGGCATGGCCGCTCGCCTGGGCTTCGACGAGGACGATGCCAGCAACATGGCCATGGTCACCCGCGAGGCCGCTATCAATGCCTGCAAACATGGCAACAAATTTGCCGACAACAAGCGGGTGCATGCCACGCTCGACCGCACTGCTGACACCCTCAAAATCTGCATCAGCGACCAGGGCGAAGGCCTTGATCCGGAAACCCTGCCCGATCCCTTGGACCCGGCCAATCTGCTCCGTTCCTCCGGCCGTGGCGTTTTCCTGATGCGTGCCATCATGGATGAGGTACACTTTCGCCAGCTACAGCCAGGCACACAAGTAACTCTAATCAAACATAGGCATTTGGAGGCAACAAGCTAACCATGGACACCAAGGTTCGGCACGTAGATGGCGTTACGGTTCTCGATCTCAGCGGCAAGATCACACTGGGCGAGGCCAGCGGCAAGCTCAGGAGCGCAGTGCAGGACGCGCTTCAGGGTTCCAAGAAGATCCTGCTGAACCTCGCGGACGTAAACTATATCGATTCGGCCGGCCTCGGCGAGCTTGTCAGCGCTTTCACCACCGTGAAAAATGCCGGCGGCGAGTTGAAGCTCCTCAATCTGACCAAGAAAGTGCGTGACCTGCTGGTCATCACCAAATTGCTTACCGTCTTCGACGTGAAAGACAACGAGCAGGAAGCGATGAAAGCGTTCGCCTAGGGTTCAAAGTCACCCAGCACCAGGGCCGTCGCCTTTCAGCGCGGCCCTTGTTGTTTTCTGTCGTATTTGTTGCGATCCGCGTATCACCTTCACGCCGCGCCGCATCACGCCAGAGCCACCGTAAGCACCGTGATGTCATCCTCCTGACCAAACCGCTGCGCCGTGTCTGCCACCGCCACCGCGCTCAAGCGCACCGCTTCCATGGTTCGCTCAAAGCCAAACAACTCACCCTTGCGGCTGCGCGCCTCAGGCACCCCATCCGAGAGCAGCACCATGCGCTGCCCCGGCCACAACCGGCCCCGCACCACGGGGTACGAGCCCGCGGTGTCCATGCCTAGCGGCAACGCTCCTTCCGCCTCCAGTTCCTTCCCGTCCACATAGGGGTTCAGGTGCCCGGCATTCGCAAAACAAAAGCTCCCGTCGGCCTCCACACGCACGCAGCACGCTGTTGTGAAGCCGAACTCGTTTTGCGCCAGCAGCGCCGCATTCAGCTTCTTCAGCACACCGTCCGGCTGACTCATCACGTCGCGCTGCAGCACGCCCAGAATCATCGAGACCCGCATCGCCGCTTGCAGCCCCTTGCCGGAAACATCACCCACAATCGCCACCAGCGACTTGTCATCCTCGCAGGGCGACACCAGAAAAAAGTCTCCGCCCACCTGTCCCGCGGGCCGATACACCGTCTCCACGGCAAACCCCGGTGTAGGCCGTGAGGCTCGCGCCATCAGAAGTCCCTGCAATTCCTCGGCTGCTTTCACCTCGGAGGCCAGGTCCGCCCTTTCGCGGCTCAGCCGGATCGTTCTGCGCAGAATAATCAGCACCAGCGAAAGCAAGCCCAGCACATCGGCCATCGTCGAGAAATTGATGACGTACGAGAACACGTGCAGCACGGGCAAGTCCGGCCAATCCACCTTGAAGCCATACAAGACAATCTCCTGCACGATGCCGTAGATGTCGGACAACGACCAGAGCGCCACAGGCAGCAACAGGAGCGGCGCATCTCGATTTCCTCCTCGCAAAACGGCCCGCAGCAGGACAAGGCCAACGAAAACCTCGGTAATCAGCGGACGGACGAAGACCAGGCCCGCAGCTAACCTCAGCGGCAGATGACCCGTCTCCAGCAGCGGAACGTAAAACTCCACCAAGAAGACCACCAGTTCCAGGCTCAGCCAAAGGCCACTCTGCCGCCTCCGGAGCAGCAGCCGCATGAACTCAAGCTCGGCAACATTGCTCACCGCCAACGAAGCCAGCAGGAGGAGCTTCGCCGCATCCGTCGGTCCGGCTCCCGTAAGGTGAGCCCAGAAGTTCAGAACAACCGTCGCCACATTGCACAACAGCCAGACAGCCAGCGCCAGGTACTCGCGCTGCTCGCGCAAAGACCACCAGATCACCAGGCCACACAGGCCCACCAGCAGGTCCAGGGCAAGCACGGCAAACGACTCGCTCCAGTCATGCGCCAGACGAAAGCTTTGGCGAAACGGAACCTCTTCCGGACTGACCAGTTCCAGCCGCGTGTTCTCGATCATCGGAGAGCCACCGAGAAATCCGGCAACGCCCGCATGCACATGGAGAGCGATGACGAGGTTTCCCCCTGCCGCTTCCAACAACGCCGGCGGCAGACGAAAGGCCTCAGGCGGGTGGAACCGGTTTACTGCGTGCTCGGTCCGCCCTTCCCCCTGTTCTCCAACCAGCACGCCATTCACATACACGCTGTAGTTGAAAAACAGGTCTTCGACATAGAGGGCCGCCGGCGGCACGCCGGAACGCAAGTGCACATGCATCCTGTACCAGATCGACCGCGTCCCCACAAAACCCGGTACAGGCAACGGCCTGCCCAGCTTTAACTCCGTCCATTGGCTGTCGTCGAAATCGGGCGACGCCCAGCGAGGATCGTCTCCGGCCGCCGCTACCCAGGTCCCCTTCAGCACCACGCTCCGGCCAAACGAGGTAGCATTCGTTACATGTGTGCGCTCCGCCCCAAAACCCTGGGCGCACGCCACCAGCATGAGCAGCAAGAACGCCCCGCGCCGTTTGATTTTCCTCATCGGAAGCAAACACCTCCGGGCCGGGTGTCTGCCCATCTTCCCGGTCGTTCCTTAGAGCTTCCCGAGCGCAGTCGCCTCATCCGGCGAGATTGCCGCATACTTCGCCACCCCCACCATCGTGAACACCTTGTTGAAGTGGGGCGTCAGCCCAAAGATGCCGATGCTGCGGTGCCCTGCCTTGTGCGCTTCCAGCAGCATCTGGATGATGATGGCGATGCCGGACGAATTGATGTACTCCGCGCCCCGGAAATCCAGCAGCACCTTGTGGATGCCGTTTCCCAGCCCGTTGTAGGCATCCAGAATGGCATCCTTCGAGGTGGACGAGATATCGCCCGTAAATGCCAAAATCTCCACGGGGTCGCCCGAGTTCCCTTTGGCGCCGCGCTGTGCCACCTTGGTCGAAGCCTGCATTACTTTGTCTCCACTTCTTCTTGTTTCGCCAGCCGGATCACCAGCCGCACATAACTTTGGCCCGGCGGCCCCTTGTGCCACTCGGCCTCATCCACCAACGCCTGGATCAGAAACATGCCCATACCGCGTGTGTCTTCTTCCCCCAGCATCTTGCGGTCGATATCGGGAAAGTGCGGCGCGTCCAGCACGCCGTTCCCATCATCCATCACACGCACCTCCAACTGATCGTCGGAGCGCGACAAAATCACACCCACGTGCAACGACTCATTCAGCCGGTTGCCGTGTTCGATGGCATTGATGCAGGCCTCGGCCACCGCCGTTTTCAGGTCTTCGATCCGCTCGTGGGAGAAACCCATCAGCCCGGCCATCCCAGCCGCCGTGCACATCGCAACCTTTTCAAAACCCATCTCCGAGGGCAGACGCACCTCAACGAAGCTTCCGTTTTTCATGCGCTCGCCGTGCCCCCCGCCACGTGCATCTTGCCTTCCCGCGGCTGATGGATGACCGTCAGCCCCGTCATGTCATCCGTCTGCGGCCCGCCCGTCGAGAACGCCTGCAACTGCGCCCAAAGCGCTTCCAGACTCTCATGGGCGTCGAACGTTTTCAGCTCGCGGAAGCTCTCCACCAGACGCTCCGCACCAAACTCTTCTTCCCCGTGAAAAACCTCGGTTAACCCGTCCGTGTAGAGCAGCAGCCGTGCCCCGGGAGGAAACGGAAACCGCTCCGTCGCGTATTGCATTCCCGGCAGCAAGCCGAGCGGCGTCCCTGAAGCGTCCACCATCTGCACCGTCCCATCGGCATGTATCAACGCCGCTGGATTATGCCCTGCATTGACGACCTCAAGCCATCCCCCATCCGGGTCAAAGCGCGCAAAAATTGCCGTCACATAGCGCAGACGCGACTCCTGGCCGTCTTCCCAATGGTGCTGCCCCACACGACAAACCATCTCTTCGAGTGACATCTTCTGTGCTGCCAGCGCCCGGAACGCCGCACGAAAACTCGTCGCCAGCAACGCCGAAGCCATCCCTTTTCCGGCTACATCCGCGACAACAAAGAGATGCGTTCCATCGGCCATCTCAACCACATCCAGGTAATCCCCGCCGACTTCGTAGCAGGTCACCGTCTTCGCCGCCACGCTCAAACCAGCAATGACCGGCATGCGCCTCGGCAGCAGCGAGCGCTGAATGCCCCGCGCCGCATCAAGATCCTGTTGCACCCGCGCCCACTGCACATCGCGCTCATGGTAGAGTGCGTTCTCGAGCGCCACCGCGGCCTGCAAGACAAGTCCTTCGATGAAGTCCTGCTCGTAGATGCTCAGGTGGCAACGCTCACCCGCATTGACGACCAGCCTGGACAGCACCCCACCATTTTTTGCCGGCAAATCATACCGGCCGCACCCCTCAAACGGACTCTCCGGCACCGTCCCATACGAGGCCACGATCTCCCCGCTCTCGGGCGACACAAAGGCTGCACCTTCCATCTCCAGCTCGCGCACCAGCACCCGCGCCGTCTGCCCCATCACCTCATCCACGGCAATGGTCGAGTGCACCTGCCGCGACGCCTCCAGCAGCGCCTGCAGCCGCGCAATCTGCTCCTCCAGGGACATCGTGGACGACGCGGCGGACGTGGACTCAACCAGGCTCATACATTGCACTCAAAGGTGGGCACAGTTTACACGAGGTTAAGCATCCCTCAGGAAGTCGGCTTTGCCGGCGCGTCCAGCCGGGTATAGAAATCGTCGTAAAAGCGTCGACCGTACGCATCCAACAGGCTCACAACCCGCTCCGATGCGGGCGACCGCACAATCAAACCCGCATGGTGATGCTTGCGCATCCGGTACACAATCTCCGGCGCGTCGAACGGAGTCAGATCCGGCCATTCCTGCCGCGCCAGGCAGATCAGGCTCCCGGCATACTCCTCAATTTGCTCGGGCAATTCGTACCGCTCACCGCGCATCTGCGCGACCACCATCCGCGCCCACTCCACCCACGGATTCAGCCCGGAAGCCGCCTCAACCACCTCCGCGATGTACGCCCCACCTACCCGCGCCGCCGTCTCCAGAAAGTAAAACCTGCCGTCCGCATGCGCGCGAATGAACTCGCTGTGCGTCGGCCCCGTGGTCATCCCCAACCCCCGCAACACAGCCGCATGGATCGTTTTTAAAGCCTCAGTCTCCTCACCCGCACGCTCCAGTGTGCGCGTAGAAAAAATCCCGCCCGCATGCATCGTCTCAAAAGGCGGCTGGCGGTACTTGTGCGGCAGAGCAAACAGCAACTCCCCCTGCCAGCTCAACCCCTCCACATGAAAAATCTCGCCCGGCACAAAGCGTTCCACCAGGTGATGGCTGGCTTCATCGCCCAGCCTTTCCAGTAACGGCCACACCTCATTCGGGGCAGAGAATTTCTGGATCCCGATAGCCGAGGCACTCGCCCTAGGCTTCAGCATCCACGGCCCCGGTGTAGAACTCAGAAATTTCCAAAGCTCGTCATGGTTGATCACCGAAGAAAACTCCGGCACAGCCACCCCGGCGTCCCGCGCCGCCTCCCGCATCGCAAGCTTGTCCCGAAACGGCCGCGTCATCGTGCGCCCCATTCCTGGCAGCCGTAGATGTTCCCGCACCAGCGCTGCCGTATCCAGATCAAACTCATCCAGCGGCACCACACGCTGATAATTGCGGCGTTTCGCCAGGCGCGTCACCACGGGCAAAACAGCCTCAGGCGCAAGCTCCTCGGGCATCGTTTCAAAGTGCGCCAGAACATCCTTCGGCCAGTCCGCACCCCACAGCTTGTGCACCGTCAGCAACGTAATCCGGCAGCCCAGCCGCGCGGCCTCGCGCAAAAAAGCCTGCCCCTTCTCATACGTGCTGATGACCAGCAATTCAGGCCCTTGCGCTCCCGTACCGTTCTCCATGCACGCTCCTCAAGCCTTGTCTCGTCAGCGATCTTCTAGTCTGCATCACCTGTCAACTTCCGCACGATCCCCGTGGTGGAAAACCCCTCCACCGTAGGCACGATCTCGACACGCCCGCCCGCAGCCGTCACCACCTCATGGCCCACCACGGTTTCCACCGTGTAGTCCCCACCCTTCACCAGCACATTCGGTGCCAGCGCCCGGATCAGCTCCAGCGGTGTGTCCTCGTCGAACAGGGTCACCGCATCCACAGCTCCCAGCGCCGCCATCACCCGCGCACGGTCGCCCTCACTCACCACCGGGCGCGCCGGCCCCTTCAGCCGACGCACACTCGCGTCCGTATTCAAACCCAACACCACCTTGGACCCAAACCGCCGGCAGTCCTCCAGCAGAGTCACATGCCCCACATGCAACAGATCGAAACATCCGTTGGTAAAAACAACCGTCTCGCCTGCGGCCCGCCACTCCCCCACACGCGCCGCAACCTGCTCCCGGTCAAGGATCTTCTCCGCGTCGCTGATCCCCTTCGAAGGCGTCAGCAACGCCGTCAGTTCATGATGCGCAATCGGCGCAGTCCCTACCTTCCCCACCACAATCCCCGCAGCCAGGTTGGCCAACTCCACCGCGGTTTCCACGTGCAGCCCCGCAGCCAGCGAAGCCGCCAGCGTGGCGATTACCGTGTCCCCCGCGCCGGAAACATCGAAAACCTCCCGCGCCCGGGCCGGCGAATGATACTCGCCCGCCTCCGACAGCAACCGGATGCCGCGCTCGCTCAGTGTCACAGCCAGGTACCGCAAATCGTGCTCCCGCCGTTGAACCTCCCCTGCCCGCAGCACTCCCTCAAGATCCTGTGCCGCGCTCCCCGTCGCAATCTCCAGTTCATGCAGGTTCGGGCAGACCATCGTTGCTCCCGAATATTTGCTCAGATCCGGCGTTTTCGGATCCGCCAGCACCGGGATCCCCGCATAACGCGCAGCCCGGATTACCCGGTCGCACACCTCCCGCGTCAATGCCCCCTTGGCGTAGTCCGACAGCACCACCGCATGCACCTTTGGCACCAACGCCTCCACCCTCTCCAGCAGCCGCGCCTTATCTTCCGCCGAGGGCCTCTCCCGGCTTTCAATATCCAGCCGCAACAGCTGCTGCGTTCGCCCCACAATGCGCGTCTTGGAGATCGTCGGCAGCCCCGTCGTAACCACACCCACGGTGTCGACCTTGGCCTCAGTCAAGAAGCCCTCCAGTTCCCGCCGCTCCGTATCATCGCCCCAAAATCCGGCCAGTACAGCCTCGCAACCCAGACCCGCAAGATTCATGGCCACGTTCGCCGCCCCACCCGCCCGCTCATACCGCTGCGCATGCCGTAACACCGGCACCGGCGCCTCGGGCGAAATCCGGTCCACCTCGCCTAGAATGTAGCGGTCCAGCATCAGGTCGCCCACTACCAGCACCCGTACCCGCGCAAACCCGCCCGCCAACAGCCCGAGCACCGCACCCAACTCCGGCAAACTCCGCATCACCCTCCTATCCTCGCATCCGCAACGTCTCGGCACCTGCGCACGCTGTCCTATCCTCCGCCCTTGCCTTTGCTGTTGTCATTCCCGTGGGGAACCTGCTATCTGCATTGGCGGCAAACGTCCAATCACCCGTTCCACAGCCGCCAACACCTCCTCCACCTCAATCGACGTCAAGCACTTCTTCCGCTGCTCCACACAGGTCTCCAAGCCACATCCCCAGCACTCCACCCGGTGATACACCACCTCATTCTGCTCCCCAAGTGGAAACCAAACCCGCGGGATATTCCGCGCCGCAAACACCGCCACCACCGGGGTTCCCACGGACGCCGCCAGATGCATCGGCCCGCTGTCATGACCCAGAAACACACACGCGCGCTCCAGTGCCGCCGCGCTTTCCCTGGGCGTCAACCGTCCGCAAAGGTTCACCACCGG
>CAXUDN010000040.1:26462-30432 GCA_964249715.1 uncultured Acidobacteriaceae bacterium
CTCTCCGGCCGCCCCAACTCCGCATCGCCCAGCTCCGCCAGGCAGCGCGCCAGCCTCGCTGCCTCTGGTTCCAACTCTCCCGCAAACAGCCGCGTCTTCGCCAAAGGGGACCCCGGATCCTCCCCAAAAAAATTCCCCTGCAAGGCCTCCGTCACAGGAGCCCCAATCACCCGCTTCACTCCACACGCGCGGAAAAACCGGAGATCCCGCCGCGCTGCCGCCACACCCCGCCCTGCAGCCAGATACACCACCACCTCCGGTCGCCAAAACCGTAGCTGCACCACCAACCGCCCAAGCTCCCGCAGGCTGCGCGTTCCTGCCGCGTAGCGGAAATACCCCTCCACCAGCCCCGACCCCTCCAGCACCGCCGCTGCCGCCGGCGCCTTGGCGTGCACAGGCACATTGGTCAGCATGCGCCGCTCCGCCTGTGGAAACGCCCGCGCCACCAGCCGCAGCGCCGGAACCGCAATCGCCATGTCGCCCAGGCTCCCCAGCCGATAAATCAGCACCCGGCGCACACCGTCGTCGACCATCCCCCCAGTCTCCCCGAGCAACACCGTCGCCGTCTACTCCACCCATGCGGTGATGGTGTCCACCGCCTATCTGGGCTACTGTTGTCTTTTCGCCCCAAGATGCAAGACGCCTTCCGCATTCCCGCTCTTCATGACCTCGCCAACGCGCACTGGCACGGGTCACAGCACACGCCCCCCACTGCGGACACACCGTTCGAACAACTCCTTCTCGCCCAGCATCGAGCCAACTTCGACCTCTGGCACGAAGAAGATGCGGCCCGCGATCCATCCGCTGGCGACGACGGGATTGCCCGCGTCAAGCGCGCCATCGATGTCCTCAACCAGCAGCGCAACGATCTCGTCGAGCAACTCGACCTTACCCTGCTTGCGATCGCAGGCGATCAGCCCGCCGGGGCCCCGCTCCACTCCGAGTCCCCCGGCCTCATCATTGACCGGCTTTCCATCCTCTCCCTCAAAATCTTCCACACCGCGGAGCAGGCCGAACGCCGCGACGCCGCCGAGACCCATCGCGACCGCAACCGCCAGCGTCTCGGGATCCTCACAGAGCAGCGGCTCGACCTCGCCGGCTGCCTCGCCCAGCTGTGGGCCGATGTACTCGCCGGCCGCAGGCGATTCAAACTCTATCGCCAGCTTAAGATGTATAACGATCCGACACTGAATCCAAAGCTGTATCGCGCAACCCAACCAACGTAGACTCATGCCCTGTCGCACCGCGACAGACCGGACGGGTGATTGACCAAACAGGGTCAAACCCCTTATAACTCCCAATCAGCCCCCCAAACCCTCAACCCCAATCCGCACACCGCAACCCACATTGCGACCACCCTCAGAGAGACCATGGCCACCAAGTCCGCCCAACCCATCACATCTTCGTCCGCCTCTTCACTTCTTCCTCCTAACGGGAAAGGCGAGGAACGGCACGGCAAGCTGCACCGCATGCCGCGCACCCTCGCCGGCACACCCGCTCCCGTCGAGGACGGCAATCGCAAAACCCTGCTCGCGCTTTACGAGCAGGCCATCACCCTTATGGGAACCGGCAAGTACACCGAAGCCCACGCCGCCTTCTCAAAGCTGCTGGAAGGCGCGCCGCACGATCTCGCCGACCGCATTCGGATGTATATCGCCGCCTGCGTCTCGCAGATTCACCAGGGCACCAGTGAGTTCCGCACCCATGAAGAGCGCTACGACTTCGCGATCTCCCTGCTGAATCACGGCCAGTACGAAGACGCCGCCGAGCACTTCAAGCAAATTCTGCTCGACAACGACTCCGCCGATTACGCCTTCTACGGTCTCGCGCTGCTCTCGTCCCTCACCCAATCCAGCCACGAGTGCCTGCAGCACCTCGAACAGGCCATCAAACTCAATCCGATGAACCGTATTCAGGCACGCGGCGATTCGGATTTCTCGAATATGGCGGATGACCCCCGCTTCACCGATTTGTTGTACCCGGAAAGCTAAAGGGCCAGCGGCGGGAACCCGGCCGACCGCCTACACTTGTTCGTGATGCGTTCGGCCACACAACACGTCCGCCCCCTCCGCGTCGTTGCCATCGGCGGTGGCACCGGCCTCTCCACCCTGCTGCGTGGCCTGAAGCGCTTTACGTCCGCACCCCAGGTCTTCCCGCAACCATCCAACACGTCCCTCGGCTTCGAGGACCGCCGCCGCCCCAAAGCCAGGCAGTCCGCCCTCTTCCGCATCTGCGATCTCGCCGCGATCGTCACCGTCACCGATGACGGTGGCTCCTCCGGCCGCCTGCGCGAGGACATGAACATCCTCCCCCCCGGTGACGTCCGCAACTGCATGGTTGCCCTCTCCGAGGACGAAACCCTTCTCGCACAGCTCTTTCAACACCGCTTCCACTCCGGCGATCTCAAAGGCCACAGCTTCGGCAATCTCTTCCTCGCTGCACTGACGGAAATGCGCGGCGATTTCGCCCAGGCCGTCCAGGCTTCCTCGCAGATCCTCGCCGCGCGCGGCTGCATTTACCCCGCGACCACCGCCAACGCCGTGCTCGTGGCGAAGATGGAGGACGGCACCGTGGTTCGCGGCGAAACCCGCATCTCCGCCACAAAGTCCAGCATCGTTGAACTCATGATCGACCCCGCCGAGTGCGATCCGCTGCCCGAAACCCTCGACGCCATCGCCACCGCCGACCTCATCACCCTCGGCCCTGGCTCGCTCTACACCTCCGTGATCAGCAACCTTCTCGTACGCGGCATCCCTGAAGCCCTGGCTGCCTCCACAGCGACGCGCGTCTACGTCTGCAATCTCATGACCCAGGCCAATGAAAGCCTCAACCTCACCGCCTCCGAACACATCGAAAAGATCCTCGACCACGCCGGTGCGCGCGTCCTCGACTATGCCCTGATCAACACCGGCCCGATCGGGCCCAACACCCTCGCGCAATATGCCGCCGAAGGCCAGAAGCCCATCGAGGCCGACCTTGAACGCGTCCGCGCCCTCGGCGTAGAACCCATCATGGGCAACTTCCTCCACGAGGGCGAGGTCCTCCGCCACAACTATGACCTTGTAGCCGAAGCCGTCATCGAACTGGCCACCGAAGCGCAGATGCAGCGGATCTAGAAATCGCGCATCCGCAAACGGGAAGCGACGCACAGACAGGCCAGACTCGTCATAGCGGCAGCTGCACAAAACACGCGCTTCCCGACGTTTCCTTCTCTTCGGTCCTACACCGCCGCAATCGTCACCAGGCTGCCCTGCTCCTCAGTCACCGTGCGCTTCAACTGCCCGCAAGCCGCATAGATGTCCCTGCCCCGTGGCCGCCGGATGTAGGTCGCGATCCCGCCATCGATGAGCATTCGCTGGAACCGGCTCACATCGTCCGGTTTCGGCTGCACAAAGGCAATTCCCGGCCCCGGGTTCCACACAATCAGGTTCACCTTGGCATCCATCCCCGCCAGCAGCGCAAGCACCTCACGCGCATGCTCCGGCTGGTCGTTTACCCCGCCCAACAGCACATACTCAAACGTCACCCACTCCCGGGTACGCAGCGGAATCCGTCGGCAAGCCTCCAGCAGTTCCGCAATCTTCCATTTGCGCGTAATCGGCATCACCGCCTCACGCACGGCGTCGTTACTCGCATTCAAGCTCAGCGCCAGCTTCGGCCGTACCGCCTCTCCTGCAAACCGCTCCATTCCTGGCAAAATCCCCGAAGTCGACACCGTCATCCGCGACTCCGGAATGCCGACACCCTCCACCAGCAGCCGCACCGCCGCCATAAACGCGTCATAATTCAAAAACGGCTCGCCCATGCCCATAAACACCAGGTTGATCCGGTCCTTCCCAATCTGAATCCGGTGCCGGTTCAGCACCGCCGCCACCTGCCCCGCGATCTCTCCGGCCGTCAGGTTGCGCTTGATCCCCAGCTTCGCCGTCAGGCAGAACTGGCAGTTCACCGCACACCCCACCTGGCTCGA
>CAXUDN010000041.1:0-15640 GCA_964249715.1 uncultured Acidobacteriaceae bacterium
CTCGACTACCTGTCAGATCAGTACTTCGAGCAGGTCTACTTCAAGTATTCGCCGACGGCGGGAACGAGTGCGGGGCTGCACCAGTACGATGCCCAGCTTGAGGATTATTCGGCTGCGAACGTGCACCGGGAGACCGCGGCGCTGCACCTTTGGGAGAAGAAGATTGCTGCCCTGGATACGAGCGCGCTCGATGCGGGACCGGCGGCAGACCGGGACATCCTGCTGAACCAGATACGGTCTT
Organism: uncultured Acidobacteriaceae bacterium; assembly: GCA_964249715.1. Lineage (GTDB taxonomy): Bacteria > Acidobacteriota > Terriglobia > Terriglobales > Acidobacteriaceae > Granulicella. The sequence continues at coordinate 242 of CAXUDN010000041.1, forward strand.
CGCTGCTGTACCTGGAAGTGATCCGGGGTTGGGAAAAGAATCCGGATAGTTATTCGAGCGGGGTTACGGGTTCCATTTTTACGCTGATGGAGAGGCCGTATGCGCCGGTCAATACGCGGTTGCGGGCGGCCATTGCGCGCGAGAAAGCGATGCCGCAGGTATTTGCGGAGGCGCGGAAGAACTTGAAGAACCCGCCCAAGATCTACACCGAGATTGCGCTGGAACAGATTGATGGGCTGGTGAGTTTCTTCCAGAAGGATGTGACCGAGGCGTTCGCGGAGGCCGATGATGCGGGGGCGAAGGCGGAGTTTGCGAAGACGAACGCGGCGGTTGTGAGCGCGTTGCAGAGCTACGGGCAATGGATGAAGACGGATCTGTTGCCGCGGTCGAATGGGGATTTTCGCTGGGGTGCGGACACGTACTCAAAGGCGCTGAGCTACAACGAGATGGTGGATCTTCCGCTGGAGAACTTGCTACAGATTGGGCTGGATGATCTGCACAAGAACCAAGCCGAGTTCGCACGGGTGGCGAAGGAAATCGATCCAACGAAGACGCCGCAGCAGGAACTGGCGGAGTTGGCGACGCAGCATCCTGCGCCGGACAAGCTGTTGCAAGCGTTCCATGACCGGTTCGACTCGGAGATCGGGTTCATTCATAGCCACAACATCATCACGATTCCGAGCTCGGTACAGCCGACACTGGAGGAGACGCCGCCGTTTATGCGGGCGACGACGCAGGCGAGCATGGATCCTCCGGGACCGTTTGAGACGCATTCGACGAAGGCGCTGTTTAATGTGACTTTGCCGGAGCCGAACTGGACGCCGCAGCGAACCAATGAATATATGGCGGCGTTCAATACAGGGACGATCGTGTCAACCAGTGTGCATGAGGCGTACCCGGGGCATTACGTGCAATTTCTGTATCAGCCGCAGTTTCCATCGAAGATTCGCAAGCTGATTGGGGCGAATACCTATATCGAGGGATGGGCGCACTATTGCGAGCAGATGATGCTGGATGAGGGGTACAACGCGCCGGGTGTGGGGGCGAAGGACGAGCGGGAGGCGAGGCTGATCCGGCTGGGGCAGCTGCAGGACGCTTTGCTGCGCGATGCGCGGTTTGCCGTGGCGATCCGGATGCACACGGGAGTGGGCGGCGCGCTGACCACAGCGCAGGCTGAGGACTTTTTTGTGCAGGAGGGCTATCAGTCGCGGCCGATCGCGGAGGTGGAGACCAAGCGTGGAACATCCGACGCGTTGTATCTCTACTACACGCTCGGCAAGCTGCAGATTCTGAAGCTTCGGGCGGATGTGAAGGCCAAGCAGGGTGCGGCGTTCTCGCTGCAGAGTTTTCATGACGCGCTGATGAAGATGGGGCCGGTGCCGATCAAGGTGGCGCGGCGTGCGATGCTGGGGGACACTTCGCCGGTTTTGTAGAGCGAGGTCTTTTATAATCTGGGCTATATGCAGAGCCAGAATGTGCAGTTCGGCTGCGGCACATGCGCGCCGGAGTCTTGGCTCAACTTTGATGCGGGTCCCGCATTTTTGTTGGAGAAGAGGTTTCCTTTCCTGAAAGCGGCGCTGGTGCGGCGCGGCTTTCCGGATTATCCCAAGAGCATCCGCTACGGTGACGTGATCAAGGGGCTGCCGGTGGCGGTGAATTCGGCGGAGCGGGTGTATTGCTCGCATGTGTTGGAGCATCTGGCGTTGGGGGATTGCCGTACGACGCTGCGCAATGTATGCAGCTACCTAAAGCCGGGTGGGGTATTCCGGTTTGTGGTGCCGGACCTTGAGTTCTATGCGCGCGAGTATCTTGGTTCAGACAAGCCGGAGGCGGCGCCGATCTTTATGGCGGAAACGTACCTCGGCGAGCAGGTGGGGGCGCGTGGGTTGAAATCCTTGCCCAGGGCCATCTTCGGGCGTAGTCAGCATTTGTGGATGTGGGATTACAAGAGCTTTGTGCCGGAGTTAGAGGCTGCCGGGTTTGCGGCCGTTCGGCGGGCGCAGTTCGGCGATGCGAAAGACCCGGTTTTTGCAGATGTGGAGAGCGAAGGACGATGGGTGAACTGCCTTGGAATAGAATGCCGCAAGCCGCTTTAGGTCAGTTTGCAAGGACTTCTACGGGGTTCATGGCCGAAAAGTAACTACAGTCGTTGACCATTGTGTGGTCCACAGACAGAGATGCGTCTGCTATTGTCCTGACAGCATCGGGCGCAACAGAATGGAAGGGTACTTGAGCAACATGCCTGTAAGAAGACTTCGCAAAGCGGTAATTCCGGCTGCAGGTATGGGGACTCGATTTCTACCGGCAACGAAAGCTGTCCCGAAGGAAATGCTGCCTCTGGTGGATAAGCCGCTGATTCAGTATGCGGTGGAAGAGGTAGTCGCGGCCGGGTGCGACGAGGTGATCATCATCACGGGTCGCGGGAAGACGCCGTTGGAGGATCATTTTGATCGCGCGCCGGAGCTGGAGTACCAGCTCAAGGCTCGCGGCAAGCTGGATCTGCTTGAGTTAGCGGGCTCGATGTCGCACCTGGCGCGCATTTCCTATACGCGGCAGCCGGAGGCTTTGGGGCTTGGACACGCGGTGTTGCAGGCGAAGAATCTGGTGGGCGACGAGCCATTCTGCGTGATTCTGCCGGATGACATTGTCGATGCACCCATTCCGTGTATGCAGCAGATGGCGGAAGCGTTCGCCCAGACGGGATGTTCGATGATTGCGTCGGAGGTCGTTGAAGGTGCGTCGATCTCAAATTATGGCTGTTTGGATTGCACCCCGGACGCAATGAATCCGCGATTGTTGGATGTCCGGAACCTGGTGGAGAAGCCAAAGCCTGAGGATGCGCCAAGTCAAAACGCGATTATTGGGCGATACATTCTGACCCCGCGAATCTTTGAGATGATCGAGAGCCTGACGCCGGGAGCGGGTGGAGAACTGCAGTTGACGGACGCGATTAAGGCCCTGCTGGCATTTGAGCGGGTGTATGGGTTCAGTTATCAGGGCAAACGGCACGATGCCGGCGACAAGCTTGGCTTTTTAAAGGCCACTGTAGAGTTTGCCTTGAAGCGTGATGATCTGGGGCCGCTCTTTCGCGCGTGGTTGCGTAAGCAGGATTTCTAAGTTTCGTAAGAGAAAGCTGAAGCACGCTGCGCTCGTACAACAGAAGACCCTGAAGTCGCCTTCAGACAAGCAGGGGGTGTCTGGATTCTCACATCGAAGGCATGGTTGCGAGGTGGCAGGCAAACGGCTTGTCCGGTGATGGCGCTTGCTGTGGTATTTGCGGGTGGCACGGGGCTGGCGCAAAACCAGCGACGCCCCTTGGAGCCTCCCATTGCCACTCAGCCGGAGGTGCCCCAGCACCGTTTGCGACTGGTTTTGAAGGACGGCAGCTACCAGACCGTGATGAGCTACACGGTGGTTGGAGACAGGGTTCGATATAAGTCAGCTGAGCGCGGCGGAGAGGTTGAAGAGATCCCCTTGGCGCTGGTGGACTTGCCTGCAACCAAGGCTTGGGAGCAGGCGCATGATCCGGCGACGTCTGGGGAGAACAAACAACAGGGTTCCCCTGTGCTAAGCCCGGAGTTGGCGAGGGAAGAGGCCGTACGCGCGGCGCGGAGCCCGGAGGTGGCGAAGGATCTTCGCTTGCCCGAGGAAGACAGCGTTCTTGTGCTGGATACCTATCAGGGCACGCCGGAGTTGGTGCCGATGCCCCAGTATGGCAGCGATTTGAACAAGGAAACGGCGCATGCCGTCGGGAAAAAAGAAATAAATCCTGCGTCTAGCCCTCATGATCTCTTTTTGCTGAAAGAAGAGCGCGCAGACGTGCAGCTTCACGTAGCCGAGCCGGTGTTCTTTGTTCGTTTAGAGGGACACGAAGCGAGTGAGGACAGCGGAGGAGGCGGGTTTGTAGTGGATACGCAGGGGCAGTCGGGCCGTGCTACGCCGGAAGGCGGTTCCCCGCAGAGTGGCTACGTGATCGAGCATGTTGACGTGCGGCAAGGGGCGCGCGCTGTGTCGAGCCTGCGATTGGGCGCGATCGGAAGCGGAAGGACACAGCCGGACGTCACCGAGGTGAGGATAGAGGCGATGCCGGGCGGGGTGTGGGAAAGAATCACACCCCAGAGGCCGCTTGAGTTCGGCGAGTACGTTCTGGTCGAGGTGTTGAACGAACGGGCGGTAAACGCCGACGTGTGGGATTTCGGGGTACATCCAACCGCTAAACAGAATGATGAGGCGCTCAAACCGGAGCCGAAAAAGCCAGTGCAGTTGGAGCGACGAGGGCGATAGCTTTCCCCCGAGATCGCTGCTGCGCTATCACGAAATCCCGGAGCAACGGTCTTTGTAGCCGACCGTTGCTCCGGGATTACCTACTTGGTCATGTCGATGCCGCCGGAAGCTTTCCGTTCTTTCTCGGCTTCATTGATCTTTCGGGCACCCATGGCGCGCTGAATCCAATCATCCGCTTTGGCGATGTCAGCCTTGCGCGCTTCATCGTTGCCACACTCGATGTCCGCTTTACGGCGCCAGTCGAGGTTGAGGTACTGCATGGCATCATCGTAGTTCGGGTTGATGTCGACCGAGCGGTTGAGGTACTGGAGGGAGCTGTCGAGCAGCCCAGAGTTCTCCTGGGCAAGCTGCTGGCAGATTTTGGGTGCGATTTTTGCGTTTCCCTTAAGATCGTCAGTGATCTTGTTGGCTTTCAGCAGATCACTCGCATTTTTGTCGGCCTTCTGGAAGTCGATGACGCCGACCGAGTAACTGGCTTCCGGATCCTTCGGGTCGAGTTGGATGACTTTCAACTCGTCATTGCGTGACTGGTCGAATTGCATGATATTCCGGTGAATGGAGGCCAGCTGGCGCCAATCATCCGCGTTGTTCGGATCAGCCTGGATGGCTTCGCTGAAACCATTGATCGCTTTCTGGGCCAATGCCAGATTCTGCGGCGTGTTGTTGTTGGGCTGAACCTGATAACTGTAGGCCGTCGCCAAATAGGTTTTTGCGTTCGGGTAGCTGGGGTCGAGAGCGACGGATTGCTGGAAATGATCGATCGCAGTCTCGTAATGGCCAGCCTTAAACTCCTGGATGCCTTTGACGAGCTGGTCGCGGGCCTTGAGCTTGGCACAGCCGGTTGCCCCCGTGAGGATCAGCAGGAGCGCGGCGCTCCCGGCAATTCTTGCGCGTTGTGCGCTTGCTTTCATCAGAAAACCTTCCTCTATCACGACGGAATCGAGCAGCCGGTGGCGGCGTCGCCTTTCGACTACAACCTACAGGTCAGCTTGCCGCTTGATTGTAAAGGCAGATGGGGAGAAACAGCTAGAGGGTGCTTGGCCTATGAGCGAGAAACTGCAAGTGTTTGCCAGCGGTACCCGGTGAGAGAACGCATCTGACGTAATCAGAACGACAATAGCCGTAATCAGAACGACAACAGCAAGGGGCGTAAACGAATGGCGGACAAGTGGACGGCGGCGCAGATGCCCTCGCAAGCGGGTAAGACAATTCTGGTGACAGGCGCGAATAGCGGCATCGGATACCAGGCGGCGCTCGAGATGGCACGGCATGGCGGGCGTGTGCTGCTGGGGTGCCGGGATGCTGCAAAAGGCGAGGCTGCCGCAGCAAACATCCGAAAGACTGTTGGCAATGCACAAGTTGAGAACGTTACGCTGGATATGGCTTCCCTGGCCTCGATACGCGCCTTTGCGACATCATTTGCCGAGCGCGGGATTGCACTGGATACCCTGATCAACAACGCCGGGGTGATGGCCTTGGCGAGCCGGGAATTGACGGCGGACGGGTTTGAGCGGCAATTTGGAACCAATCATCTTGGGCACTTTGCCCTGACGGGTTTGCTGTTGCCGGTTTTGAAGAAGTCTCCCGCGGCGCGGGTGGTGACGGTGGCATCTCTTGCGCACCGAAACGGCCGTATGACGTGGGACGACCTCCAGAGTGAGCGGAAATATGTGCCCTGGGACGCTTACAACATGTCGAAGCTTGCGAACATCCTGTTCGCAAGGGAACTCGATCGACGGGCTCGAACAGCGGGTCTCGCTTTGCTCAGTATCCCGGTACATCCGGGCGTGTCGCGGACGAAAATCTTCGAAAACGGGCCCGGAACGTCGAACCTGAAGGCAAGGGTCGTAAAGCTACTCGGCTTCGTGCTTACGCAAGACGATGCGATGGGTGCACTGCCAACCGAGTACGCGGCGACAGCGCCGGGGTTGGAAGGTGGCATCTATATTGGCCCCTCCGGCTTGGGTGAGTTTAAAGGCTTTCCGAAGGTGGTAGAGCCGAGGCCCCAGGCAGTGGATCGAGAGGCTGGCGAGCGGTTGTGGACGGTCAGCGAGCAACTCACGGGCGTGAGCTACCTGGAAAGTTAGCCGCCCGCTTCCAAAGCGCACAAAGTTTCGTTTTGGTGAGGCGGGTGAGGGTCGGCTGGAGTGCTTAGATGGATGTCCCGAGGGACCCGCATGGCGAAAGCTTCATCTCCCGGCGGGTGATTTCTGGCGCGGGCAGCCAGCGCGGGGAACTCAATCTCCAGTGCTTCGGGCGAGAGGGGCTTGCTGATCAGATAGCCCTGCACGCATTCGCAGCCCATTTCTGTCAGTCCGAGCAGATCCCGTTCGGTTTCGACGCCTTCTGCTACCACTCTCTTGCCCAGGGAATGGCCGAGATGAATCACCGTGCGGACGAGTTCTTCGCGATTTGCATCGCAATGCATGTTGGAGACGAAGCTGCGGTCGACCTTGACCTCGTCGACGGGAAGACTGAGCAGGAAGCTGAGGGAGGAATACCCTGTGCCAAAGTCGTCCAGCGAGATGCGTATGCCGTGAGCACGCGCTTGTTCAAGCGTCTCCTTCACGATGGCTTCGTGCGTTAGAAGAGCGGTTTCGGTGATTTCAAGCCGCAGCAGCGAGGCTGGGAGACCGGTCCGCTCAAGTACCCCGAGCAGAGTCGGCATGAGGCCGGCATCCGCAAATTGCCTCGGTGATACATTGACGTTGATCGCGAGTGCCGTACCCCATGCGCGATTCCAGGCCGCCATCCGCGAACAGGCTCGCTCGAGAATCTGGGATCCCAAACGCAGAATCAGCCCCGTGTCCTCGGCCAGCGTGATGAATTCCGAGGGCGGGATGTTGCCTAGAACGGGATGCTGCCAGCGGGCGAGGGCCTCAAATCCGCAAATTTCTGCCTGTTGGATGGAATAGATGGGCTGAAAGGCGACCTGAACTTCGTTATTTTCAATTAACCGCCGGAGATCGGCTTCCATTTGCCAGCGAGTGTTCATGTGGGCTCGCAGCCCGGCATCGAAGACCTGGACGCGATCCTTGCCAAGCTGTTTTGCGCGATACATGGCGTGGTCGGCTGTACGCAGAAGATCGTCGGCTTCCTCACCTGCAACCGCGAGCACAACACCTACGCTCGCGGTGCAGCGGATCGCCTGCGAACCCAGCAAGAAGGGAGCGCGGAGGGCATCGAGGAGGTGTTGGCCAGCGGCCCGTGCCCGGTCGACATTGTCTGCCGCACTCAGAACGACAAATTCATCGCCTCCCAGGCGACACACCGAAGAGCCGGATGGCGAGGCCTCGCAAAGCCGGCGGCCAACCTCGATGAGGAGACGATCTCCCAAGGCGTGGCCAAGGCTGTCGTTGATGCTTTTGAAATGGTCCAGATCGGCAAAGAGAAGGACCACGGATTCAGGCGCTTGGTTCAGGCGGTCCGTGAGTTCTTTCCGAAGCATGATGCGATTGCCGAGACCTGTCAGTGCGTCCTGGAGCAGGGTATGCTCGAGCTGCTCATGAGTTGATTTCCAGGCGCGCTCCCTGGCATTTGTGCGGGCCGCAAACAGAAGGAAGGCTGTTCCCACAAGGCAGCCGCCGATGAGGGATCGGTGAGTCGCAAGGACCGCTGCAACACCGATGGACAGGAAGGCAACGACAGCGACGCTGAGGCCCTGAGCTCTGCTGACCGCGTTCACGATGCCGTTGTCCTCAGTGGTGTCCTCCCGAGACCGCAGAGCGTCAAGGAGGACCAGGGCGACGAAGACAGTAATCGGGAAAGTCCATACAAGATCGAGGAGGCTTCCGGGTTTCCATCCACGCGCGTAGAGCAGGTCTCCCGCCGTTTCCAGGGCGGTGTAAACCGCAAGGAAAATGGCAAGCCGCAGGAAGAAGCGGCGTTCTCTGGGGTACACACAGCTTGGCAGCCGCAGGAGAGAGCAGAGCAGGAGAGCGCCGTTCTGGATCAGGTAGGCTTCGGTGACCTTCAGCCTGGATGGCGGAAGAAAAACCAGTAAATAGAGGACAAGGATGAACAGGTAGGTCTGCGCCCTGTCGAGCCAGGTGATGCGGTCGACCACATCCAGCCGAACGTTGATGGCGATCAGCAAAGGCAATCCGAAAAGAAGCCAAAGCACGTCATCGGGGCGTACCACCCAGTGAACTCTCGGAGGGGAAAACAGGTAACCGATGAAAATGGCCTGGGCCGCGGACCAGATGCCGAAGGCGGTGGCGAGCGCGGTCCAGCATCGCCGGCCAAGTGCGTCATTGGCTTGCTTTCTCTGCTGGAGGCTTACTCCCGTGGCAAAGAGGGATATGAGGAACTGCATCCCGTTGGAGACAAGTACGGGATGCGGGAGCAACAACAGCATCAATAGGTGGATCAGCTCAAGGCACACTCCTATGGCAAGCAGGCGCAGGGCAACGCGATCTCGATCTTTGTTGATCTTCGGGGGAAATCTGTCCATGGCGTGGCCCGTAGCCCCTTGAAGAAGGCACTACGAAGGTCTACATGGTAGATTTTGCCGAAGTTCGAGCGGATATGGGATGGAACGAAAGGCGCAAGGGGGAGAACAAACGGGTAGTTACCCTGTCCTGGCGGCGGGCATCCTGCACGCCTCACTGTGCCCTGAAGTTAAACGCTGGCGGCCGGGCGCCGCGTGGAGGTACCTTTCGCGGAGGGCTTTCGCGAGCCTGTAGACGAGGTTGCAGAGGGCGGAGCCTGTGGGGCGGCGTCATCGTCGCCGGCAGCTGCAAAGGATATGCGCGACAGCTTGGCTGCGTGATTGACGAGCAGCTTTTCGAGTTGTTTGATCAGCTGGGCCGTCTGCATGGGTTTGACCAGCATCTTGTCGGCACCCATGTCCTGCCAGTCCTCATCCGCGACGGGGTAGGCGGTGAGCAGGGCTACGGCTGGATGGTACGCAGCGGTACGGGCGGCCTGAACGACCTCGCGCCCTGAGACGTCGGACTCCATGCGCATATCGGTAATGATCATCTCGTACTGATTTTTCTTAATGCGCAGCATTCCCTCCCGGGCGGAGGTGGCGGTGTCAACGTCGAACCCGGAGATTTCAAGAACAGCTTTCATGGTGAGCAGAACGGGAACTTCGTCGTCGACGAGCAGAACGCGGCGCTTGGGCAAGGGAGCCTCCTTGGGAGATTGGGCTGCGGGCCAGCGCAAAGCAACGGCGCTTATGCGGCGCAGGGACGACCCATGTTCGCAGCTTGCGCCGCGGTGTGCAACCCGGGGTTGTTCTGTCCGGGCCGGGGGGTGGCAAAACGTTTTTCTGTAGGGAGGTTTGGCTTAAATGCTATACTCGCGTGTGCTTTGCCCCGTTGCAGGAGACTCTACAGGGCTTTAACGACATTGAAACACTGGCCCTGACCGGGCCATGGAGGCAATCTATCCCACCGTTCAACGATAAGCGCTCACAGAAGTCTTTCATCCGCACCAATGACCGCATCCGGGCCCGCGAAGTGCGCGTTATCGACGAAACCGGGGCGCAGCTCGGTGTAATGGCGCCTTTTGAAGCGCTGCGCATCGCGCGCGAGCGATCCTTGGATTTGGTGGAGATTTCGCCGAATGCGGTTCCGCCGGTTTGCAAGATTCAGGATTACGGCAAATTTTTGTATGAGAAGGACAAGAGCGAACGTGCCGCTCGCAAGACGCAAAAGGTCATTGTTATTAAGGAAGTGAAGTTCTCGGTCACTGTGGACGAGCACGACTACCAGACCAAGAAGAATCAAGCGGTCAAGTTTCTGCACGATGGCGACAAGGTCAAGGCGAGTCTGCGCTTCAAGGGACGCCAGATGGCGCATCGCGACCTGGGCTACAAGATCATCAATCGTTTGATCATGGACATAGGCGAAACGGGAGTGGTCGAGTTCATGCCGCGCATGGAGGGCACCACGCTGCACGCCATTCTGGCGCCGAACAAGAAGACTCCGGTACAGCCGAAGGTTCCGAAGCCGGCGCAGTCCGCTGGGGAGCAGGTCCCCCTCGCCGTTGCTTCGGGAGCTTAGCAAAAGAGTAGCGGGTGGTTTCGGAGAGTGCTCTGATATACTGACTCCTGCGATTTCAATGTTGTTTCACCAGCAGGAAACCTATGCCAAAATTGAAGACCCACACGGGCGCGGCGAAGCGCTTCAAGAAGACAGCCTCCGGCAAGTTCAAGCGGGGCCAGTCGAAAATGCGCCACATTCTCACGTCGAAGGACTCGAAGACCAAGAGCAAGCTCGGTAAAATCGTGCTTGTTTCGGTGGCCGACACTCCCAAGATCGCCCGTATGCTTCCGTACGCGTAAAGCGTGGAAGCTTATTGAAGTTTGTAGTTCTTAGGATCGAGCCGTTTCGGAGTTTGCGAGAGTTCCGAGCGAAGGGCTGGAAGGTGTTGAAGCCCCTGGGTCAGTTCCCTGAGACTGACCCACAGAGATTCCGAGTAGAAAGCGTGTGAAGAGGCCATCCTGCCTCCAGCCGCGCCCCCTCACCGGGAAACTGAGCAACGCAAAAGGAGAGCAAGATGCCCCGTGTCAAACGGAGTACAAAGCGTAACGATCGCCGCAAGAAGATCCTCAAGCGGGCGAGCGGTTACTTTCTTACAAAATCAAAGCTGTACCAGGCAGCGCAAGAGGCCGTTGAACGTGGCCTGAAGTTTGCGTATATCGGTCGCAAGCAAAAGAAGCGGCAGTACCGTTCGCTTTGGATTGTGCGTATTGGCGCGGCCGCAAAGCAGCATGGGATGAGCTACTCGACCTTCATCAATGGCTTAAAGAGGGCTGGCAACGGGCTGGATCGCAAGATGCTGGCAGACATTGCCGTCACCGATGCGGCGGGTTTCGCGACGCTGGTGGAGCAAGCAAAGGCTGCTCTAGGGACTACGCAGCAAGCGGCTTAGGTTCTGTCGCACCTTTGAGGGGCGTGGCTTCTGCCACGCCCTTTGTCTTGCGCGTCCTTCACGAAGAGGCTCGGGTGAGCCGAATAGACTGGCTTTATGCGACGGTCTCGCGCTTTTCTGTTTTCGATTGCTCTGTTTCTGGTTGCTGGTTTGAGGGCTTCCGGGCAGGCCTCTGCGCCTCAGGTCGCGTTTACCTTTGACGACCTTCCGGCACATGGTCCGTTGCCGCCGGGTATGGCCAGACCCGAGGTGGTTACAAGCATTCTGGCGACCTTGCAACGCGAGAAGATGCCGCCGGTGTACGGCTTCGTCAATGGGTTCCGCGTGGCGCAGTATCCGTACCAGATTCACATTCTGGAAGCGTGGCGCGCGGCGGGGGAGCCGCTTGGAAATCACACGTGGTCTCACCCGGAACTCGACAAACTGAGTGCAGGGCGGTATGAGGCCAACATTGCGCGTGATGAGCCGTTGCTGCGCAAAGTGAATCCGCAAGGAAACTGGCATTGGTTCCGGTTTCCGTTCCTGGAGGAAGGCAACACAGTAGAAAAGCGAGAAGCCGTGCGGGGCTGGCTGACGGCGCACGGCTATCGCATCGCAGAAGTCTCGATGGATTTCCAAGATTATCTCTGGAACGAGCCCTACGCGCGGTGCGCGGCCAAGCACGACGCGGCGGCTATGCGAAAACTGCACGACACCTATCTCGCGACTGCGGAGCAGGATATGCAGGCATACCGGAAGCTTGCGCAGCAACTCTACGGGCGCGACGTGCCTTATGTGCTGCTGATGCACATTGGAGCTTTTGACGCCAGGATGCTTCCGGATCTGATCGGGCTCTTCAGGGCGCGAGACTTCCGTTTCGTGACACTTGAGGATGCGATGGCGGATCCCGTGTACAAGGACGATCCCAGCGTACCCACGCCGGGCGGTACCACGTTCAACGAGATGGTTGCGGCCAAGCGGAAGGCAGATATCCCGGATTTGGTGGAGCCGGACGCGATGCTGAGCCAGATTTGCCGTTGAAGGTAGTCACGGCGCATCGAGCAAGGAAAGGGAAGAGGCGTGACTGTATACCGAAAGAAAGCGTCGTCGTTTGACGCTGCGGGATTCATCGCACCGTGAGGGGGACAGCGGGGCGGGGAAGAGCATCCCACGAAAGCGCGAATCGCATCACAGCACTCATTGACGACGTTGTGCCGGCTGCGTGCGTGAACAGCCTGGTAATCCGTACCTTGGCTTGGGGCGTTGGCGCCCAACCTCGTAGGGTGGAGCCGACCACCTCAACGATCTACTCAGGCACAATTTTCATTTGCCGTTTGATGTTCCCCTTGTGAGGAGAGGCTGTCCTATGTTCAAAGCGAAGTACGTATCTCCACTATGCCCTGGTGAAAAGGTCACCGAGGAGCAGTTAGCAACCGACAAAGGCATCCTGGCCTTTGAGAACGCCGTCCAGCGCCTGAGCCGGCGGAACTTTATGGGCGGACTCACCGGAGCAACGGCTCTGGCGGTGGGTGCGGGTTTCCTTGGGACGTCTCGCCTTTCTGCACAGACAACAACAACCCCGGCCATCACCGATGTGCTGAATTTTGCTTTGAATCTGGAGTATCTGGAAGCGAACCTGTACTACTTCTGCTCCACGGGCAATGTGATTCCGACCAGCTATTCCGGAACGCCGGCAGCGGGTTCGACTTTTCCGACGATGGCGTTATACACCGCGGTACAGGCGAACGCACAGGCTGCGGCCCTTGCGGCTGCGCTTGCCCAGGATGAGTTGAACCACATCAGCGATTTGCGCACGGCCATCACGTCGCTCGGCGGTACGCCCATTGATCAACCCGTGTTGAATTATGCGGCGAAAGGAGCGGTCACCACGGTACCGCAGTTCCTGGCTACAGCGCGGCAGTTCACGGCATTGGGAAATAGCGCTTACGAAGGCGCGGCGCAGTTCCTGGTGAGCAACCCGGGTGTTTTAACGACGGCGGCGCAGATCCTTGGTGCGGAAGGCCAGCATCTTGGAGCTGTTAATTACCAGTGCATCACGCAGGGCGTGACGACCGCATTCAGCACCAACTCCGCAGCCTACCTCGATGAGCAGGATCAACCGCCGAACACGACGCAGTTCTTTACCGTGGCGCTGCCTGGCAATGCAGCTGGTATACCCGCAGGCATACCGCCTTTCCGGACTACCTCGCAAGATCTGGGCGTTGTTTATGGCGTGTCCATGCCAACTACCCTGAATCCGACGGTGGGAGTTACTTCGGGCGGCTTCTTCCCGAGTGGCGTCAACGGCAACATCAAATCTACTTAGTCGCCTGCAGGCTCGAGCGGTCCGTGTGCCGACTTATTGACGACAACGCTAGTGCGCTTAGTTTAGGAGAAACCACCGTGTCAAAGCTTGATTATGAATCGCCCACGATGAATGGCGAGATACCTGGGGAAGAACAGCTTGTGCAGCAGGCCCAACTGATTGCGGATAGTCGTTCGGTAGCGCGGATGAATCGCCGCCGGATGCTGACGAATCTGGGCATGGCGGCGGGTGCTGCCGGGATGCTGGGCGTTGCCGGTTGCACAACCGACGGCACCGTCACGGTCCCGAGTCCGACGACTACCCCGTCAGTGAACGATGTGCTTAACTTTGCGTTGAACCTGGAGTATTTTGAGGCGACGTATTACTCGTACATCGTTACGGGCGGGGGTATCCCGGTGGCGAGCGCGGGATCGAGCCCCGGTACTGTCACCGGCGGAGGGGCTGCGGTCAGCTTTCAGTACAGCACCATCGCGAACATCGCGGCAAATCTGATGACTGAAGAGTTGCAGCATGTGCAGTTCCTTCAGTCCGCCATCAGCTCGAACGGTGGAACTCCGATCTCACTGCCTTCGCTGAATCTGCAGCCTGCCGCAGGCTACGCTGTGACCAATGATGCACAGTTTGTAGCTGTTTCGCGGGCTTTGGAAACTGTAGGCACAAGTGCGTACGAGGGCGCGGCGCAGTACCTGACCGGTGTTCCAACGATCCTGACGTATGCCGCTGCGATTCACGATCTGGAAGCGCAGCATGAAGGGGCTCTGCGCCAGGCATGCCTCTTTTTCCCGAGTGGCACCGCACAGATGTCGCCTGCCGTGGATGCGCTGGACATACCGCCGACAATGACAGCCATCTTCAACACCAATCCGTCCACCGGGTTGAACACTGTACGCACAATCTCGCAGGTGCTGGGCATCGTATACGGCGCTTCAACTTCGTCCACAACAACACCTGCTGCAGGTATCACCAAGGGCGGGTTCTTCCCGAACGGATTCAACGGCAACATTTACAGCACCTAGGCTGCACGCAGGTCTGAACAGAAGCGCCCCGGTCATGCCGGGGCGCTTTTTCGTTTGGCATTACACGTCCAGGCCGATAAGGCGCATAAGCGCGAGACCGTTGCTACGCTCGACGACGCCATCGCGCAGCTTGTAGTCAAAGTGCAATTCGCCGTTCTCGATGAGATCCTCGAAATGCATGTTTTCGCACGCTTGAGAAATTGATGCCGTCAGTGCCGTGAGGGCGAGGTCGTGCGTGCTGAGCATGCCGATGGCTTGCTTCTCAGCGAGTTCTTTCAAGACGCCTTGTGCGCCGGCAAGGCGGTCGCTGGAGTTGGTGCCGGCCAGGAGTTCATCGATCAGGAAGAGGACTGGCGGGTGGGTGCGGGCGGCTTCAGTGATGGCGCGGAGACGAAGAATTTCTGCGTAGAAGCGGGAGCGGCCAGCCTGCAGAGAGTCATTCACCTGAATGCTGGCGGCGATGCTGAGGGGCGAGAGGGACAGGGCATGTGCGCGGACGGGGGCTCCGGCAAAGGCGAGTACGGCGTTGATGCCGACGGAGCGCAGCAGGGTACTCTTGCCGCTCATGTTGGAGCCGCTGATGAGCAGGATCTGCGCGGGGCTGCCGACCTGGACGTCGTTGCGCACACACGTTGCCGCGGGGAGAAGCGGATGGCCAAGGCCTTTGGCGTTGAAGCTTGCGGGGCTTGTTACGAACTGCGGGAAGGTGTCCTGGGGATGTTCGTAGCTGTAGGCTGCGAGCGAGAGCAGCGCCTCGAAGTCACCGAGGACACCGAGCCATGTGCCGAGCTGCGCACCATGCTGCAGCTTCCAACTTTTGACGATGAAGGCGAGTTGCAGCGAGTAAAGCAGAGGTGTGTCGAGGATGCGGATGAGGTAATTGGAGCGAGCATCGATCCAGTCGGAAAGGAA
>CAXUDN010000041.1:15740-29574 GCA_964249715.1 uncultured Acidobacteriaceae bacterium
GGTGGAAAGTCGTCCCGGCGCTCGCTCCATTGCGTGAGGGCGGGGCGGTTGAGGACGGCCAGGGCTGGGCCCCTGGCGGCGGCGAAGGCCTCGCGGAGGCTAAGCCGATCGCGAAGATCGGCGATGGCAGCCTGGCGGTCGAGCAACGACGGTACCGTTGCCGGGGTAAGCAGCCAGGCGGAGAGCGTGTCCTCGCCGAGCGAGGTACGGGCGCCGCAGAGCAGTTCGTAGAGGCTCCCAGGGCCGAAGAGGTCGAGGTCGGTGGCGTAGAGACTGTGCGAGATGTCGGCGCGGGTTGGGCGAGGGTGGAGGGCCGCCCAGCGATCTTCAACGCGGGCCAGGGCGTGTTCGTAGGAAGCAAGGACGCGACGCGTTGCGGCGAGGTCGTTGAGGATCCTGCCATGGGCGCGCGCGGCGATGACAAAGGCAAGAAGGGGCAGGAACGCCCAATAACGAGGCGGAAGAAGCAGGATCAGGAGGGCAATTCCAAAGGCAAGGCGCACGTAGCCGAGACGGACGTGTTGGCGTTGGAGGGCCTGCTCCCGGAGCTTGAGATCGGACAGGCGACGGCGATATGCCTCGGCAGGAGATTCGTCATCAACGATGTTTACATCCTGCACAGGAGGGGACCTTGGCGTTCGGGTAGGAGCGTTTCTCCAAATAGCATCGCAACCAGAGTACGCGGATACCGGATCAGGGAGGAACTCGTCTGTTCGGTATGCCGTAAAGTCTCGACTAGGATCCAACCGCCACCCTGAAGCTGTTCTGAGGTGCTTATGCGCAAAATTTTCGGCGTCATCGTTTGGCTGGGCTTGAGTCTGGGGCTGCACAGGCCCGCGCTGTGCCAGGCCGCGGCCAGCGGGCAGAATGCAGCCGCGCCGCAGGAAACCGGGTATGCGATCGGTCATGTGGTCTGCGTGGATACGCAGCGTCCTGCCCGGGTGGCGCAGGTGCGGTTTGTGCCGGTGCCGGCGGCGGTGAAGGCTGTTACGGAGCAAGATGGGCCCAAGAACAAGATGGCTGACCTGCCGAGATACCAACTGCTTGGCTCCGAGGTGAACCCGGTGGAGACGGATATGGAGGGGAACTTCGTCGCGCGGAACCTGAAGCCGGGGCGGTACGTGGTGCGGGTCGATCTCGGCGGTTACCTGGTGCCGTTGCTGAACTTTCCGCCCAGCGACTTTGCGCATCCGGATGAGGCGGCGCGGCAGCGTATGGAACGCGAGCTGCAGTTTATTGAGATACAACCCAGGTCGGAGACGCGCGTGTATGTGAGCCTGCAGCGCGGCGCTACCCTTAGCGGAACGGTGCGGTTTGACGACGGATCGCCAGCCATTGGCGTTGCCACGGAGCTATGGGTAATGAACGGCAAAGGAGACTGGGAGAGTACGTTGAGTGGCTACCGGTTTGGAGCTACCGACGCGCAGGGACGGTACGAGGTGGAAGGCATGCTCGCCGGAAATTACCTGGTTCAGGTAAACCTTTCCTTGAATGAGCACAGCAACCAGGTCATGCCGATGAATGGTAGCGAAATGCATGTGGAGATGACGACGACGATTTTTTCTTTGCCGGTCTATTCGGGCAACGTACTGCGCAAGCGGGAAGCCACGCCGATCAAGGTGGAAGGCGCGGGTAATTACGATGGCAACGACATTACGCTGCCGATCAGCAAGTTGCACCGTGTTTCCGGAGCCGTGGTGGCGAAGGATGGGCATGCGTTGAACGGCGGCACGGTGGTGCTGCGCTACCCGGATGACAACTCCGAGGTAGCGATCATCAAAGTCAACCGCGAGGACCGGCAATTTCACTTTCCTTACGTGCCGGAGGGCAGCTACACGTTGGCAGTGGAAGAGGCTCGCGATGTGACCGAGACTGAGGTGCCCAATGCACCGGGTGTCACGCCGAAGACACGGATCGAGGAGAAAACCGTGCGGAGTTACGGCAAGCTGGAGCAGCCGCTCGTCGTGCAGAGCGATGTGGAGGGCGTGCTGGCGACGGTACCGGAAGCCAGGAAAACTGATACGTCCGCTACGGCTCAAGCGAGTGAGTAAGTCCTTTGCGCGGTGAAAGGGCAACCTACTGAATCGGCTAGACTGGAGCTATGCCTTCTACAGCCGATCCGCGGCTCGCCAACCCTGTGCCGTCTGCGGCCGAACCGACGTATGACCACGCCGCGCCGTTTGAATCCTGGGGACGTTATCCGACCTATTCTGCCGATCTGCGGCACTTGCACTGGCAGGGAGACTTCCCGCGGGCGCTGGACGGCGCGCACAATGGGGCGTTGGCGGTGGGCATGGGACGAAGCTATGGCGACGTGTGTCTGTTGAAAGACGGAAGGTTACTGGAGACCTCCGGGATGAACCGGCTTCTGTCGTTCGACCCGGAGAGCGGACTCTTGACGGCGGAAGCGGGGATCACGCTGGCGCAGATTCTGGACTTTGCCGTGCCGCGCGGCTTCTTTCTACCGGTAACTCCAGGGACCAAGTACGTGACGCTGGGTGGCGCGATCGCGAACGACATCCATGGAAAGAATCACCACGTAGCCGGTACGTTTGGCAATCATTTAACTCAATTTGAGCTGGTCCGTTCCGACGGAACCAAGCTGCACTGTACACCGCTGGAAAATCCGGACTTCTTCTCGGCGACGATCGGCGGGATGGGGTTAACGGGCGTCATTACGTGGGCGCAGTTGCGGATGAAGCCGATTGCCAGCCGCATGGTGGATTACGAGGGAATCCAGTTTCACGGAATCGACGAGTTTCTGGACCTGACGGAAAAGTCACAGCACGTTGAGTACACGGTGAGTTGGGTGGATGTTACCTCTACCGGCAAGAATTTCTGCCGGGGCATCTTCATGCAGGGCGATCATTCCTTAAGTCCTGCACCCCTGAAGCCTTCAACTGCGCCGAAGCTTGTCTTCCCCGTGGAACTTCCCGGCTGGGCGTTGAATAGCACCACGGTGGGACTGTTCAACACGTTGTTCTTTAACAAGCAGATCAAGAGCCGTGTTACCGCGCTGCAGGATTATGAGCCGTTTTTCTATCCCCTGGACGCGGTACTGAAATGGAACAAGATGTACGGCAAGCGAGGGCTCTTGCAGTTTCAGTACGCAATTCCATGGGAGAATGCGCGACAGGGTACGGTGTCGATCCTGCGCGAGGTCGCAAAGTCGGGTCTCGCGAGCTTCCTTGCGGTGCTGAAGGCCTTTGGCGATGTGCCTTCACCGGGAATGATGAGTTTTCCCAAGCCGGGCATTACGCTGGCGTTGGATTTTCCGATCAAACCGGATGTAAGTTTCCGGCTTTTCGACCGGCTGGCGGAGATGACGTATGAGCTGGGGGGACGCTTGTACCCGGCGAAAGACGCGCGCATGACCGCGCAGCAATATCAGGCTTTTTATCCGCAGTGGGAGCGTTTTGCGCGATACAAGGACCCGGCAATTACCTCGAGCTTCTGGGAGCGTGTTGTGGGCGAGAAAGGGTTACGCCGTTGAGTCCGAACCCCATACCGACGATACCCGGACACAACGCGACCGCTGACTTGCCGCTGACTCTGCAACGCAAGGGATCGCTGAACGGCACAGGTACTCGAACCGTGGCGCGTCAGCGCATTCTGGTTTTGGGCGCTACCTCGGGTATTGCAGAAGCGAGTGTGCGGATCTGGGCGTCGCGAGGTGAGGACCTGTTTCTTGTTGGCCGCAATGCAGATCGCCTGGCCGTTGTCGCTGCGGATGCGCGGGTGCGGGGTGCAGGGTACGTTGATACGGCCATTACGGACCTGAACCATGCGCAACAGCATCCTGAGCTGCTGGCGCATGCCATCAACTCATTGGGTGGGCTGGACGTGGCTTACCTGGCGATGGGAGTTCTTGGCGATCAGGGCAAGGCGGAACGAAGCTTTGGCGAAGCGGAGCACATGGTTCACACCAATTTTGTCGCTCCGGTGAGTCTGCTGACCTGGCTTGCGAATTACTGTGCGCAGCGACATGCGGGGACGATTGCGGTACTGAGTTCCGTGGCGGGTGAGCGGGGGCGCAAGTCGAATTACGTTTACGGCTCGTCAAAGGCTGGTTTGACCGCGTTTGTGGATGGGCTGAGGAATCGTATTGACCGCGAAGGCGTCAAGGTGATGACGATTAAACCGGGGCCGGTAAAGACGGCGATGACCGAAGGCATGAAAGGCGAGAGCAAATTCGCCGACGTGAACAAGGTAGCAGCAACGATTGTGCGGTCGATTGATCGCGGGGCCAAGGGACCCGACGTGCTGTATGTTCCGGGAATCTGGCGAATCATCATGGGCGTGATCCGCGCCATTCCGGAGACGCGGTTTAAGCGTTTGGATCTGTAATGCGCTTGAGACGGAGTTAGATTCCTGGGAAGGCCGGACTGACCCATAAGAGTGCGTTGAGAGCACCATATCGAAGAGCCCGCGGCCAAGCTCTATTTCTGAGCTGTGTGCGGCAACCAGGTCAAAGCGCTCCTGGCGCTCCGATCTTTCTTAGGGCTCACTGCTGCTGCTGTTGCGCTTGCTGGTGGTTGCGCCTCGTGGGCGGGGCCTGCTCGGGGAGGGCAGTGGCTTTCTCCACGAGGATGGACCAGTCTTCCGGTATGGGGAGTTCACGGTCGAGTTGGGGGGTGCCTTCGCTGGGGGTGACGCGGACGGCTACGGTGAGTTCGCTTTTTGTTCGGCCGCGGAACATGCCATGCGTGGGGGGAACGTCGGCGTAATCGCGGCCGATGGCGGTGCGGATGTGGCGCTCGCCCGCGATGAGATTGTTGGTCGGATCGAAGCCAAGCCAACCGAGTTCAGGAAGGAACGCCTCGATCCAGGCGTGCGTGGCGGCGGCCTGCGAGCGATCGCGCTCTTCGCCGCCGTGATAGAGGTAGCCGCTGACGTAGCGGCATGGGATGCGCAGCCTGGTGCGGATAAGCGCGATGGCGATATGGGCAAAATCCTGGCAGACACCGGCGCGTGTAGTCAGGGCGCGGTCGATGGGGGAGTCGGCGCGGGTTGATTTGGGCTTGTAATCGAAGTGCTCATAGATCTGTTGATTGAGCCGGAGCAGGATGCTGAGAGGATCATCGCGACGTTGCAGGTCAAGCTGTTTTGCGAGTGCGTCAAGCTCGTCTGTACCGTGTGCAAATTCGCTGGGCAACAACATTTCCCAGAAGTCGCCTTCGTGGACGAGACGATCTAAATCGTCCCACGCTCCGGTTCGGAGCGCCTTGGGCAGTTCACGGTATGGCTGCACTTCAACAAGCGATTCAGCCACGATGACAAGCTGGCTATGCTGGCCGGGAATGTCGAAGTGGTGGACATGATTGGCGAGGTGGTCGCGGTAGCTGAAGACGCGGCAGCGCGGTGTGACCGAGAGCTGAAAGGACAAACAGAGTTGACTGGCGTCAGAGCGCGGGTGCATGCGCGTTTCCATGATGCTCTCGGAAACAGGGTTGCTGTAAACGAACTTGGTAAGGTGGCGGATCGAAAAGTGCATAGTGTGAAAGGGGGTTCCGAAGGAAAGCGGCTTATTCAGGTTCTAGCCTGCGAGGGCGAGTTGGACGGAATAGTCGACGTAGAGTTGGTAGATGCTTTGGTGGATTTCGGCACATTGCCGGCGGATGGAACGGAGGAATTCGACGACGTTGCCGTTGAGGAGTTCGTCGACGCTGATGAAGCTGAGTTGTGCATTCAGGCGACCCGCGCTGCGATGCAGATGCTCACCTTTGCCCTTGCCACTCTTGGGTCCGCTCTTGGCGTAGATGGCCTCGAGCGCGCTCTCGACGCTTTCAATTGAAAAACGAAGGGAATGTGGAAACTCGGAATCGAGCAGGAGGAATTCAGTGATGCGTTCGGGTGTGAGGTCGGCGGTGTAGACCTTGCAGTAGGCCTCAAAGGCGGTGCAGCTTCGCAGCAGGCCCATCCAGTCGAGGTACTGGTTGCTTTCCGTTCGTTCAGCCGGGGCCCAGAGGTCGTTGTGATACGACTCAAGCAGAGCGGCGAGAGTAGAGGCGCGCTCGAGAAAACGGCCGACCTGAATGAAATGCCAGCCTTCCCCATGGCTCATGGTGGAGTCCGTGATGCCCTGAAATTCGTGAATGGCGTCCATGACATGCAACAGGAAATTCGAAGGCGCCTCACTGGAGATTTCAGGGGATTCCAGATGCAGCAGGTTGCGGGCTTCGGGACGGGTTACCTCGAGGAAGAGAGAATTGAGACGCTGCCACTGTTCGGTGGAGATCTGCTCACGCACGTGGCGGGCGTTCTCGCGCGCAGATGTGACGCACGAAAGCACAGAGGACTTGAGGTCCAGATCAAAGATCAAGGTGCTGGCGAGAGCATACGGATTTTCCTGCCACTTGACACGTTTCGGCGTGGAAAGCGAGGCCAGGAGGCGCACCCAGCGGTGGTCTGAGCTGGAAGCGCTCTCATCGAGCATGAGGCTGAGGTTCACATCGAGCAAACGTGTGATGTGTTCAGCCCGTTCGAGATAACGCGACATCCAGTAAAGTGAGTCGGCAACGCGCGAAAGCATGGCACTCCTGGGTAAGGTTAAGGACCATATGTTCCTGCAACTTGAAACTTACCTCTCAATGTACACGGGTGTGCTCAGGGTGCGTTCGGCGGGGATTTCATCAACTCGAGGAAGAGTTTATAGAAGCGCGGGGCGTCGAGGCCTTGCTGCACGTGAACTGTGCGTAGATCGCTGCGCGGCGGCCGATGGGCAGCATCCCATGTGAGCGTGTCGCCGTAGTTGGGTCCGCGGTCCAGATCGATGTCCAGGTAGACTTCTTGCTCTTTCGTAATGATTTTTGGATCGAGCCAGGCGCAGGCGGCGAGCTCATCCCACATGTAATAAAACTCATCGGTGTAACGGGCGAGATATTGGGCAGTGGGCTGCTTCGAGGTCGCAATCTGCCGGAGCAATTCTTTGGTGAATTGCGCTTGGATGGAGATGTCGACGGTGGTGAGGTCGATGCGCGGCCAGGGTGCGCGCAGTGTGATGTGCACGGCCTCAGGATCAAACCAGAAGTTGAACTCATGGCGTGGATGATTGGCGTACTCGGGGTCGCTTGTTTGCGGCGAAAGGCTGCCTCCCATGATGATGATGCCCTGGGCGAGCTCGGCTATGTGGGGATCGATGGATAGCGCAAGCGCGACATTGGTGAGGGGGCCGGCGGCATAGAGAGTGACCTGATGCGGATGCGCGCGAATTTGCCGGATGATGAAGTGTGCAGCATCTTCTGCGAGTGGTTGCGTCGTGGGCGCGCCTTCGCGTAGCGTCGGGATCGCTTCAGGTGCGTGGTAGGCTTCGTTGCTGGTCTTGTCGGCGAGATCGCCCCAGGCGCCGTACCAGGAAAAGCTGCCATCGCGTAGGCGATCTGCCATGGCTTCTTCTCGCGTCCGCAGCAGTGGAAAGATCGCGCCGGGCACGACCGGTACGTCTGTGTGTTGCGTGAGCTCCAGCATACGCAGCGTGTGCGACACTTCTTCCGGTTCCCAGGCATTGCCGCTGACCATGGTAATCCCGAGCACGCGGACATCGGGCGCCTGCAGCAGGGCGAGCATGGCCATCTGGTTGGACCCGGCTGGGCCGGAGCCGTCCTGGTCGATCAGGATGAGGCGCTGCGCGCCGGCTTTCGTTGCGGCTCCGCAAAGAACTATCGCGAGGATCGCCTGGTGAAGAGTGAGTCGCGTCACCTTACGCACTGAGAGGAAGAGGCAGGTGGTCGAGTGAAACCTCTGACAAATCCAAGCGCTTCGACGCGTTCTGAATGTCAAGGCCAACGACATTGCCTTGTGCATCCAGATCAATCACAAGACCGTCGGCGACCTCTTGTGAGTCGGAACTAACCGCAGCGGCCAAGTCGATGTAAAGGGCATCTGTGTCTGGGTAGTAATGGAGCTTCATGATTGCCTCCGATGATAACCACTATCTGGGAACGCGTTATGGACTGTTTCTCCATCTTCAAGAGTAACAACACGGAGGGCCTTTCCTGCAAGCTCGAGCACGTATCCCCAAAAGCGCAGACGACCGTCGGGTTGCACCTCTCGTTTGTCCGGGTTCGCCAAGATCTGAACGCACCAAACCTCCTGCAAATAGGGGCGCTTGCGAAGCACCTGCTCACGAAAGTAGGCAGTTGTTTTCACCCTGCACCTAACTTAATACCCAGGTGTCCTTGGAGCCGCCACCCTGGGAGCTGTTCACGACGAGTGAGCCTTCGCGCAAGGCCACGCGCGTGAGGCCGCCGGGAACGATGGTGACTTTGTCGCCGTAGAGCACATAGGGACGCAGGTCGACGTGGCGTGGTTCGAGGTCGTCGCCGATCATGCAGGGAGCGCGGCTGAAAGAGATGGTCGGCTGCGCGATGTAGTTACGCGGATTGGCTTTGATCTTTTCTGCAAATTCGGCGCGCTCCTTGGACGAGGATTGGGGGCCGATGAGCATGCCGTACCCGCCAGACTCGCCGACCGCTTTGACGACCAGCTTCTCGAGGTTGGCCAAGACGTAGTTGCGTTCCTTCTCGAGATAGCAGAGATAGGTCTTCACGTTGTTCAGTATGGGATCTTCGCCGAGATAGTACTTGATGATGTCGGGCACAAAGGCGTAGATGGCTTTGTCATCGGCTACGCCGGTGCCGAAGGCGTTGGCAAGCGTCACATTGCCGGCGCGGTAGACGTTAAAGAGGCCGGCGGCGCCCAGGATGGAGTCGGGGCGGAAGGAGAGGGGATCGATGAAGTCGTCGTCGACGCGGCGGTAGATGACGTCGACGCGGCGCAGACCGCTGGTTGTGCGCATGTAGCAGATGTTGTCGTGCACGACGAGGTCGCGGCCTTCCACCAGCTCGATGCCCATCTGGCGGGCGAGGTAGGCGTGCTCGAAGTAAGCGGAGTTGAAAACGCCGGGGGAGAGCAGGACGATGTTGGGTTCGGGCCGGCCTTCGGGTGCAAGCGAACGCAGAGTGCTGAGAAGGACCTGTGTGTAGTGCTCGATGGGACGGACGTTGTACTCGCGGAAGAGCTTGGGGAAAATGCGCTTCATCACGCGGCGGTTGGTGAGCATGTAGCTGACACCGCTGGGAACGCGGAGATTGTCTTCGAGGACAACGAAGTCGCCGTTGCCGAGCCGGATCAGATCGGTGCCGCAGATGGCCACATAGACGTTGCGGGGAACCTGCAGGCCCTGCATCTGCCGCCGGAACTGCGGGCAGGAATAAACGAGTTCGCGCGGCACGACGCCGTCATTGAGGATGCGGCCCTCGTTGTAGATGTCTTTAAGGAACAGATTCAGCGCGGTAATGCGCTGCGTGAGTCCACGTTCCACCCGCTCCCATTCCGCGGAGGTGATGATGCGGGGAAGCAGGTCGTAAGGAAAGATGCGCTCGGTACCTTCGTCGCGGCCATACACCGTAAACGTGATGCCTTGGTTGAGAAAAGCCAGATCGGCGGCCTGCTTGCGGCGCTGGATGTCTTCAAGCGGAAGGGCAGAGAACAGGTCGAGCAGGGGACCATAGTGTTCATGGAGCTTGCCTTGACCCGCGAACATCTCGTCATAGGCCTCGTCCAGCTTGTAGTTCCGCAGCACGGCCCCTTGCTTCTGGCTATGCGAAGATAGCGGCCCTTGCTCGTTCATGTCTGGTCAGTATAGGGCAGGGCGACAATCTTGATGGGGTGTTCTCGCGTGTGACTCCTGCAAAGGGCTACCGTTTGATCATGATCTTGGGTCCTTGTTGTCGGGCTCGCGTGGAAGTGTGGATCGGTGGTAGGACTGGTCGGCTATCTAAGTCGACGGAATGTGCCTATGTGAACCGTCTGTTGAATTAAATCGGGGCGAGTCTCTGGGACAGCGGGTTGTCTCTGTCTGGAGTATCCTAGAAGGGAGTCCAGTTTTCATCATTTTCGCCGATGTGAACGCCGCGTGCGTCCCGGCCCCAAGCAGACAGGAATCCTTAAGTGCCTACCGCAACCGCAATCGCCACGCAGCCCATTCGCAACATTGCAATTATCGCGCACGTCGACCACGGCAAAACCACGCTGGTGGATGCGATGCTTCGCCAATCCGGGACCTTTCGCGCCAACGAAACCGTCGCGGAGAGGGTTATGGATTCCAATGACCTTGAAAAGGAGCGTGGAATCACAATCCTGGCGAAGAACACGGCTATCCATTACCACAACACCAAGATCAACATCGTGGATACGCCGGGTCACGCCGATTTCGGCGGCGAGGTGGAACGCGCGCTGAAGATGGTGGACGGCGTGGTGCTGCTGGTGGATGCGAGCGAGGGTCCGCTGCCGCAGACGCGGTATGTGCTCTCAAAAGCGTTGGAAGCCAAGCTCACGCCGATCCTGGTTATTAACAAGATTGATCGTCCGGATGCGCGGGCACAGGAAGTGCTGAACGAGGTCTATGACCTGTTCATCGACCTCGATGCGGACGAGAGCATGCTGGAGTTTCCGGTAATTTACACCAACGGCAAAGCTGGAACGGCGACGATGGATCTTGCCAAGCCGGGAACCGATCTGCAGCCCTTGTTCGAGCTGATCGAAAACACGATTCCGGTGGCGAAGGGTGATCCTGAGGGCGTGTTGCAGATCCTGGTAACCAACCTGGACTACTCGGATTACCTTGGACGGCTGGCGATTGCGCGCGTTTTCAACGGAACCTTGCGCATGGGGCAGGAGGTTGCAGTTTCCAAGCGCGACGGCTCCCTGATGAACGTCAAGATCACGAAGCTGTTTTCCTTCGACGGCCTGAAGCGTACTGACATCACGGAGACGACCCTGGGGGACATCGTGGCCATTGCCGGTGTGCCTGGGATCACGATCGGGGAGTCGTTCACCGACATCGAGAACCCGTCGCCGCTGCCGCTGATCGATATCGACGAACCGACCATTGCAATGCAGTTTTCGGTGAACAACTCGCCGTTTGCCGGGCGGGAGGGATCCTACGTCACCAGCCGGAACATTCGGGAGCGGCTGGACAGAGAGTTGCTGACCAATGTGTCCATCCGTGTGGAAGACACTGGATCGCCGGAGACCTTCAAGGTGCTTGGGCGCGGCGAGCTGCAGCTTTCGGTGCTGATTGAAATGATGCGGCGCGAGAGCTTTGAGCTGATGGTCTCGCGGCCGGAAATTGTGACGAAGCGGGTGGATGGAGCGTTGATGGAGCCCTCGGAGCAGTTGACGATCGACATTCCCGAGGCGTTTGTGGGCACCGTCATTGAGCGGCTTGGGCCGCGCAAGGGCGAGATGGTGAAGATGTCGAACCATGGCTCGGGGCGCGTGCGGATGGAGTTCAAGATTCCCTCGCGCGGGCTGATCGGTCTGCGCAACGAAATGCTTACAGAAACGCGTGGAACGATTGTGATGAACTCGATTGCGGCGGATTACATCCCTTATCAGGGTGAGATTCCGCAGCGGCCTACTGGCGCGCTGATCTCCGATCGTGCAGGCACAACGACGACCTATGCGCTGAACGGGCTGCAGGATCGTGGCGTGCTCTTTGTGCCGGAAGGCATTGAGGTGTATGAGGGCATGGTTGTTGGCGAGCATTCGCGTGATAACGATCTGGATGTGAATGCCGTACGCGAGAAGAAGCTGACGAACATGCGGGCGAGCTCGGCGGATGAGGCGCTGCGGCTGGTGCCTTACAGGCAACAGACTCTGGAGCAGGCCATCGAATTCATTGCCGACGACGAGTTGGTGGAGGTCACGCCGAAGTCGCTGCGATTGCGCAAGAAGGTGCTGCAGGCGAATCGTCGGCCACGCAAGGGGCAGCCGGTCGACTAGTACCTCCCCGGGGTGTACTTTCGCTGCAAAGTACGCGGTTTACAAGACTTAGCTCTGTACTTTCGTTGGGGTACGCACCATCACGAAGGTCTGCTCGCTCGCCTGGGAATGTGTGTGGTTGGCAAATCTGAGTGACTGAAGACAGAGTACGGGAGCAGATCGTAATTGTGTGCAAGCTGTTCAAAACAAAAAAGGGCACGGTCGGAAGATCGCGCCCTTTTTTGTTCGCTTTGGCGTCTTAGCGCGCCGCGCCACCGAAGACGCGGGTGACCTCAGCGATGAAGCCCCTGGCACCTGCGGGCGTGGGCACGCTGCCGCTGAAGATGGTCTGGAACGGAACGTCGTGGCCGTAGAACTCCTTGGTATCCTTAACATTCTGGTTGACTTCGTCACCGTTCAGGTCCACGCCAGCAAAGAGACCCTTGCTGCGGGAGTAGGTAAGGAAGCCGGCGTTGGCTAGGCCGCCTTCGCTGGCCTGGGAGTCACGTCCGACAGGACCCGCGGCCACGGCGATGTCACCGCCGAGTTTGACCTTGTCCTTGAGCAGCTTATCGCCGCTCTCTTTGCTTACACCGACGAGAACGAGATCCGTACCCTGGCCACCGGCCTGAAAGCCGAAGCTGACACCGCTCATCTGGATAAAGGCAGGCGCGCTCCAGCCCTTGTGGCCAACGTAGCAGGTGGCGAGGCCCTGGCCGTACTCGACGCCACCGATGAACGCGCCCTTCTTGAAGCTCGGAACGACGATAACGCAATGCGCTTTCTTGGCGATGTTATCGGGGATACCCTTGTCGGGCACACCGGCGAGCTCGTGCAAGATGCCAGTGGCGGCTTTGACGCGCTCCTCGAGCTTGGGGGACTGGGCGCTGGCGGTGATGGCGAGGACGGGCGCCAAGGCAAAGGCGGCAAAAGCTTTCGTAAACATTCTCACTTCTTTTCTCCTGGAGGATCACAAGTTTGATGCAGCTACTGTGTTTTGCGGATGGCAGGAAACGCGAGAAACGTCCCTTCCATACCGAGCTAAAAATCCGCGAGGACATGCGTGAAGCCATGCGTGACGATGGATGCTACCCCGGAACCGCCTTCGGCGGTCACCCGCAGCAGACTCACTGGCCTAGCGTAGTGCAGCGTCCACCTCATTGAAGTAGCTGGGTGGCTTCAGCAGTTCTCTGGGTTTGGAGCCGTCGGCCGGACCGACGAGGCCATCCCGCTCCATGAGGTCGATGAGGTGGGCCGCTCGACCATAGCCGATGCGAAGTCGGCGTTGCAGCAGGCTGGTCGAGGCCTTGCCGAACTCGAAGACCAGGCGGACGGCGTCGTCGAACATGGGGTCGGCTTCTTCGCCTTCGTTGGAGGAGCCGGAAGCACCATCGGCTTTGTCGTCCTTGGGTCCGTCGAGGAAGCCTTCGACGTATTCGGCTTCGCCCTGGGCCTTCCAGAAAGCGGTGACGGCGGCGATTTCCTTTTCTGTGACAAAAGGCGCGTGGATGCGCTGGAGACGGCTGGTGCCTGGGGGAAGGAAGAGCATGTCGCCTCGGCCGAGCAGGCTTTCGGCGCCATTGGTGTCAATGATGGTGCGGGAATCGATTTTGGTGGCGAGACGGAAGCTCATGCGGGTGGGGACGTTGGCTTTGAGAAGGCCGGTGATGACGTCAACGGAAGGCCGTTGCGTGGCGAGCACGAGGTGGATGCCGACGGCGCGGGCCATCTGGGCGAGGCGGGTGATGGCTTCCTCGACGTTGGAGCGATCGAGCATCATGAGGTCGGCGAGTTCGTCGATGACGATGATGATGTAAGGGAGGGGTTCCTGGTTGACGTCGTCGAAGAGGTACTCGGAGCCGCGGTCGAAGAGCTTATTGAACTGGTCGATGTTGCGGACGTGATTGGCGGCGAGGAGCTTGAGGCGGCGCTCCATCTCCTTGACCGCGTTTTTGAGAGCGTTGGCGGCTAGTTTCGCTTCCGTGATGATGGGCGTAAAGAGGTGCGGAATGCCCTCGTACATGCCGAGCTCGACGCGCTTGGGGTCGACGAGGATCATGCGGACCTG
>CAXUDN010000042.1:0-28445 GCA_964249715.1 uncultured Acidobacteriaceae bacterium
TGCGCTGCGGCGCGCTTCAAGGGAGAGACGGGGATCCGGAGGGGGCGTGAGCGCGGCGACCAGGCCGCCGGCCGCCATGGAACAGGCAACGCCTACCTCGCCCTGACAACCGACCTCGGCGCCGGAGATGGAGGCGTTCTCCTTGTACAGGATGCCGATCGCGGCCGCTGTCAGGAAGTAGCGCAGAAGACCGGCGGTGCGTTCCCCGTCGCTCAGGCCAGGGCTGGCGTGGTGCAGGAAGTAGTAGGCGATGGCAGGCACGACACCGGCGGCGCCGTTGGTCGGTGCGGTGACCACGCGGCCACCGGCGGCGTTTTCCTCATTCACGGCCATGGCGGCCAGGGTTACGGCGTCGAGCGGCGCCAGCGGATCGCGCGGCTTGCCCGCCGCGTCCATGGCGGCGAGACGCCTGGCGAGACCGGGAGCGCGGCGGCGCACGTTCAACCCGCCGGGGAGCGTTCCCTCGGTTGCGATGCCCCGGTCGATTGACGCCGCCATCACGTCCCAGAGAGCGAGGATGGCGGTTCGGATGGTGGCTTCGGGGCCCGTTGGTGTGGCGTTGCTGCTGGCGTTCGAGGGAGCAGGCAGGTCCGCGGTGCGCTGGCGAAGAATACGGTCGATGCGGTACCGGATCGTCGCGTCGTTCAGAAGGGCCAGCTCATTTTTGAGGACGATCTCAGCGATGGAGCAACCCTGCTCGCCGGCCATCTGGAGCAGTTCTGCGGCGTTCGCGAAAGGGAAGGGAACGTCGCGCTTCCTTGCGGTAGAGGTATTGGCAAACTCCTCTGCGGAGAGGATGAAGCCACCGCCGATGGAGTAGAAAACCCTGGATAGGAGAACGTCGCCCGCGCTGTCGTACGCTGTGAAGCGAAGGCCGTTGGGATGGGTAGGCTGCGCAGGGTCCGGGTACATCTGGTCGCGATGGAAGCGCAGATCGGAGGCCGCATGGAAGGAAAATGCGTGGTTTCCGAATACCCGGATTGTGCCGGTGCGCTGAACTTCGTCCAGAACCTGCTGCATACCGGCGGGATTGACGGTGTCGGGAGCCTCGCCCATGAGGCCGAAGACAATGGCACGGTCGGTTCCGTGGCCTACGCCGGTGAGCGCGAGCGACCCATAAAGATCAACCACGATGCGACCGATGGCAGGCTGCGGGGCTGAAGAAAAAAGTTCGGTGACGAAATGGTTGGCGGCGCGCATGGGGCCGACAGTGTGCGAGCTGGAGGGCCCTATGCCGATTTTGAACAGTTCGAAGAGGCTGGTATTCATGCGTGCGCCGTGGAGCGCCTCGGTCATTGTAGGCGCGAAAGTGGTATGCCGGTGCGCCCGGTGCGGGTGCTAGGCTGGGGGCACTTCGAGCCTCGCAGGGCAGGATCAGGCGGTTTTAGCAGGGAATGTTCTTTAAGACGCGCTCCGCGGCGGTCTATGGGATCGACGCGCACATCATCGATGTTGAGGTAGATTTTTCCGGAATCAAGACGCAGGAAGAGCAGTTCTCCACTGTGGGACTGCCCGATGCGGCGGTGCGTGAGAGCCGGGATCGGGTGCGCTCCGCGATCAAGAGCTCGGGTTTTGAGCTGCCCTGCACCCGGATCACGATCAATCTGGCGCCTGCGGACCTGAAAAAAGAGGGTTCCGGCTTCGACCTGCCCATTGCGATCGGCATCCTGGGTGCCTATGGCGGGCTTGCCATTAAAGATGTGGCCGATTTCCTGCTGGTAGGCGAGTTGGGGTTGGACGGCGGATTGCGTGCCGTCCAGGGCATGCTCCCGATTGCGATTGCGGCACGAACAGCCGGAATTAAGAACCTCATCATCCCGGCCGGCAACGCCCGCGAAGCCGCTGTGGTGGACGGCGTGAATGTCTTTCCTGTGCGCTGCCTGCTTGAGGTGCGTGAGTTGTTGAACAGCGCCGCAACGGGCAGCATTGAGGCCAAACCGCTGAAAGTGGCCAGCAAAGAGTTGCTGGCCGACGCGCAAGCCGGTGTCCCGGATTTCGCCGATGTTCGCGGGCAACAAGCGGCCAAGCGGGCGCTGGAGGTCGCGGCCGCCGGTGGGCACAACATCCTGATGATCGGGCCGCCGGGATCCGGCAAAACGATGCTGGCGAAGAGATTGCCTTCCATTCTGACCCCGCTGCGCTTTGAGGAAGCCTTGGAAGCTACCAAAATCCACTCGGTGGCCGGGGTGTTGAACCGGGACGAGGGATTGGTTACGCACCGACCTTTTCGAGCCCCGCACCACACGATTTCCGACGCCGGGCTGATTGGGGGCGGGATGATGCCGCGCCCCGGTGAAGTCTCTCTGGCCCACAATGGTGTTCTCTTTCTGGACGAGCTTCCAGAATTTCCGCGTAATGTCCTGGAAGTTCTGCGCCAGCCGCTCGAGGATGGTCATGTCACCATCGCGCGCGCCGCGATGAGCTTGAGCTTCCCTGCGCGCTTTATGCTCGCGGCGGCGATGAATCCCTGTCCATGCGGCTACTTCAACGACAAGAGCCGCGACTGCCTGTGTACGCCACCGATGATCCAGCGTTATGTGAGCAAGGTTTCAGGGCCGCTGTTGGACAGGATAGATATCCACATTGAGGTTCCGGCGGTGCAGTACAAGGAGTTGCGCGCGGGAACGACGAGTGAGAGCTCGGCATCGATCCGTGAGCGCGTTCTGCGGGCCAGGGATCGGCAGCACGCCCGCTTCCTGGAGGCAGGGGCGCGCACGGATGGATCCAGCCGTGCGGCAACCCGGGCTGTTTTTGCAAACGCGCAGATGGGCACGGCCCAGATTCGTCAGCATTGCGAGCTAAACAGCGACGCCGAGCGATTGCTCGAGCGTGCGATGGTGCAGCAGGGACTAAGCGCCCGGGCGCACGATCGCATCCTGAAGGTCGCCCGTACGGTCGCGGACCTTGACGGGGAACCGTCCATTGCGGTGAAGCATATCGCTGAGGCGATTCAATACAGAACACTGGACCGGAGCTTCTGGACCCACTAGGCAAAAGCCCTGGAGATCTCCCATTTGTCGGATTATGGGACGAATTCTCTCCCGAAAAAAGGATTGACCTGGAGCACTGTGCGGGATAAGGTGCAAGAGTTGCCCTCACGTACCCGGATTTTGAGCAACGAGTTGCAACAACTTTAGTGCAACAATCTTGTATGCTCGGAGGCCCGTCACCGATGAGGCAAGATACTGCCATGTCTGTCCGCGCAGGATGATTGTGCGCGCAGAGATGCCCTGACGGGAAAAGAGTGTAAACGGGACGCATCTTGGGACATCGCTCCCGCGTCTAAAACTTAAACCGGGATTGATCCACACTTGAGTTTGAATCCAATCCCGGGAGGCAAGCCTTTGTTAAACAGGCGGCGGATTGTGCAAAAGGGTCCGGCCTCCCGCAACCCCCGAGGAGACACAAAACTATGCGCTCAGATCTAATCTTTGGAGCCCTTACGCACGTCAACAACCGCTACCAGCTGTGCCAACTCGCGTCGAAGGCAACGCGCAAGCTGCACAAGCCGAACACACGCCTCCAGGATACGACCAACGATGTGTTGGAGCGGTTTAAGGACACGGTTCCGATGGGTAGCACATACACTGAGGCCGAGCAGGAAGAGATGATGTCGACCGAGCGCCGCGCGGCCTAACCGCGCGGCTTCGCCGCACTGTCCTGAAACAGTTCGGCAACACCTATATCAATCTGCTATACTCAATGCAACGTAATCCTTACTCCTGCAAGAACCCCTCCGCTGAACCCTTCCGCAACAAGTTCTTCTTGCTTTTGCAGCCATTCTTGTGGCTCCCGCTCTTAGCTGTCTGCTGTTCCCTCCTGCTATCCCACCTAAAAACTGAAAGAAGTACCTGAGCCACATGACCATCTCTGAGTTGAAAGAAAAGAGCATTGCCGAATTAGGCAAACTCGCCCGCGGTCTGGAGATCCCCGGCACCAGCGCTTTGCGCAAACAAGATCTCATCTTCAAAATTCTTCAGGCGCAAAGCGAAAAAGAAGGCCACATCTTTGCCGAAGGCGTACTGGAAATTCTCCCGGACGGCTATGGTTTTCTTCGTTCGCCGGATTACAACTACCTGCCTGGTCCTGATGACATTTACGTCTCGCCAAGCCAGATCCGCAAATTTGACCTTAAAACGGGCGACACCATCAGCGGCAACGTCCGCAGCCCGCATGAAGGCGAGAAGTACTTCGCGCTGGTAAAGATCGAAGCGATTAACTTCGAGTCACCGGAAGAGACACGCAACAAGATTTTGTTCGACAATCTCACGCCGCTGTACCCGCAGGAACGGATCAAGATGGAGACCGTGCGCGAGGGTATCTCGGGCCGTGTGCTTGATCTTCTGACGCCCGTGGGTAAAGGGCAGCGCGGGCTGATTGTCGCACCTCCGCGGACCGGCAAGACCGTTCTGATGCAAGCTATCGCGAACTCCATTACGGCGAATCACCCAGAGATCGTTCTGATCGTCCTGCTCATCGACGAGCGCCCGGAAGAAGTCACCGATATGCAGCGTTCCGTGAAGGGTGAAGTGATCAGCTCGACTTTTGACGAGCCCGCCGCGCGGCACGTCCAGGTTGCGGAAATGGTGATCGAGAAGGCCAAGCGGCTTGTGGAACATAAGCGAGACGTGGTCATTCTGCTCGATTCCATCACCCGGCTTGCGCGAGCCTACAACACGATCGTTCCGCCGAGCGGCAAGGTGCTTTCGGGCGGTGTGGATTCGAACGCCCTGCAACGCCCCAAGCGGTTTTTCGGCGCGGCGCGCAATATCGAGGAGGGCGGCTCATTGACCATTATCGCGTCAGCGCTGGTGGAGACCGGATCGCGCATGGACGAGGTTATCTTCGAGGAGTTTAAGGGTACCGGCAACATGGAAGTGATTCTGGAACGCAAGCTGGTGGACAAGCGTGTGTTCCCTGCGATCGACATCCAGCGTTCCGGCACGCGAAAGGAAGAGCTGCTCATTCCCAAGGATGAACTGCAGCGTACGTGGATTTTGCGTAAAGTGCTGAATCCGCTATCGCCGGTAGAGGCCATGGAACTGCTCTCCGACAAACTGGGCAAGACCCGTAATAACAGCGAGTTCCTGCACAACATGAATTCGCTGTAGGCTGTCGGGTTTGCAAAGAAGGGCGCCGCTTCACGCTGCGCCCTTTCTTGTGCCCGCGCATTTACTGCTGAACAGGCGTGTTCGGGAGCAATGCACGGATGTAGCTCACATTGTGCGTCTCATGCCCGAACTGTTTGTCGAATCCGGCCTGCTTGATGAAGTGGATATCCTGCTCGGAGATATAGGTATCGTGGTAAGTGTGCCAGAAAGCCGCCGCGCGCTCGGGGCCTAGCATTTCATTCACGAACTCTTCGCTCTCGCGCTCAGACTGAGCGACCGCCTTCGAAGTGCCACATGTGGCCTTCCACGAGCAGCCAGTTGCCGAGATTGATGCCGTGCAGATGGAGGGGCTTCCCGGTCGCGTCCACAATCTGGTCGCCCTGGGTGTGAACAGTTGTGCGTGGGCTACGGAAGCCGCAAAGCAGGCGACTAGAAGCATCCGGGACAAGAGTGTTTGCCAGGGAGCCATCGTTTCCTCGCAACCAATGTGCTGCAACAGGAGATGGTGCGTCTACGCCGCAGATCAGTGTGGCGAGTACGGTGATGACGGTCGGCGCAACGTCTCGCATCCCATCCTCAGAGGAACTTTTGATGAGTGAAGTAGAACAGGGCAAGAAGGACCAGACAGCGTCCGAGCACGTGTGGACAGGGGAAGGGTTTCCGGCGTTGCTGCGAGGCAAGGTTGCGGTGGTGACCGGGGCGGCGCGGGGGATTGGGCGCTCGATTGCGGTGGATCTGGCGCGAAACGGTGCCAAGGTCATTGCAGTGGACATTGCAGCGCAGGTTTCCTCAAAGACCGAATACGCGCCGGCGACCCCGGCCGATCTGGAAGAGACCGGCAAGCTGTTGAGCACCATCGGGCCGAAGTGGGCGACGATGATCGGCGATATACGGCAAATTCAAGTTTTGCGAGAACTTGCCGATAAAGTAGTGGAGCAGTTTGGGGGCATCGACATCGTGGTGGCGAACGCGGCCATCCAGACGTTCAAACCACTGCTGGAGATGGAGGACGCTGACTGGGACGACACGGTTCATAACAATCTGGATGGATCGGCGAACACGGTGCGCGCCTTTGCCCCGCATCTGGTAAAGCGTGGCGGCGGCCGGTTGATTCTCGTTTCGTCCATGCAAGGTCGCTATGGCACCAAGAATGGCGCGGCGTACTCGGCTTCGAAGTGGGGCATCATCGGCCTGATGAAATCGGCTGCGCTGGAGCTTGGCAGGCACAAGATTACGGTGAACTGCATTGAGCCGGGTCTCATCGACACGCCGCTGACGCGCAACGACAAGCGCTGGAGCATGGCTGTGGGTGAGACGATGACAACGCCACCCCCGGAGCACCCGAGTGAGGAAGAGACGGTGAAGGCGCGGCTGCCCAAGGTGCCGTTGGGTGTTCCGTGGCTGCAGCCTGAGCAGGTTGCACCGGTTGCGGTGTTTCTGGCGAGCGATGCGGCGGCGATGGTGACGGGATCGTGCTATGACGTGACTGGGGGCGACTCGGCGCACGTGAGCGCTTAACCGAATGGCTTCTTTGCCGGAAGAGGTGTGTGCTGGCGTGCTGGCCAGCATGTGTAGGTTAGAGCCTAGTAGCCGTTTGCGAGAAGGTAATCTGTCGTCAGCCATTCAGCTGTTGGCGTGAGTACGCGGGCTTGGGCGTACTTGGCGAGGACATCGGTTTCGATATTGACGGGGCTGCCTGGGGGGAGGGTGTGGAGGTTTGTGGCGCGGTAGGTGTGAGGGATGACGGCGATCTCCAGGCTGAAAGCGCCATCGGATGCGGGCGGGTGAAGCCTGGCGACTGTCAGGCTGATGCCGTTCACGGTGATGGAGCCTTGCTGGACCACGTGGGAAGCGAGCTCTGGGGGAAGCTGGAGAGTGAGTCGCCAATCTGCGGTGTCCGGATCGGGGCCGAGAGCCTGCAGGGACAGGAGTTTGGCAATGCCATCCACGTGACCCTGGACGACGTGACCGCCGAGCGGAGCGCCGGCGGGGGTTGGAAGTTCCAGGTTGATGAGGGAGCCGGGTTGCAGGCCGCCGATCGTGGTGCGCTGAAGGGTTTCCTGGGCGAGATCGGCGGCGAACTGGTCGGGGTTGTTCGTGGGCAGGGCCGTGAGGCAGACGCCATTGACGGCGATGCTGTCGCCTTCGTGCCATCGACCGGTCAGGGCAGGGGCGCTGAGCAGGAGGCGTGTGGCTCCGGCGGTGGGCTGGACGGCGAGGATAGTGCCTGTGGTTTCGACTAGGCCGGTGAACATAGAGAGGCGCTTTCCGGTGGTGGGGAGGTGGGGGTGCCCCCGTCCTTGTTGTCCAAAGTCTTCAGAAAAGGCGACTTAGGGGTGTACTTCGAGGCTCGATGTCCGCGGGTGTGGTGAGCCAGTGCTTTGGGTTAGCGTCCCCTCCAGTTTAGCGAAAGCAGGGCTAAAAGTACGCAAGGAGTGGAGTCGGTTCAGAGATTACTCCATGGATCGTGGAGATAGCCGGTGATGCGAACGTCTTCGGTGTCCCCGTTGGGGAAGTTCCTGCGGGTAACGGAAGTGAGGTTTTCCCCGAGCAGGTAGGGAGAGGGATAGTTACTGGCGAAAGGTATGGCCCCCTTGCCGAGTTCGCGGTCTGCGTAGTAGAGGACGACCCCGTCGGCGAGACCGGCGCGTAAAAAGGCTCCATTCAGGGCCGCGCCGGCTTCGAGGAGCACGGAGCGTACCTGACGTTCCTGCAGGATGCGGAGCACGGCGGAGAGGGACTGCGGGCTGTGCAGATCGTGAATAGTACCGATTTCGAGTTTGTGTTGGCTCAGCTCATGCCGACGTGCGGGGTCGGCCGCTTCGTTACAGAAGATCAGCAGGTCGTCCGCGGCTCCCTGTACCAGGTGCGATGTCGAGGGAATCCGCAGATGGGAGTCCAGGACGACGCGCAGCAGGGGACGACGGCGGGGCAGGCCGGTGCGGTCGGTGAGGTGAGGGTTGTCGGCGAGGACGGTACCAATGCCGGTGAGCAGGGCGTCCGAGTTGTGGCGAAGATGAGCGACGTCGGCGCGCGCTGCGGGGCCGGTGAGCCAGAAGGGTTCGCTCCCCGTGCGGGCCAGGGGCGGCGGCGCGATCTTACCGTCGAGGGAGACGGCTGCCTTGAGTGTGACGAAAGGGCGATGGCTCTGAATGGAGAAGGCGAAGGCGTCATTTAAGCGGCGGGCACGATGCGCCGCGGGCGAAGCAGGGTCGAGCAGGTTTACCTCGACTCCGGCAGCGCGCAACATGGCAACACCCTGTCCGCGAACCAAAGGATTGGGGTCGAGCGTTGCGACTACACAGCGGGCAACACCGGCGGCGATCAATGCCTGAGCACATGGACCGGTGCGGCCGTGGTGGCTGCAGGGCTCGAGCGTGACATAAGCCGTGGCGCCGCGGACGTCATGTCCAGCCGAGGAAGCAGCCTTGAGCGCGGCGATTTCCGCGTGGTCGCGGGCACCGTAAAAGTGCGCCCCTTCGCCGAGCAGATTTTCCTGAATCGCGAGCACGCATCCGACCGTCGGATTAGGGGATGAAAAGGAAGCGGCTTCTTCTGCAAGATCCAGCGCGCGATTTATCGATCGATCGAGGAACTGTCCATTCTCCGGCAGGAGATGCATACGGTTTCAGCATAGCTGGCTCCGGCGGAGGACTCGCGCGCCAACTGGTAGCGATCCGGCAGGATCATTGAGGGGCCGCCAAAACGTGAACTAGTCTGCATCGATCTCAAGTGTGCAGCCTCCAACGGGTGCATGGACAGACTTGTGTGGTGGCTCAGGGCCATAAAGAGTGAAAAAAGTGTGGCAAAGAACTGATGCATGGGGCGTCCCTACACAGTTAAGAAATTTAGCAACGGCTAAGCATCGCCTATCTCGTCGTGCGATAAGATACGCCTAAGGTGTTTGAGAAGTAAACACTCCGTCCGAGGCGGCTACAACGACGGTAATGTTGACGCGTTTTTGCCTGTGTTCCGGTGCCGTGCTGGCGAAAGCAGACCAAGGTTAAAAAGGGAGCAAGACTGGGTTACGGGTCCTCTTGGGGGAACCCTTGGGTGCGCACGTCCGAAGTTCAGGGTCCGGTTAGAATGGCCGACAGCGATGCGCATTCTTCTCCCCGGCGGCTCCGGCCAGATTGGGACCCTTCTTGCCCGACACCTTCATGGCCAAGGTCATGAGGTTACCGTGCTTTCCCGCAGCCCTGCAGGCCACACGCATCATCACTGGCACACGCTGCTATGGGATGGCCGGACGCCCGGGCCATGGATTGCTGCCTTGCACCGATCTGAGGCGATCATTCATCTCTCCGGGCGATCCGTGAACTGCCGCTATACCCCCGAAAATCGTCACGCAATCCTGAATTCGCGTATTGAACCCACGCTTCTGCTTGGGCGATTGATTGCCGACGCACCCACGCCTCCCAGGCTTTGGCTCAACGCCTCCACCAGCACGTTTTACCGCCACGCGCCCGACCGCCCGCAAGATGAGTTCACCGGTGAGCTGGGCGACCGTCCTGACGAGCGTGGCACCCGCGAACCGGTGAACCTTCCCGAGACCTGGAGTTTCAGCATTGATGTTGCGGCCCGCTGGGAAGAGGCTTTCGCTGCGACTGCCACCCCGCAGACCCGCAAGATTCGTCTCCGCTCCTCCATGGTGATGAGCGCGGACCCAGGTGGCGTTTTCTCGGTGTTGTCCAAGCTTGCCCGTCTGGGTCTTGGGGGAACGCAAGGCTCAGGCAAGCAGTTTGTCTCCTGGATCCACGATCGCGATTTCTGCCGCATCGTCGATCTTCTGCTTGCGCATCCTGAGATCGTCGACGAGACCGACGGAGTCATCAACATGACCGCTCCCGGCCCGCTCCCAAACCGGGATTTTCTGCGCATCCTTCGCCAGGCCTGGCACCAGCTTTTGGGCTTGCCGGTCCCACGCGCGGCGCTCGCGCTGGGTGCTTTTGCCATGCGCACGGAGACGGAACTCATTCTTAAGAGCCGTTGGGTGCTCCCCACGCTGCTGCGGAAGCACGGGTTCGCGTTCCGCTATCCGAACTGGGCCGATGCCGCGCCTGCGCTTGTGGCCCAGACGCGCAGGAACCGTTAGAGGAATGATTGTCCAGAATGGACTTCGTCGTGGAGAAAGATGGTCGGGACGACTAGATTCGAACTAGCGACCTCACCCACCCCAAGGGTGCGCTCTACCAGGCTGAGCCACGTCCCGACTTGCTGCTGAAACGCCGGCAAAAATGCCCGCGTGGGGTGCCTTCAGTGTACACCAGCCCGCTGAAAGAAGCGGGCGGGTCGAGGGCGGCGGTCGGCTGGGGGAAGCCCTAGGCCGTGGGAGCGACGTACTCTTTGGGGAGTTCGCCGCCGGTGCCGAAGAAGAATTCATTCATTTGTTCGACGAGGAACTCCTGGGCTTCACGCGTCCAGGGCTGAAGGCGGTATTCGTTGAGGAGCATCTTCTGGCGCTCCAGCCACTCGTTCCAGGCCTTGAGCGAGACGTTTTTGTAAATCTTCTGCCCGAAGTCGGAGTCGAACGGCGGCTCGTCCAAGCCTTCCATCTCAGCCTTGTATCGTGTGCAGAAAACGGTGTGCGCCATTCATTATTCCCTCGTGTTCAGTTTAGCGTGAATGGGGCCGGGGCTTGTCGGGAGTGTGTTGCGGGTTTGTCGGGCTGCCTATAATCACAGCGAATGGCCGCCGCGAATCCATTGACACCCGACCAGCAGATCGAGGCACTCCGCGAGGAGCTTCGGCATCACGAGTACCTCTATTACGTTCAGGACGCGCCGGAGTGGACAGATGCGCAGTACGACGGGCGCATGAATGAGTTGAAGGCGTTGGAGGCCGCGCATCCCGAGTTGGTTACGGCGGACTCGCCTACGCAGCGGGTTGGAGGAAAGCCGAAGGAGGGTTTTGCGAAGGTAGCGCATTCGCGGCCGATGCTTTCGCTGGATAACGCGTATAACGAGGCCGAACTGCGGGCGTGGGCCGAGCGGGTAGCGGGAGCGCTGGGGGCGGGTGAGGTTGTGCGGTATACGTGTGAGCTGAAACTGGATGGGCTCTCGCTGGCGCTGCAGTACGAAGCAGGGAAGCGGGGGGAGGCTGTGCTGCGGTCCGGGCTTACGCGGGGGGATGGGTCCGTCGGGGAGGATGTGACGACGAATGTACGGACGATCCGGAGTGTGCCGTTGCATCTTCCGGCGGCAAAGCTGGCAGATGCGGGGTTGCCGCAGGCGTTTGAGGTACGGGGTGAGGTGGTGTTGCCGGGAAAGGCGTTTGAGAAGATGAACGCGGAGCGCGAGGCTGCAGGACAGGCGCCGGCGGCGAATCCGCGCAATGCGGCGGCGGGAACGATTCGGACGCTGGAGCCTCATGTTGTGGCGGGGCGGCGTTTGGAGTTTTTTGCGTATTCGCTGCTGCGGGATGGGGAGGCGCTGCTGGCGGGGCAGTCGGGGTCGCTGGAGGCGCTGCGACGGGCAAGTTTTCGGGTGAACCGGTCTAGCAGGACGGTGGACAGCCTGGACGAGGTGGTGCAGTTCGTCGGCGAGATGGAGCCTTTGCGCGATGAACTGCCTTATGAGATTGACGGCGTGGTGGTGAAGGTGGATGCGGTGACGCAGCAGCGCAAGCTGGGCACCACGGGGAAGGCGCCGCGGTGGGCGATTGCGTACAAGTTTGCGGCGCGGGGAGCGGTAACCCGGCTGGAGGGCGTGTTGTTTCAGGTAGGGCGGACGGGGAAGGTGACGCCTGTGGCGGCGCTGGCTCCGGTGTCGGTTGGAGGGATAACAGTGACGCGGGCGACGCTGCATAACCCGGATGAGATTGTGCGGCTGGGGGTGAGGATTGGAGATTGGGTGGGGGTGGAGCGGGGCGGGGATGTGATCCCGAAGATCACCGAGGTGATTGAGGATGCAGAGCACCCGCGGGGAGATGGGGAGATTGTCTTCCCGAGCACTTGCCCGGTGTGTGCGAGCGAGTTGGTGAGGGCGGAAGGTGAGGTTGATTTCCGGTGTGTGAATGCGCAGTGTCCGGCGCGGGTGCGGGAGGAGTTGCTGCATTGGGCGGCGCGCGGGGTGATGAATATTGAGGGGCTGGGGGAGGCGATGGTGGTGCAGCTGCTGGGGCAGACGGCGGAGGGAGAGGAGCTTGAAGATGGGGAGCCGGTGCAGGCGCGGGAACCGTTGGTGCGGTCGGTTGCGGATCTTTACCGGCTGACGCGGGAGCAGATGATGTCGCTGGAGCGGGTGGGGGCGAAGACGGCGGATGCGCTGCTGGGGCAGATTGCGCGGTCGAAGGATGCGCCGCTGCAGCGGGTTCTTTTCGGGCTGGGGATACGGTTTGTGGGGGAGCGCACGGCGGTTTTGCTGGCGACGCAGTTTGGGTCGATCGATACGCTGATGGCGGCTACGCAGAATCAGCTGGAAAGCGTGAATGAGGTGGGGCCGCGGGTGGCGCAGGCGATTGCGGAGTTTTTCTCCGAGGAGCGGAATCGCGCTTTGATTGCGGATTTGCAGGGTTTGGGATTCACGATGCCGGCTACCCAGCGACGTGCCGGTGGGACGCTGGAAGGCAAGACCGCGGTGATTACGGGGAGCTTGCCTACGTTATCTCGCGAAGAAGCGAAGGAACGAATTGAGGCTGCGGGGGGGAAGGTGTCGGGGTCGGTTTCGAAGAAGACGAGCTTTGTGGTGGCGGGCGAGGAGGCGGGATCGAAGCTGGAGAAAGCG
Organism: uncultured Acidobacteriaceae bacterium; assembly: GCA_964249715.1. GTDB lineage: Bacteria > Acidobacteriota > Terriglobia > Terriglobales > Acidobacteriaceae > Granulicella. The sequence goes on from CAXUDN010000042.1 coordinate 12,836, forward strand.
GGGGCGCTGGGGGTTGAAGTAATCGACGAGGCGGAGTTGCTGCGGAGGTTAGAGGGCGGCTGAGGTTCGGGTTTGGTGTGGTTTGCTAAGACAGGGTGGGGCGCTGTATACAGCCGAGAGCCGATTGAAACGTTTTATCACTTATGGAGTGCGCATGCGCGGCAGGATTCTTACTTCTATACCTCTTCTTTTTGCATCAACTCTGGCCATTTCGAGCGCGGGTGCGCAGGCGACGGCTCGTCCGTGGATGAATGGTCAACTTACTCCGGACCAGCGTGCGGACCTCGTGGTCAAGGAGTTAACCCTGCCGGAGAAGATTCAACTGGTGCATGGGATTGGGTGGGGTCCGCTGCGGAACGGGGCCAGCGTGCCACCGGATAACAATGGCGGGGCGGGGGAGGTGCTTGGGATTCCGCGGCTGGGCATTCCTTCGGTACAGCAGGCTGATTCGGCTGTTGGGGCGCGTATGGCGGCGAAGGAGAGCCGGTACGCGACGTTGTTGCCGAGCGTGCTGGGGGCGGCGGCGAGTTGGGATCCCGCGGCGGCGCACCTGTATGGCGATGTGATCGGGCGGGAGTTGCGGGCGGAAGGCTATAACCAGTCGATTGGCGGGGGAGTGGATCTGGCGCGCGATCCGCGTAATGGGCGGCTCTTTGAGTATCCCGGGGAGGATCCTGTGCTGGCGGGGACGACGGTCGGCAATCTGATCGCGGGGCTTGAAAGCAACCAGATCATGGGAGACATCAAGCATTACGCGCTGAATGATCAGGAGACCGGGCGTACTGTCGTCGATGTGCAGATTGGGCGCAAGGCCATGCATGAGAGCGATCTGCTGGCGTTCGAGATCGGCATTCGCATTGGGCAGCCTTCGTCGGTGATGTGCTCCTACAACAAGGTCAACGGCGACTGGGCCTGTGAGAACGATTACCTGCTGAATAAGGTGTTGAAGGAAGAGTGGAAGTATCCGGGGTTTGTGGTGTCTGACTGGGAGGCCACGCATACGACGGTGAAGGCCGCGCTGGCCGGCCTGGATGAACAGCAGCCCGGGGATGAGCATTTCGGCCAACCACTTCTGGAGGCCGTGCAGGGTGGGCAGGTGCCGATGAGCCGTCTGGACGATATGGTGCACCGGCTACTTCGTTCAATGTTTGCGGCGGGTGTGATGGATCATCCTTCGCTGCCGCGGACCGTGGTGGATCCGTTTAAGGGAAGAGATGATGCGCAACATATTGCGGAGGAGAGTATCGTTTTGCTGCGGAATGAGCGGAACTTGTTGCCGCTCGACACTGCGGGGCTTCATTCGATTGCGGTGATTGGTGCGCACGCCGATGTGGGTGTCATGTCGGGCGGGGGATCGGCGCAGGTGGACGCTCCGGGCGGGAATGCGATCGCTCCGGGAAAACCTACGGCTTGGGGCCATGCTGTGTATTTCCCCTCCGCGCCATTGAAATACATTCGCGAGCATGCGCCTGGGGCTCAGGTGAGCTTTGATCCGGGCACGGATCTTGCGTCGGCTTCTGCGTTGGCGGCCAAGAGCGATGTGGCTATCGTGTTTGCCGACCAGTACATGAGTGAAGGCGGGGATGCTCCGACGTTGGCGTTGCCTGACAATCAGGATGCGCTGATTGCGGCCGTGGCGAAAGCCAATCCGAAGACCGTGGTTGTGCTCATTACCGGCAATCCGGTGAGCATGCCCTGGGTGAACGATGTTGCGGGGGTAATGGAAGCCTGGTACCCCGGGATTGCCGGCGGGCAGGCCATTGCCGATCTTCTTTTCGGCACCGTAAACCCTTCCGGAAAGCTTCCGATCACCTTTGCCAAGACGGAGACCGATCTACCGCATGCGCGCATCTTCGGAATGACCTACAACACGGGCAACGGGGGACTGCCTGAGCACTGGGTGTCTGAAGACAAGAAGGCGACGTTCCCTGCGGACCTGACGGAGGGTGTCCGCTTCGGCTATAAGTGGTTCGATTCCGAAGGCAAGCAGCCGCTGTTTCCGTTTGGCTTCGGTTTGTCTTATACGAGCTTTCGATCCTCCGACTTACACATCGATGCGTCCTCCAAGAGCGCTACTGTAACGGTAGAGAACACGGGGCATCGGGCAGGCACAGAAATCGCGCAGGTTTATGTCCAACTACCGAAGGGATCAGGAGAGAACTTCCGGAGGCTGGCTGGGTGGATGCGGGTTCCGCTGGCGGCGGGTGAACGGAAAAGCGTGACGATCCCTTTGGAATGGCTTGCCTTGGCAACCTGGAACGAAAAGAACGAGTCCTGGATCTGGCAGCCTGGAAATTACACCTTCTCCGCTGGCGGTTCCTCGCGTGATCTTCCGCTGACAACGAGCGTAGCGATCCGGTGAAGCAGTTTAAATCAGGAAAGCACAAGAGAGCCCCGATTACGGGGCTCTCTTGCGTTGGGGACGTTACCGCGTGTCAGGCGTAGCTGCACCCCATAGGGCCGTGCTTCCCGAGGTTGTGTTGGCACCCCATAGGGCCGTATTGGCTGTCGTGCTGTTGGCTCCCCAAAGGGCAGTGGCAGCCTGAGTTGTTCCAGCACCCCAAAGGGCTGTGGCGCCCCACAAGGCGGTAAACGCCTGCGGGTCGTTGGCTCCCCAGAGCGCGGTCGCGCCCCACAGTGCTGTAGCCCCGGTGTTTACAAACGCGCTCTGGCCGTAAACAGAGCCTGCGCCCCAGAGGGCGGTTTGGCTTGTAGGAGCGTTCGCACCCCAGAGCGCGGTTTTATCGGCTACGAGCGTTACATTGCCGGAGGCCTGGTTATATCCTGCGACTGGAGACATCGCATATCCCGAGGGAATGAGGTAAGCATAGCTCCAAACACTCTTGACCGCAGCTTCAAGGTCGAGGTATCCAGCACCCTGCGTAAAGACGTCATTGTGAGCGATATACGCTACGCCGCTGACAGGATCTGTAACGGTTTTTACTTGCGGGATGACGTTCTTGTTGGCACTGAACATCACCAGAGCCTTCACCTGGTCAGGCGTCAGATAGCCCGCTACCGTCATCAGATCAGCCATTGCGCCGCTTGTTACAGCCGTGGCCATGCTCGTCCCGCTGAGGGGGAAGTACGCGGTGGAAGCAGCCTGCGAGCCGTTGCTCATGTACCAGGCCTGAGGTGTATAGAAGGCCGGGTTTTCCGCCCGGAGGACAGCACCGGGGGCGAGCGTACTGGTGACCAGGTTGCCGGGAGCGATGATATCCGGTTTGGCGATCTGATCGATAAAGGTCGGTCCCTTGGAACTGTAGGACGCCATGACATCATCAGCAAGGGCGGCTGTATCAAGGGTGTTGGCGGCTCCGACCGTGAGGATGTAGGGGTCGTTTCCGGGCGCCTCGATCGTGCCATAACCCTCCGCATTGAGGGCAAGGTCACGCCCATCGTTGCCCGCTGCAGCGACGACGAGAATGCCCGCCTTCCATGCCTGCTCCACTGCCTGGCAAAGTGGATCCTGCTTATAGCTTTCATAAACAGGGCGGCCAAGGGAAAGGTTGATCACCTTGATGTTGTAAACAGACTTAAGGGCGATCGCCTGTTCGATCGCGGCAATCACGGAAGAGTCGGAGCCTTGTCCGTTCTCGTTGAGAACCCGCAGGTTAATAATGCTCGCGTTCGGTGCGATGCCTGTGAAAGTACGAGAGTAAGCCTTCCCCGTAGAGTCCGTCCCGTTGCCAGCAATCAGCCCCGCTACGTGCGTTCCATGGCCATACGCGTCCGTTGTGATGCTTGTTTCGTTGGGCACAAAGCTTTGGCTATACACAATGCGGCTATGGGGATTGCCGTTTGTCTTGATCCCGAGGTCATCCACAGGGTTGACTCCGCTGTCGATCACAGCCACCCCGATGCCCTGTCCGTTGAAGCTTTGCGCCAGGGCCCACGGCGCGTTGATCGGTTCGGCTGTAAACTCCGGGGTCTTTCCGATAGGTGTTACCGTTTGCCGCGCGGCAACTGTTCTGTCCAGAGAAACGTAAGTCACACCGGGACGACTTGCGATGCTGGTCAGCTGCGAGGCGGGAATGGTCGCTGACAGAGCCCGAATGCTGTGCATATGCTTACTCAAAGCTCCAAAACTGCCGATTGCCGCTTCCTCATTGCTGGAGGGGTCCTGTAGGTATTGCACGATGACCGGCACCGTGGCCGACGTCGCTGAATCTACATCCTGCGAGCATTTCGGATGCTTACAACTTGCGTTTGCCAGGGTTGATGCAGCAATTGTGCCAAGAGAAAGCAGGATTGCAGCAGAAGAGCGAGTCCTAGAAGCCATGCAGTACTCCACAAAATGGTACGGGCCGTTCGCCTTAAACGGGAACTTGGCGCTTTGAGTTTCACTGGAAACGAACGTCCAGCAAGTAAGTCACTGTGACCGAAGGTATACAGCAATTGTTCTTTGCGGAATGCAACTGAGGTTCGACAGGTTACATACTTAGTGTGGGTAACGTGTCCTCAAGTGAGAATTGATTCGTGCGGGGAGCATAGCCCAGGTGGTCGAGAAAGACCTCAGGTGGCAGAGGGAGTGAATGGAGCAGGGCCTGCAATGCAGGGTCGCGGGCGCCAAGCACGGCATGCAGGGGTAGATTTTCTGTGATCCGGCCCCCCGACATCATGGCAATGCCGGTGCAGAGCCGGAAGACAGACAATAGATCGTGCGACACAAAAAGCAGTGCGGCGTTCTGCTCTTCACTGATCTCCCGCAATAACCCGAGCACTTCAGCCTGAGTCACGGGATCCAGGGAACTGGTGGGCTCATCGGCAATCAACAGAGATGGACGATGTAGCAAAGCGAGTGCCAACGTGCATCTCTGCGCCTGCCCCACACTGATCTGGCCCGGCTTGCGCTTCAGAAAGTCTCGATCGGAAGGCAAGGACACCCGCTCTATCAACTCCGCAGTGCGCATGCGAAGCTGGCGCTCGTCTCTCTTTCTATGGGCCTTCCACGCGGCTTCGAACTGAGCCTGCAATGTGAGCGCTGGGTTCAGCGCGTTAAGGGGGCTCTGGGGAACCAGGGCAAGCTCTCGTCCGCGCAAACTCCGTGCCTGCTCTCGAGGTAGAGAGAGCATATCGCGGCCCGCTATGCAGACTTTACCTTTCGCCCAGCCACCGCGCTCCGGAAGCAAGCCCAGGATCGCAAGAAGCAGTGTGCTCTTGCCGGCGCCGCTGGTCCCCAGCAGTCCGAGGCGCTCTCCAGCGTTCAATTCGAAGCTTATGTCGTGGAGGACCGTTCGGTTCCCGTACCCGGCTTGCAAGTTGACTCTGAGACTCCGTTCCATTAGCGCGCGGCTCCCTTCCAACGCACCGTCTCAATGCTCGAGAGAAGGTCCGGCTGTAGGACCGAGAAATGTACGCCTTCCAGGTCCGGCGAGGCTGCGCAAAGAGTGTTGGGGTACACGAGATAGATGAAAGGAAGCTGCTCCGCGACGATGGTCTGCACACGGTCGACTGCTGCTTTGCGGGTGTGCCAGTCTGTCGCTTCCGCCTGGGTTTGCATGGCTTTGTCGATCTCGGCTTCCCACGGGGTTGCCGGTGTTTTCTCGCTCGGATTCCACTGATGGTTGGGAGAAGAGCTGAGCCAAATGTTCATCATGGCGTTGGGATCAGGCTGGATGTCACTTATGCCAAGTAGAGCCGCTTCGTAATCGCTGGAGTGCATTAGGCGGTCGATGAGCGCAGGGAAATCGAGGGTAACAACGTTGACCTGCATGCCGATGCCTGCGAGGTCTCGCTGGATCATGGCGGCCATCCGCTCGCGGGAGCGGTTGCCCGTATTTGTGAGGAGGGAAAACTTTACAGGGTGTCCGCTGGCGTCAACCAACAGGTCGCCCTGCTTATGAAAGCCTTCTTTCGCAAGTTGATCGAGAGCGGCGCGCGCGTCTTCGTGGACGGCTGGAAGTGCGTGGTTGTACCAGGTTGTATTTGAGGGAGAGATGAAGCCGTTGGCTGGTGTGGCGTGACCGTCAAAAGCGATACGCGCAAGGTCGGCGCGGTTGATTGCCTGCGAGACGGCGGTGCGAAAGGATTTGCTTGTGAACCACTGCGTCTCGTATGCGGGAAGAGGCGCTTTCTCCGACTGATTGAACCACATCTGCTCGGTATTCAATGAAGGGCCAAGGTCATGCACGGCGGCCGGGAGTCGCTTGCGAAGGGTTTCGAAGCTCTCCGGGGGGACGTTGTCGAGCATGGCGTACTGCCCACGAGCAAATTTGAGTTCCTCGGTTTCGCGGTTCGCCATGATGTCGAGTCGAACTGTTTCGAGGTAAGGAAGAGCTACACCTTTGCCGTCGTGCTCCCAGAAATAACGGTTGCGAAGCAAGCTCACGTACTGCCCCCGGCGATAGTCGGCGACCGAATAGGGTCCTGCAGTGACGCCGGCGTCGGTGACCCGACCGGCTGGCTCGATCGCTATTTCATCGAAGATGGCCCCGATGCTGACAAGACGGACGGGCAGATGCATCTCGACGGTATGCGGATCAGGAGCGGCGACGGTGACCCTGGTGGGGGCCACAAACTCTTCTGCTACCGGCGCGGCCGTTGCGGGTGCGAGCACACGGCGAAGGGTGCTGACCACGTCGGCCGAGGTTAAGGGGGAGCCATCGGAAAAATGCAGATTATCGCGAAGGTGGAGCGTAATCTGCTTGCCGTCGGCACTCACGGTATAGCGATCGGCGAGCATGGGTTCGATGGATAAGGTGCTGCGGTTCAAGCGGAGAAGAAAACCCCCGGTGAGATAGCGGACGAGTTCTGAGGCCTGATCATCCACTTTGGCGGGGTCAAGTGTCTTGGGATCGTAGTGTAATGCCAGCGCGAGTTCGTTACGGGGGGTGGCGGGAACTTGCGACGAGGTGGACAGCGACAACGTGGAGGCCGTAAGAAGAACGGCAAGAACCCTTTTCCAGGAATGTTTCATAGCTCAACCCCATACAGTGTTAGTTCGAGAGCAGTGAGCACGAGGACCAGGATTGCCACTGGAAGGTAGATCAGACGTGACGAGGTGGTCATGGAGGCGGATTGCAGGCTGGCAATCAGATTGCCCCAGGACGGAAGAGGCTCACCCAGGCCAAGACCCAATTGCCCGAGGTTTGCTTCCGCGACCAGGCAGGCCGGGATGTAGAGGAGGAACTGCGTCAAGACGAGAGGGCGCAGGTGTGGCAAGAGCTGTCTGCCGATCTGACGGGACCTGAGTCCCGATGCACGGGCTTGCAGTAACCAGTCTGCGCGGAGGAGGGTCTTTATTTTTTCGAAGTTCAGGCGGAGGAACGCTGGCGCGCCGAGGACGGCGAGGAGAAGAAAGGTTACGGAACCTGATTGCATGGGCGGCAGCGTGAGCGGGAGGGCCGACCGGACCAGCATGAGCAGGAAGATCCAAGGCAAAGTGACGAACAGATCCGCACCGTAGAGAACGAGGCGGCTCAGCCAGGCGGGTGCGGAAGCAGCCCACGCGCCCAGACCCAAGGCCAATGCACCGGAGACCGCGCTGGCGCAGGAGGCGCCTGCGAGGCCGAGCAAGAGGGCCAGCGAAATGCGCGAGGCTCGATCTCTTCCCAGTTCGTCGGTTCCGGCGGGGTGTGATTTGGTTGCGGACGATGCGATTGCGTCACGGTCCTGATCGGCGTAGCCGTGAGGCGATCGAAGCAGGATGCCTGCAGCCACGGCCAAAAGCAGGCCAAGCACGGCCAGCATGGCTAAGCGCATTGCGGTGTCTCCGCAGGGCGACCGGCATCCAGGAACAGGCCGGCGAGGCCGACACAAGCAGCCATGACGCCGGTGACAGCGACCAGGACAGGTAGATCCCGGTTCATAGCAGCGGCCCATGCAAGTTGGCCCAAGCCCGGAACGTCGAAGACGACTTCAAGCGGTACGAGAACGCTGAGTGCCAAGGTGAAAGACAGGAGCGCCAAGCTGGCCACTTCCCGGCGCAGGACGGCGGCGATATGCGTTTGGAGGATCTGTTTGCGGGTAAGCCCCTGCGCCTGGGCGTGCAAGAGGTAGGGAGCGGTCCAGATCGTTCGCAACATTCGATAGAGAATCTTGAAGTCTCGAGTCGCGATTACCAGCGCAAGGACAGCTACGGGGCCTCCTAGGTTGGAGACGACGCAGACTGTCGCTAGAACGCCGACAGGGAGGGCCAGAAGGAGCGATGTGGCAATTGCGACAAGCGCGTCGGTCCAAAGACGGCGGCGCAAACTGAGCATGATTGCCAGGATCAGGGAGACCAGCCATCCGGAAAGGATGCCGCTCAGCAAGAGGTATGCAGAACGCGAAGTGCGTTCTTTCAGAAGAGAGGAGACCGGAATGCCGTATTGCCGCGACTGACCCAGGTCACCCCGGAACCAAGCGCGTACCTGAGAAGAGAGAACGAGGCGTAAGGAGGATTGTTGCTCGTGCAGGCGGTCCAGATCGCTCCGCGCAGCCGTCGCGTGGGCGCCGTCCATCTCACGGCTATCGGAGAAATACCCCGGAGAGCAGTACATCAACGCAGAGGTACCAAGCACGGCCAGGAGGACGAGGGATACAAGGCGTCCTAACCGCAACATCCAACGTTTGCGCATCAGCCGCATGCCACCGAGGGTTCGGTCTTCACTTCGGCCGAAGCGGCTGTTCTTTCGCTGTAGTGACGCTGTTTCTCGAGATACATGCGGCGATCGGCCAAAGCAAGCAGGTCCTCTGCGACAATTCCCTCGGCAGGGCAGAAAGCAGCACCGACGCTCGCCGTGACCCGAACGCTGTGACCGGCGCGCCGGGACGCCGCCGCCACGGTGGCCATGATGGCATGTAAGCGATCCGCAGCGCCTTCAGGCGTCGCACCAGGCAGAAGGAAGACAAATTCATCTCCGCCCATGCGGGCTACGGTCTCGCCCTCAGAGGAGATTTGACGGAAGCCTTCGGCGATGAGTCGAAGGAGACGGTCTCCGGCCAGGCGACCCCTCCTTTCATTCACATCTTTGAAGTCATTCAGGTCGCAAACCAAGACAGCCAGAGGTGTCTGGTTTTCGTCGCAGCGGTCCAGTTCTGCTTCCAGCTGAATGAAGAGACGTCTCGCATTGAGCAGGCCAGTGAGGAAGTCAGTTTCGGCGTCGTCTTCCGTTTTACGGAACTGTAGAGCGTTCTGCAAAGAAAGGGAGAGCTTCGATTCCATCGCCTGGAGTATGCGGAGGTGATCGCGCAGGAAGGAGTCCTGGGTCACGTTGTAAAGGGTCAGTACAGCGAAAATGTCTTTCTGAAGGTCGAACAAAGGGATTGAAAGGGCAGCCCGGAAGGCGGGGTCACCTGTCGCGGTCATAGGGCATCCAGGCTCCACGGAGGCGTTGCCGTTCAGGATGGACTTGCCGCTTTGAGCAACCCAGCCCGAGATGCCATTGCCGAGGTGGATCGTTTCAGCGCCGAACTGATTGGCCTGCTCGCCGTCGAAATATCGCCCTTTCAGGGCATCTCCCTCCTTGAGGTAGACGGCGCATACGTTGAAGGGAATGAGTTGGCGCAGCCGTGACGCCATCACGGAAACAGTCTCGCCGGGGCTCAGGGAATTTCCGAGCGACTGACTCATCTCAAACAGGGTTTGTGCTTCCTGGCTGGCTGCGGCAATCAAGGAAAGAGAAGCGATCTGCGCGTCGGCTCGGCTTTCGTCTTCAAGGTCCGGCTCAGCTTTGGCGGGTTTGCTTGTGTCTGAGCCGATCTCAAAACCGGCGCCGGGGGCAGCGCCCCTCCAGACCTCAACCTCTGTGTTGAGTGGCGTGAAACCGGGTGGGATATGGCTTTCATGGCGGCTTTCCGTTGCAGCGTGGCAACGATCGAAGACTTCCACGACGGTGGGATCGAACTGTTTGCCGGCCAGGCTCCGAATCAAATCCAGTGCCTTCCCGGCAGTCATGCCCTTACGGTAGGGGCGGTCGGAAACGAGGGCGTCGAAGCAATCAACGACCGTGAGGATGCGTGCACCGATCGGAATGCTCGTTCCATGCAGACCATCCGGGTAGCCAGTTCCGTTCCACCATTCGTGATGCGAACGCACGATGGGCACCACGGGGTAGGGAAACCGCACACGCTCCAGAATGTCGGCTCCGACCACCGGATGAATCTTCATCTTTTCGAATTCTTCCGGGGTCAGCTTTCCGGGCTTGTTGATGATGTGTTCCGGGACCGCAAGCTTGCCTATGTCATGCAGGAAGGCGGCGGTTTCGAGAGCCTGCTTTTCGATTTTGTCGAGATGCAGCTCTTCACCGATGGCCTTGACGTAATGCCGAACGCGAAACAGATGGTCATGGGTATTTTGATCTTTCGCCTCGATGGCCATGGCGAGACCTTCGATGGTCCGCAGATGAAGAGCTTCGGTTTCCTCAAGGTGCTGTTGGCGTTCGTTCAGACGCGAGACCTGGCCCATGTAGGAGCGATAGAGCGTGTAGACAAACGGGATGAGAAGCAGGGCTGTACCCCACCCAAAGCGCACACTCATCCAACTCGCCATGGCTGCGAGTACCGCACCGATCACGTAAAACGGCAGATACCAGGGATATTCCTTCAGCCACAGTGAAAACGTGTTCTCCCCTTGGGTAGAGGCAATCACCATGGCGACGTTGATCGTGTTCACGAGGAAGTAGGCGACGGAAGCGACGGCGAGCGACGGCGCAACAGCCGGTCCGAGCCGGTGCAGGCCTGCGTAGGCCAGACAAGCGCAGCCTGTAGCGAGTGTGGCATTCGCGACGTTGAAGAAGATCTGAACCGCAGTAAAGAGTTTATTTACCCGAATGCGGCATTGCGCCGCGACCGAGATTGCGGCCAACAGCATGGCCTGGAAAGGGGAGAGCTGCACGATTCCCAGCAGGATGAACGGGAAATTGAGCGACATCGATCCATCGCCACGGGGCAGGACGACTTTTAAGCCCGAACTGGCGAGAATCGCCACGAGCAGAAGCCAGAAAGGAAGCCAGGTGGGGGACCCTGCGCGCGCGGCGAAGGCCATCGCAGCGAACGATGCAACGATAGTAAGCGCAATTTGAAACTTAGCGCGCAAGGGCATAGGTACGGACATTTGGCCGTTGCCGGCTCACTCCGTTCGTGGGATTCCGCTTCACTCTGGACCCTAAGAGCCAAAGCACGGCGGGTAAATCGTGCAAAAGTTGTAAAGGGCTGACCCAGCCGGGTTTTCGCCAGCTGCATCCAACCAGTTGATCCCCGGGTCTGCTTAGCGGAGCGGCCGAGATGCCTTGCTGCGATCGGCCGTGTTCGGCGCGGGATGATCATAGGCGTCGGCGTGTACCTGGCGTGGTGTGAAGCGGGTGGGCAGTCTGGTGATCGCGTCGAAGAGGGCATCAAGTTCGCCGTCTATCGTGGCGTCTTTGCCCGCGGTCAGGACACGATGACCCTGACCGAGCGCGGAGACAAGCTCGCGTAGGCGGTGGAATCGCTGATCGAGCTCAAAGGCAGACGGGCCGAGATAGGTGAACTCGTGCGAAAGCAGGATACGCGCGTTCTCGTACAGGCCTTCGCGGCCGAGATCGCGGCGGCGATGGCGGGTGTCGGCATGGAGGCCGGTTTTGCCGGTGTGGCGCAGGTCGCCGGTGGCGGCGTCGTAGCGATAAATGCAGTCGGGGCGGGTGCGATAGGACGAGCGGTGTGCGTAGTATTCGGCCGCGTCCAGCACGCTTGTTACAGACGCGGCATAGATGACGCTAAGTGCGGGGTAGCCTTCGCGCTGCTCCAGGGTGCGGCTGGTGAGGCCAAGGATACGGTCCCCGGGCTGGGCGGTGCGGCGAAGGGCGGGTTTGCAGATGGCCAGCGAGAGAAGTGGAGGGGATCCGGTCGGCGGCGGCGGGGCGCAGGGCGCGCCACCGCGGTCGGAGGTGAGTTTGTAGAGGTAGGTCCGCAACAGAGCCAGTTTATTTGGTTTCGCTGCTGGGGCGGCCTACGGAGGGGTCGAGGCGGCTGGCGCCCTGGAAGGGCAGCATCCAGCCGGGGTATTCGGGCGGAAGTTTACTGACCTCGTCGAGCTGCTTGAGCACGTCGGGGCTGAGCTTGAGGTTCACGGCGGCGAGGTTGTCCTGGAGCTGGTCAGGGCGTTTGGCGCCGATGATGACCGAGGTGACGACGGGCTGGTGCAGGAGCCAAGCAAGGGCGATGCGGGCGGGGGAGCAGCCGTGTTTTTCGGCGATGGGCCGCAGGATGTCGAGGATGCGCCAGGTGCGCTCCTTGTCTACGAGGGGGAAGTCGAACTCGGAGCGGCGAGTGCCTTCGGGCTTCTGGTTGTCGCGGCTGAACTTGCCGGAGAGCAGGCCGCCGGCGAGGGGGCTCCAGACGAGGAGGCCGGTTTTGGTGTGGTTGAACATGGGAACGAACTCGCGTTCGAGGTCGCGGCCTGCGATGGAGTAGTAGGCCTGGAGGGTGTCGAATCTGGCGTAGCCTTTGAGCTCGGAAGTGGTGATGGCGCGGGAAAGCTTCCAGGCCTCCCAGTTGCTGGCGCCAATGTAGCGAACTTTGCCCTGTTGGACGAGGGTGTCGAGGGCGCGGAGGGTTTCCTCGATGGGGGTGATGACGTCGTTGCCGTGGATCTGGTAGAGGTCGATGTGGTCGGTGCCGAGGCGCTGGAGGCTGGCTTCGACGGCGTCCATGATGTGGCCGCGGCTGGCACCAATGTCGTTGCGGCCAGGGCCGGTGCGGCCGAAGACCTTGGTGGCGATCACGACGTCTTTGCGGGCGATGCCGATATTCTTGAGGGATTGGCCGAGGATTCTTTCGCTCTCGCCTTCAGAGTAGACATCGGCGGTGTCGAAGAAGTTTACGCCTGCGTCGAGGGAGGCTCTGACCAACTCGTCTGCGCCAGCCTGATCGACCTGGCCGATCTTGCTCCAAATGCCTGAGCCGCCGTGGAAGGTCATGCAGCCGAAGCAAATCGTGGAGACGAGGAGGCCGGTGTCGCCGAGGGTTTTGTATTGCATGGGGAATCCTTCGCCGATGGCTTCGGCTCAGGCGATTGGATGCATGAGGAAATTGGGCTTGAAGCTTTGGGAGGGAACAAGAGATTAATGTCACCAGACCCTGGGGACCGATGCAGCTGCTCCGGGCATGGGTGGTGTTATAAGTGTGACCACGGGGGCAGCCCCGCTCATCTCGGGCACGGAATATTGGCTTGTACTTGGACCCTACGACGCGCGGAGCGATCTGGCGTGGGAGTTCCAGGGAGTGCAGTCCTCTCCATTACATCCAGCGATGGGGTGTGGGGCCTGCTGGCTCTGCACCGGTCCAGTACGAGATTGACGGTGCACCCTCAGCCGTAGCGACGACCCCGGAACCGTCGAGCCTTCTGCTGCTGTTCACTGGATTCTGTGGTGTCCTGATGGCAAAGTCGATGCGTCGGCAGTTCATCTGACCGGTGATCCGTGTATCGTTTTGCCATGCTTTCTCGTATTGCGATCTGGTGTGCTCTGTCATTGCAGTTCCTTGTTGTTGCGACTTACTGCGGGGCTCAAGCCAGAGATGTGGCGCCTACACCGCCGATGGGATGGAATAGCTGGGATTCGTATGGTTTGACGATTACGGAGGCGGAGTTCCGGGCGAATGTGGAGGTGCTCCATACGAAGCTGCAGCCGTTTGGGTGGAAGTATGCGTTGATCGATGAGGGGTGGTTTTTTGAGAATCCGCGGGATCGCGATACGCCGGACAAGCTGGTGTATGCCATTGATAGATTTGGGCGGTATGTGCCGGTGCCGGCTAGATTTCCTTCTGCCGGGCAGGGTGCGTCCGGAGAAAGGGGCGCGGCGCCGGCGGGGCATCTGAAGGCTACGGTGGAGGACACAAGTTTCGCGGCTTTGGCCGGGTGGGTGCACGGGCAGGGATTGAAGTTCGGGATTCATATTGTGCGGGGTATTCCGCGGGCGAGTGTGGAACGGAACCTGCCGATTGAGGGGTCGAGTTACAAGGCGGGGGATGCGGCGGATCAGAGTGATAAGTGTCCGTGGGATCCGACGAACTGGGGGGTGAAGGATAATGCGGCGGGGCAGGCGTGGTATGACTCGCTGCTGAAGCAGTATGCGGGGTGGGGGGTGGATTACCTGAAGGTAGACTGTATCTCGGACCACCCGTACAAGTTAAGTGAGATACAGCAGATCCGGCGAGCGATCGATAAGTCGGGGCGGCCGATGGTCTTGAGTTTATCGCCGGGGCCTACGGCGTTGAGTCATGCGGAGGAAGTTATCTCGCTGGCGAATATGTGGCGGATTTCGGATGATTTCTGGGATGAATGGGAAAAGGCGCCGGGGCAGACGACGGAGTTTCCGCAGAGTGTGAAGGAAAGCTTTGCGCGGCTGGCGGCGTGGGAGCCCTACGACAAGCCGAATCACTGGCCCGATGGGGATATGTTGCCGATTGGATCGCTGAAGCCCACGCCGGGGTATGGGAAGGCGCGGTTGTCCAAGCTGACGCCCGATGAACAGCGCACGCTGATGACGTTGTGGGCGATGGCGCGGAGTCCGCTGATTCTGGGAGCGAATCTGACGATGCTGGATGGGCCGACGCTGGCGTTGCTGACCAACCGGGATCTGTTGCGGGTGAGCCAGACTTCCACGCATAGTGCGCAGGTGGTGCATGAGGGAAATTTCATCGTCTGGCGGGCGGATTTGCGGGGTGGGGAGAAGGCAGTGGCGCTGTTCAACCTGGGCGATGTGGAGGCGAGTTGGACGAAGCAGATGTCCGAATTTGGGGCAGACTTAGGCGGGCGGGATTGGATGGTGCGGAATGTGTATGCGGGAGATGCACCGGTTGCTCGGCATGAGCTTGTGGAGCGGGTGCCGGCGCATGGGTGTGTGTTGTTGATGCTGAAGTGAGAGTTGGTGGTGGTTGGTGCTAAGTGCTAAGTGCTAAGTGCTAAGTGCTAAGTGCTTGGTGCTGGAGTTGCTAACGGATGTTGGATTCAAGCGGCAAAAGCAAAGCGAAAGCAACGGCAGGTTGGTGGCAGGTTGGTTGGTTGGTTGGTTGGGGGATGACGAAGAGGAAAGCAAAAGAAAACCTCCCCTGGGAGGGAGGTGCCTTGGATCCTGTTTGATTTGGTGCCGAAGAAAGGACTCGAACCTTCACACCCTTGCGAGTACATGGACCTGAACCATGCGCGTCTGCCAATTCCGCCACTTCGGCTTCCCCACCGCTGCTGGAGCATGCGGGGCGTGACACCTTAGTCTCCCAGACGGGAGGCGTGCTGTCAACGGAAGTGAGGCAGGGTAGACTGGGGCGGAAGGAAACTTCATCGTTGACGGGCCCGTCCGAAGGACAAACAAATTTGATTGGAGTTGTGCGCCTGCATGAGTGAATCTTCGACCTCGAATCCCGCCTCGAACGCGACTATCCCCGAGGAGGTTGCGCTGGAAATACGGCGCATCGCGCATGAGCTTTCGAATTCACTGGAAGTGATTGTGCAGACGAGCTATTTGCTGTCGATGGCGGAGCTGAAAGAGCCTGCGGCGGAGTGGCTGCGCATGCTGGATTCCGGTGTGAACAAGGCGTTGGAGCTGAATTCGAGTTTGCGGGAATACATCAAGGTGCATACGCCGAAGTAGTTGTTGGTGCTTGGTGCTTGGGGTTGTCTTTGGATCTGAGAACTTAATCGGCTGTCGGA
>CAXUDN010000043.1:0-27678 GCA_964249715.1 uncultured Acidobacteriaceae bacterium
CAGTGGGTCCGATGCGCAGACCACCGGAGGTGTGAATGCGAACTATGCGATTACGCTGTCGGCTACGCTGTACTGCTTTCGGTGCTTGATTGAGGAGGAGGTGCTGTTCAATGACGGCATAGGGCGGGCGGTGCGGGTGGTGGCGCCGGAAGGATCGGTGGTGAATGCGCGGCATCCTTCGGCAGTGGCTGGGGGCAACGTGGAGTGTTCGCAGCGGATCACGGATGTGGTGCTGGGAGCGCTGGCGCAGGCTTTGCCGGGGAGGATACCGGCGGCCAGCCAGGGAACGATGAACAACGTGACGCTGGGGGGTGTGGGACTCGATGGGCGGGCGTTTGCCTACTACGAGACGGCCGGCGGAGGCATGGGAGGACGGCCTGGGTTGGCAGGGTTAAGTGGATTGCATACGCACATGTCGAATACGCGAAACACGCCGGTGGAAGCTTTGGAGCAGGCGTTGCCGGTGCGGATTCGGCGGTATGGGCTGCGGTCGGGGTCGGGGGGTGAAGGGGAGTTTGCGGGAGGTGAGGGACTGGTTCGGGAGTACGAGATGCTGGTGCCTACCGCAGTGACGATTTTGACGGAGCGGCGGGAGAGCTGTCCGTACGGGGTGCAGGGTGGAGGGCCGGGGGGAGCAGGGCGGAACACGCTGGTGCGTGCGGATGGGCGGGAGGAAGTGTTGCCGGCGAAGGCGCATCTGGAGATGGCGGCGGGGGAGCGGTTGCGGATCGAAACGCCGGGCGGGGGTGGATTTGGGAGGCGTGATGCGGCTGGTGCGGATAGCATCGAGCGATGAATGTGGCTGCGACGGCGCCGCGGGCGAGGGTGTTGGGTTGGCTGCGGGATGCGCCGGCGGAGGCGCAGAGGGCGTTGTTGGCGGCGTCGTTGGGGTGGATGCTGGATGCCTTTGATGTGCTGTTGTATGCGCTCCTGTTGCCATCGTTGATGGCGAGTTTGCGGATGACCAAAAGTACGGCGGGGCTGGTCGGGTCGGTGACGCTGGTGGCCGCGGCGGTGGGTGGGATTTTACTGGGACTGGTGGCGGACCGATGGGGGCGGACCCGGGCGTTGATGATTTCGATTGCGTTGTATGCGGGGTTCACGGCGGCTTGTGGGCTGGCGTGGAGCGTGGGGTCGCTGGTGGTGTTCCGGGTGGTGCTGGGGTTTGGGATGGGAGGTGAATGGGCTTCAGGGGCGTCGCTGGTGAGCGAGATCTGGCCGGCGGCGAGCCGTGACCGTGCGCTGGCTTTGATGCAGAGCGCGTTTGCGGTGGGATACGGGCTGGCGGCTGTGGTGGTGTTTCTGCTGTTGCCGCTGATCGGGTGGCGGGGTGTTTTTTTTGTGGGGGTGTTGCCGGCGTTGCTTACGGTGTGGGTGCGGCGGCGTGTGCCGGAGCCGGAGGCGTGGCTTGCCGTGGCGGGGCGTGTGGAGAAAGGCACAGGAGGGCTGCTGGCAATATTTCGCGGACCCATGGCAGGCCGGACCGTGGTGCTTACGTTGATGAATGCCTGCTGCCTGTTTGCGTGGTGGGGCTTCACGCTTTGGGTGCCTTCATATTTATCGATGACGCCGGCGCGGGGAGGGATTGGGTTCTCTTCGCGGACGATGACCGTGATTCTGGTAGTGATGCAGTGCGGGATGTGGCTGGGGTATGTGAGCTTTGGGTACCTGGCGACGCGGTTTGGGCGGAAGCGGGTGTATGTAACTTTTCTGCTGGCGGCGGCGGGGTTGCTGGTGGTGTTTGGCAAGTTGCGGTCGCCGTGGCTGCTGCTATTGGCAGCGCCTTGCGTGGCGTTTGCAGGGACGGGCTATTTCAGCGGCTTTGGGGCGCTTACGGCGGATGTGTACCCGACGCGTATCCGGTCTACGGGGCAGGCGTTTACGTACAACCTGGGCCGCCTGGCGAGTGCGGGTGCGCCGTATGCTGTAGGGGCGTTGGCTGACCGGCAGGGGTTTGGGGCGGCGTTTCACCTGGACGCGCTTGCGTTTGCGATGGCGGCCGGGCTTTGGGTATTTTTGCGTTGAGGTTCGAGGTTGCGATGTACGAAGCCCCACGCACAGAAGTTCGCAGCGCACGATAGTCTGCTGCAATGGAAGTGCAGCTGATCGATGGGACGTATGAACTGTTCAGGCACTTCCATGCCATGCCCTCAGCAAAAGACAGCGAAGGGCAAGAAGTGGCTGCTGTGCGCGGCGTGCTCGGATCGATTTTGGGCATGATGCAGGTCGATGCGACGTACATTGGGGTCGCCACAGATCATGTGATTGAGTCTTTCCGGAACAGGATGTGGCCAGGGTACAAGACGGGAGAGGGTATAGAGCCCGATCTTCTGTCTCAGTTCCCCCTGCTGGAAGAGGCGCTACGCGCCCTTGGCGTGGTTGTCTGGGCGATGGAGGAGTATGAGGCAGATGATGCGCTCGCCTCTGCGTCTTTTCTGGCCGAGCAGGATGAGCGCGTCCGCCGCGTCGTGATCAGCACGCCTGACAAGGATCTTGCGCAGTGCGTGAAGGGGACACGGATAGTGCAGCTTGATCGGCGACGGCGCGTTGAGCGCGATGAACAGGGCGTGCTTACGAAGTTCGGCGTTCTACCCGGGTCGATTCCAGATTATCTTGCCCTGGTGGGTGATGCCGCAGACGGCTTTCCGGGGCTGCCCGGCTGGGGGGCGAAGTCAGCTGCCGCTGTTTTGCGACGCTTCGAAAAATTGGAAGCCATTCCGGCTGACGCTCGGGATTGGCATGTCAACGTCTTCAACGCGCAGAGTCTTGCAGAGGTTCTTCAGCGGGAGCGCTCTCTCGCGTTTGTTTTCCGGGAACTGGCAACACTTCGAAGGGATCTTCCGCTTTTCACCAGCGTCGATGACCTGCTTTGGCGAGGGCCGACATCCGCCTTCCCGGTCATTGCAGACCGCCTGGATAAGGCAAGGTTCGCAAAGGAGAAAAGCCGCCGCTTGCGCCCGCGTGGTGCAGTAGAAAAGCCATCACAGCCGAGGGGGCAGTGATGGCTTTCTGTTGTTCCTGGTGCGGAGGAGGGGACTTGAACCCCTATGGTGTTACCCGCTAGCACCTCAAGCTAGTGCGTCTGCCAATTTCGCCACCTCCGCGTTCCGCCTGCGCGCGGGGGCTCAGGTGGGGTGACAAGAGCTACTATAGCATCCCGCGTACCGGGGTGATCGTGGCAGAATACAGAGCAATGCGCCTTCTTCTGCGGTTCGTTTTCGTTGCTGCAAGCCCTGCGGCTTGCCTTGGTGTTATTCCTTTGAGTGGGGCGCAGACCGCCTCTGCGCCGGCACTGATTGCCAAGGTGAATGGAGCCCAGGCGCCTGCTGGAAAGTGGGCGATTGTGATGCATGGCGGGGCGGGGGTGATTGAGCGATCGTCGATGACGCCGGAGCGGGATAAGGCGTACCGGGCGGGACTGGATGAGGCCATTCGAGCCGCGGCGAAGGTGCTGAATGGGGGTGGGGCGGCGGTGGATGCGGTGGAGGCCGGGTTGCGGGTGCTCGAGGATAATCCGCTGTTTAACGCGGGCAAGGGGGCGGTGTTCACGGCGGAAGGAAAGAACGAGTTGGATGCCGCGATAATGGATGGCGCGACGATGAGCGCGGGTGCGGTGGCGGGGGTGACGCGAACGAAGAATCCGATCTCTTTGGCGAAGGCGGTGATGCAGAAGAGCCCGCATGTGATGCTGGTCGGGGCGGGGGCGGATCAGTTTGCGACCAGTGTGGGGTTGGAGCAGGTGGACAACTCGTACTTCTTTACGGAGGCTCGATGGCAGGGCCTGGTGAAGCAGTTGAAGCGGGAGGGCCGGCCGATGCCTCCGCGGCCTGCGGGCGCGCCGCCTGAGCCTGCGCAGCCCATCTCAGAGTTGGAGACGCCGGATGCGCACAAATGGGGAACGACGGGAATGGTGGTGCGGGACCGGGCAGGGCATATTGCCGCGGGGACAACCACCGGAGGTACGCAAGCGAAGCGATTTGGGCGGGTGGGGGACTCGCCGATCATAGGGGCGGGGACGTATGCGTCGGATCAGTCCTGTGGTGTGTCGGCTACAGGGACGGGGGAGTACTTCATTCGGCTGACCGTGGCGCGAACCATCTGCGCGCTGGTGCAGTATCGCGGGATGCCGTTGCGGGCGGCAGTGGATGAGGTGGTCGGCAAAGAGTTGACGGCGATGAAGGGCGATGGCGGGGTCATTGCGATGACGCCGGATGGGCAGATAGCGTGGGGGTTCAACACGCCGGGGATGTTTCGGGCGCACCTGGTGGAGGGTGGCAGCGTGGAGATGGGGATCTATAAGGACGAGCCGTAAAGGTCGCGGCGCGAGTGCGATCAAAAATGTTGGAGCAAATCGCTGAAACGGCTTAGTTCGAGGAGAGTACGACCCGGGGGTGGGGCGTGGATGACTTCGTGCTCGAGAGCCCAGGTGAAGTCGTGGGGAATGAAGACAGCGTTAAAGCCGGCGGCCAGGGCGGGGTTGATGTCAGAGCGAGGAGAATTGCCGATCATCCACGTTTCGTTGAGTTCACAACTGTGGCGCTGAGCCAGTTCGCGATACATGCTGTCATCTTTTTCAGGTGGGACCTCGACGGCGGTAAAAAAAGCTTCGAGGCCCGAGCGGTTGAGCTTGTCGATCTGCTCATTTGGGTTGCCTTTCGTTACCAGCAGGAGGCGGTGGCGCTCAGCGAGGGTGCGAAGGGTTGGCTCGACATCGGGGAGGAGTTCGATTTGCGCACTGGCGATGGATTCAGCGAAGGCGACGATGCGGGTGTGCTTTTCGGGGGTGACCGGCTCGTCAGTGAGTTGTTCGAAGCAGTGGATGAGGGACTTGCGGAAGCTGTTGAGGCCGTAACCGTGTCGGGCGATCGTGGCTCGTTCGCAGGTGTTGAGGTGTTCGCGAACTTCCTCGCGGGTGTGGACGCGGTGGTCAAGGTAGGAGATGAAGGCCGCGATGGCGCGTTCGAAGTAGACGTTGTTTTCCCAAAGGGTATCGTCGGCGTCGAACAGCAGGGTTTGTGGGGTGGTGGGACGTGCATCCGCCATCCGGGGGTCCTCCTCTGAAAGTGTGTGCGCGTCAAAGGACAGCTAAAGCTGCCCTTGGTGCGTTACTTTCAGCCTAACCCGGAGACCAGGGGAGTGGCGAGGGATGATTTGACACGGTGTTGTGGCTCCTTTGCCGTTTGTGAAGCCGGAGAGGTGTTTTGCTTGCGCCTCGCCTGGGGGGTCCGAGAGATGGGCTGCGATGAAGAGATGGCTAGGCTCGGGATCGGTTGGGGGGCGCGAACGTGGTGGTCGTCGTTCTTGCGTTTCACCGGATTCACTTTGATACTGTCGCTTTTCCGCAGGTAGGCGTGTTCTACAGCTTCCTTTTTGGAGTATGAACGGGACGGCGTTGTCTTTTCTTTGGCCAACGTTGAAGGCTTCCTCGAAGGCGGGCTGAATCACGGTCTGATCCCCCGGCTAGTGGATGGGCTGGATGCCGGCGAGGGCCAGGTTGAGTTGGAGGACGTTGACGCGGGGTTCGCCGAGCAGACCGAACTGTCTTGGGGTGGTGTGATCTTCTACCAAGTGCTGGAGTCGGTCTTCGGAGAGGTGGCGCTCGCCGGCTACGCGGGGGATTTGATAAAGGGCGGCGGCTACGGTGATGTCTGGATCGAGGCCTGAGCCGGAGGCGGTGACGAGGTCGACAGGCACGGGGCCGTGGGCGGCTTCGGTTTTCACGCTCGCGTCTACGCGGTCGACAAGGGATTTATTGGTGGGGCCGTAGTTGGAGCCTGAGGAGCTAGCGGCGTCATAGCCGGTGCCTGCGCTGGAAGGCCGGCTGTGGAAGTAACCCGGACCGGTGAAGGGTTGGCCGAGGATGGCTGAGCCGATTGTCTGGCCATTTTTGCGCAGGAGTTGGCCATCAGCTTTGTCGCGCATGGTGAGGTGCGCGATGGCGGTGATGAAAAGCGGGTAGACGACACCCAGGAGTACGGCGGTGATGAGGGTGTAGAGGCAGGCAGTAATGAAATGCTTCTTCATGATGGGATCCAGTGCGGGTTAGGCGAGATGCAGGGCGGTGATGATCATGTCGATGGCTTTAATGCCGATGAAGGGGATGATGATGCCACCGAGCCCGTAAACAAGCAGGTTACGCTGCAGGAGCGCGGCGGCGGACATGGGCCTGTAACCCACGCCACGAAGAGCGAGTGGGATAAGGGCGACGATGATGAGCGCGTTGAAGATAACCGCGGAGAGAACGGCGGATTGGGCGTTGTGGAGATGCATGATGTTGAGCGCATTGAGCACGGGGAAGACGCCGGCAAACATGGCGGGGATGATGGCGAAGTATTTCGCGACGTCGTTGGAGATCGAGAAGGTGGTGAGGGCGCCGCGGGTCATAAGAAGTTGCTTCCCGATTTCGACGATCTCGATCAGCTTGGTGGGGTTGCTGTCGAGGTCGACCATGTTGCCGGCTTCCTTGGCGGCCTGCGTGCCCGAGTTCATGGCGACGCCTACGTCGGCCTGAGCCAGAGCGGGAGCGTCGTTGGTGCCATCGCCGGTCATGGCGACGAGCTTGCCTTTGGCTTGTTCGCTGCGGATCAGGTCCATTTTATCTTTGGGTTTGGCTTCGGCGAGGAAGTCGTCGACGCCGGCTTCACGAGCGATAGCGGCCGCGGTGAGAGGGTTATCGCCGGTGATCATGACGGTGCGAATGCCCATGGCGCGAAGCTGATCGAAGCGCTCCTTCATGCCGCCCTTGACGATGTCCTTGAGATAGATGACGCCCATGGCGCGCCCGTTTTCAGCGACGACAAGGGGTGTGCCACCTTTGCGAGAGCTCTCTTCGACGTTGGCGCGCACGGCGTCGGGCATGGAGGAATTGTGATCTGCGAGGTAGCGGGTAATAGCGTCCACGGCGCCCTTGCGGATGGAGCGGCCTTCGACTTCAATGCCGCTCATGCGCGTGGTGGCGGAGAAGGGAACGAACTCGGCATTGAGTGGGCCTAGCTCGCGGGCGCGAATGTTGAATTGTTCCTTGGCGAGGACGACAATGCTGCGGCCTTCAGGCGTTTCATCGGAAAGGGAAGAGAGCTGTGAGGCGTCCGCGAGTTCCTGTGGCGTGACGCCGGGGGCAGGGAAAAACTCGGCGGCCTGCCGATTGCCGATGGTGATGGTGCCGGTTTTATCGAGAAGCAGTGTGTTGACGTCGCCGGCGGCTTCTACGGCGCGACCTGAGGTGGCAAGGACGTTGTGCTGTACGAGACGGTCCATGCCGGCAATGCCGATGGCCGACAAAAGCCCGCCGATGGTGGTGGGAATAAGACAGACAAGGAGGGATATAAGGACGAACACGGTTTGCGGCGCGCCGGAGTAGATGGCGAACGGCTGCAGGCTTACAACCGCCAGCAAGAAGATGATGGTCAGGCCGGCGAGCAGGATATTCAAAGCGATTTCATTGGGTGTCTTCTGGCGTTCCGCGCCTTCAACAAGAGCGATCATGCGGTCGAGGAAGGTTTCACCGGGGTTGGAGGTGATGCGGACGGTGATGACGTCGGAGAGGACGCGGGTGCCGCCGGTGACGGCGGAGCGGTCGCCTCCGGCCTCGCGGATTACGGGCGCGGATTCGCCGGTGATGGCGGATTCGTCAACGCTGGCTACGCCTTCGATGACTTCGCCGTCGCCGGGGATCATCTGGTTAGCCTGGACGCAGCAGAGATCGCCAACGCGGAGCTGTGAGCTGGGGACGTCCTCTATGGTTTTGTCTTTGGTGAGACGATAGGCGGTGGTTTCGGACTTGGCCTGGCGAAGTGCGTCGGCCTGGGCCTTACCTCGGCCCTCGGCCATGGCTTCGGCAAAGTTTGCGAAGAGCACCGTGAACCAGAGCCAAACGGTGATCTGGAGATTGAAGCGGAAGTGACCGGCGTCATGGCGGGCGATGTTGGCGAGAAGGAGGACCGCGGTGAGGACGCTGCCGAGCTCGACGACGAACATGACGGGATTCTTCATCATGGAGCGTGGGTTGAGCTTGCGGAGCGCGTCGATGGAGGCGCGGCGGACGATCTTTGTATCGAAGAGAGAGCGGCGGTTGGCTTGCGTGGCCATTCTGGTTTCACTTTCGCGGCGCATCTTGGCCGTGTGTACCTTCATCTTGGCGCGGCGGGTCGTCTGGGGTTCGAGCGGAGTTCTAGTAGACATTGCCAGCCCTTAAGAGCAGGTGCTCGAGCACAGGGCCTAGCGAAAGCGCGGGGAAGAAGGTCAACGCGCCGACGATAAGGATGACACCCGTGAGAAGCACGGTGAAGAGTGGTGTGGTGACCGGGAAGGTGCCAGCCGAGGCCGGCGTAATCTTCTTCCCGGCCAGGTGGCCGGCGATGGCCATCATGGGGATGAGCATCATGAATCGGCCGAAGAACATGGCGATGCCCAGGGTGTAGTTGAACCAATGCGTGTTGGCATTGAGACCGGCGAAAGCCGAGCCGTTATTGCCGGTCGCTGAGGTGTAAGCGTAGAGGATCTCGCTTAGGCCGTGCGGCCCGTGGTTGGCGAGACTGGAGAGGCCGAGCTTGGGCATAAGCACGGTGACGGCGGAGAAGCCGAGGATGATGGTGGGGAAGATGAGCAGATAAAGCATGGCCATCTGGACGTCGTAGGACTCGATTTTCTTGCCGAGGTATTCGGGCGTTCGACCGACCATAAGGCCGGCGATAAAGACGGCCAGGATGACGAAGACGAGCATGCCGTAGAGGCCCGAGCCGACGCCCCCGAAGACGATCTCACCGAGCAGGATATTGATCATGGGCACCATGCCGCCGAGAGGTGTGAAGCTGTCGTGCATGGCGTTGACGGCGCCACAGCTTGCGTCAGTGGTCACGGTGGCGAAAAGGGCAGAATTTGCGATGCCGAAGCGAACCTCTTTGCCTTCCATGTTGCCGCCTGCCTGCGTAAGGGAGGTTTGTGAGTCGACATTCCGTAGCAGAGGGTTACCGTGGGATTCGGCCCAGTAGCAGGTCAGCGTGCCGGCAAACCAAAGAATGATCATGGCGGCGAGCACGGCCCAGCCATGTTTGGGCGAGCCGACCATTTGCCCCAGCGTGACCGCGAGACCCGCGGGGATGAGGAAGATGGAAAGCATCTGGAGAAAGTTGGAGAGCGGCGTTGGGTTCTCAAACGGGTGCGAGCTGTTGGCGTTGGTGAAGCCGCCGCCGTTGGTGCCGAGCATTTTGATGGCTTCCTGCGAAGCGATGGGGCCCTGGGCGATGGTTTGGGTGGTGACCGTGGAGGGCTTGCCGTCGGCGCCGGTAACGTGTTGTGTTTCGACGAGGTTTGCCGTGTCGTAGGGCTTGAAGTTCTGTACCACGCCTTGCGAGACGAGAGCGAGCGAGAACAGCAGACAGATCGGCAGCAGGACCCAGAGCGTGGCGCGGGTGAGGTCGACCCAGAAGTTGCCGAGGGTTGTCATTTCACGGCGTGCGATGCCGCGCACGAAGGCAATGGCGAGCGAGATGCCGACGGCGGCGGACCAGAAGTTGTGCGTCGCGAGGCCGAGCATCTGGGTGAGATAGCTCATCGTGGACTCGGGCACGTAGGCCTGCCAATTGGTATTGGTAGTGAAGCTGATAGCGGTGTTGAGCGCGAGAGCTGACTCGACTCCGGGCAGGTGCTGCGGGTTAAGCGGCAGCAGGCCTTGCAGGCGTTCGATGATGAAGGTGAGGACGAGCGTGGCCGCGCTGAAGAGCAGCATGGCAAGTGTGTATTCGGTCCAGCGCATCTCTTCGTCGGGATGGATGCCGGTTGCGCGATAGAGGAGGCGCTCGCAGGGGGCGAGGACAGGATCGAGGAAAGTCTTGCGCCGCTCGAAGACCGCGGTCATGTAGCTTCCCATCGGCTTCGCGAGAAGAAGCACGAGGCCGATGAAAAGACCGATTTGTAGCCAACCGTTGAGTGTCATGGGAGCACTTTCTTTAGAACTTTTCCGGACGGAGCAGGGCGTAGACGAGATAGACGAGAAGCAGTGCTGAGAGCAACAGCAGGATGAAATTGAGGATCATGCGCGGTCTCCTTTCAGGCGATCGCAGCCGGTGACGTAAAGGAAAGAGAGGCCGAACAAAGCGAGTATGGCGAGTGTGGCGATGGCATCGAGCAAGAGTTCGGCCTCCAGGTTAGAAGTGGTAGGTTAAGTCGCCGGCTACGACAAACTGGGTCTTTTTGGTTCCCAGATCGTACGCGGCCAGGTCGTAGGAGTGCTCGAGGCGGATCTCCGGGCGGAACAGGATGGTTGTGCCGATCCAGTGGCCGTAGCTGATGAGGTGCTCGGAATACTTGGTGGCATAGCCGGTGCGCTGGCCCTTGATGTCGTCGACAAATTCGTTGCGAATGGACAGGTAGTTGTGGGTGTTGAATTCGCGCTCGACGTAATTGACGATGGCAGTTTCGGGAGCGAAGCAGCGCTGCTCTCCGACAGCGCAGAAGGCACCATTGGCTCCGGTTTCCGTGGGTACAGGGTTGGCTACGTTGCCGGCAATGTTGGGAACGTCGCGCTCATACATGTACCAGGCCTCTGTGTCGGTGTGCCATTTTGCATTGAAGACGTGGTACCAGGTTTCGTAGTAGCTCTGGACATTGTTGTAGGCGTATTTGCCCTTGTTAACGGAATTAGCACAGGTGTAGAGCGCGTTGTGACCTTGCGTCCAGGTGTAGTCGGCGCAGAAGGTGGCTGTTGGCGTGACGTCTTTTGTCCAGGGAGCGACGTCGTTGCCACCGGAAAATCCGCCCTGGACCAACCAGTGATCGTTGAGCTTGATGCTGGCGACAATGCCGGTCTGGGTGTAGGGGTCAACGGTGTAGAGAAGCGAGTGCGAATAGGTGTAGTTGTTGGGAGCGAGCTGGGCTTCAATGTCCGGCAGCGAGATGTAGCGGCCCACGCGGATGTTCATGCCCTTGGCTACGTGCGGGACGTAGAGGTCGAAATAAAACATGACGGGGTCATAACCGTACTCGTGATTGCGGGCGAGAAGTTGCTGCGAGAAGACGCCTTTGCTGGTGGTGTAGCGGTAGTCCTGGCCCCAGAGTTGGGCGAGGCGGAAGCCCCAATCTACGTGGTCCGTTTGGACGCTGTCCGGCAGACGCTCGATGTAGAGGATCTGCTGATCCGGTGTGATCCGGTTGGGGTTATAGAAGTACGCCGCAGGCGAGTTGGCGCCGTCGCCTTTGTTCGAAGTGGAAACGTTGAATCCACCATTGAACCAGCCATAGATCTTGGTGCGGCTTTTGTTCTGGTTGATGGCTTCCATCAGGATGTAGGTTTGCGTGTCTGGCGCGCCGATCACCGGCGTGCCGCCCACGGAAAAGTCGGAGCCGGGGAAGGGTGGTGAATCGAGTGGGGCTGGATAGCCGCGGCGCTCGGGTGTGGAGGGCGCAGGGACTGCTGGACTGGCCTCTGTCGGGGTTGCCGGCGGAGGCGTCGGCGCGGGAGACCAGTCAGTCTTGTAAGCCTGGCCTAAGCGATCAAAAAAGTTGCCGGTGGGTGGATTCAACGCGGACGGTGCGGCGGGGTTGTTGCTGGTGGAACCAGTGCTATTTTGCGAGACCTGAGAGAAAGATGTTGCAGTAAATGCAAAGAGAAGCACAGCGCTATGTGCAGTGCTCCAAACTTGAGTAGCCCGGGACATACCTTCTAACCTCAACTCAAGTAGAAGGCTAGAGGCCGTGGGAAGTCCGTTGGGAAAGCGTTAAGAA
Organism: uncultured Acidobacteriaceae bacterium; assembly: GCA_964249715.1. Classification (GTDB taxonomy): domain Bacteria; phylum Acidobacteriota; class Terriglobia; order Terriglobales; family Acidobacteriaceae; genus Granulicella. Next base: position 11,722 of record CAXUDN010000043.1, read on the forward strand.
GTTGTAAGGACGTCGTCCTCGGCTGCGAGGCCGGCGGGCTCGAAGCGATAGCCCACCCAGGGCTCGGTGTGAAGATAACGGGGGCAAGCGTCTGACTCGATCTTTTTCCGAAGCTGTGCGATGAGCACGCGGAGGTATTCGGGCTGGTCTTCGCCCGCGAACCCCCAGACCGCGCGCAGCAGCGTTTTATGCGTCATAACGCGGTGTGGGTTGCGCATGAAGACGAGAAGAAGATCGAACTCTTTCGGTGTGAGGTGGATGCGTTCACCGCGTAGCTGGACCGAGTGCAGTTCGGTATCGATGGTGAAATCGCCGGCCTGGAGGCGTGGGGACTCGGTGACTTCCGGCGTGCGCCGAAGCTGGGCGCGTACGCGGGCGAGGAGCTCCGGCATGGAGAAAGGCTTGGTGATGTAGTCATCCGCTCCTGCATCAAGAGCACGAATCTTCATGGCTTCGCCTTCGCGCACGCTCAGGACGATGATGGGAATTTCGGACGATTGACGGACGGCTTGGGTGAGTTCGACGCCGTTCATTTCAGGCATGGCGAGATCGGTGATGATGAGGTCAGGTTTGTGTTCGCGTAAGCTTTCGAGGGCCTCGAGGCCATTGTGCGCGACCGAGACCTCATAGCCGCTGCCTTGCAAGGAGGCGCGGAGCATGCGGGTGATTTGACGTTCGTCATCGACTGCGAGGATGCGCTTCAATGGGTGTTCCTTGTGACGATATGCAGATCCACGTGCGGTGCCTCCGCCATGAATTTCTGCAATGCCAGATAGTAGAGGTAGGAGGGTAAGCCATGGGTTGCCGAGCGGCCCACAATGGCCTGCGTGATGCGGTGCTCGCGGATGAAGGCCGCTGTTGCGCGTGCCGTATCCTTGCCGGTCAAGCTTACGATCTGGGCTCCGAGATTGGAAGCCAGCTGCAGCGAGGCTCCCAACGTACGCTTGCGGTCTGCCTCCTCGTCGTGGGATTTGTTCACGTGGATGACGTACAGCTCGGCATCAAGAGCTTCGGCCAGGCGTGCGCCGCGGGTGATCAGGTCGCGTGCCTGGGGATTGGAGCTGATGCACACAGCAATTTTCTCCGCGACTGCCCAGTGGGAGCCAAGTCGCTTGCGCTTCACGTAATCGTCGAGGTTGCGGTCGACTGCACGCGTGACGCGCTGCAGGGCCATTTCCCGGAGAGCGATGAGGTTGCCACGGCGGAAGAAGTTCGCGAGGGATCGCTCCACGCGGTCGGCAGGGTAGATGTCGCCGCGGCGCATACGTTCCACCAGGGCCTCCGGGGTGAGATCGCTCATGACGATCTCGTCGGCGCGGTCGAGGACCCAATCGGGAACTTGCTCGCGGACCTCAATGCCGGTGAGCGCCTGCACGCGCGGGGACAGACTTTCAATGTGCTGGATGTTGATGGTGGAGAGCACGTCGATGTTGTTGTCCAGCAGCAAGAGGACATCTTCGTAGCGCTTAGCGAAGCGGCTGCCCTTGATGTTGGTGTGGGCGAGTTCGTCTATAAGTGCCACTTGCGGAGCGCGCGCGAGAACGGCATCGACGTCCATCTCCGAGAAGAGCGTGCCCTTGTACAGGAGTTCACGGCGGGGAACCTGTTCAAGCTGGGCCGCGAGTTCGGCAGTGCCTGCGCGACCGTGCGTTTCGACGATGCCGATGAGAACGTCCTCGCCGCGATTGCGACGGCGGATGCCCTCGCTCAACATCGTGAAAGTCTTGCCGACACCCGGAGCATAGCCGAGAAGGACCTTGAGGCGCCCGGCGCGCTTTTCACTGTCGCTGGAGAGCAGCCACTCCTCAGGTGTTTTCCGCTTGGGAGTCTGTGTCTCCGCCACGCCGTAGAATGCCTTTCATGAGCTCGCAACGCCTTGTGACGATCACGCGTTGGGTCAGTATCTTCGCCGTGCTTGCGTTGATCGTGACGGTGTACCGTCGCTGGCTGCATGTTAACCCTACCACCGTCGCGTTGACGCTGCTGCTGTACATTCTGGTGCTTGCGGCGCGGTTCAGCCTGCGCTACGCGGTGGCGATCTCGCTCGTGGCGACGGCCGCTTACAACTTCTATTTCCTGCCACCCTTTGGCACGTTTACAATCACCGATCCGCAGAACTGGCTTGCGTTGTTCGCGTTTCTGGCAACCAGTGTGATCGGGAGCAGGCTGGCGCAGAAGGCGCGGGATGAAGCCGAGGACGCGCGCATGCGGCAGCGGGACCTTGAGGTGCTGTTTCGTCTGAGCCGCGAGTTGCTGCAGACAGAGAATGTGGGCGCGCTGGTGAACGTCATTCCGGATCTGATCGCACAGGTGTGCCGAACCAACTCGGTGGTGCTCTATCTGCTGGATGGCGACCGGATGTACCAGGGAGGGTTGGATCAGGTTTCAGGAATTGAAATTCCGCATTACCGGCAACTGGCGCTGACACTCACGGAGCCCGAGACCGCGCCGGGCGGAGAATCGCGTCTGCCGCTGCGGGCAGGGGTCCGTCCACGCGGATTGTTGTTGCTTTACGGTGTGGCGCTCACCACCGCAACCTGTCAGGCCATCGCGGGACTCGTTTCCATAGCGCTTGATCGAGCGTCGGCCCTGGAGCAGGTTGCCCGGGGGGAAGCGAACAAGGAAAGCGAGAGATTACGGACGCTGATCCTCGATTCCATCACGCATGAACTGCGAACGCCACTTACATCGATCAAGGGAGCAGCGAGCACGCTGTTGATGGATGAGATTGTGAAGTCGGACCAGGAACGGGAGCTTCTGGTCATCATCGATGAGGAAACAGACCGCTTGAACAAGTTAGTAGGAGAGGCTGTGGAGATGGCGCAACTGGAGGCACAGCAGGTGCAAATGCACCTTGCGCCCCTGGGTGTGGACGAGTTGGTGAAACAAGCTACCGAAACGTGCAGCGGCGTCTTCGACTCGCACGATATTTCGATCGATCTGCCCTCCTTGCCCAAAATTATGGGTGACATGGAAATGTTGACCAAGGTGCTTTGCAACCTGCTTGAGAATGCAGCGAAGTATTCCGCGGCGGGGTCAAAGATCGTTCTTTCGGCTCAGGAAAGAAACGCCTTCATTGATGTAAGCGTGGCGGACCGCGGCGTGGGCATAGACACTTCGGAGCAGGAGCTGATCTTTGACCGGCTCTACCGCTCCCGGGCGCACAGCGAGCGCACGCCGGGCACGGGCATGGGACTTTCGATCAGTAAAGCCATTGCGGAGGCACATCGAGGGACGTTGACTGTCACCAGTCAGCGTGACCACGGATCCGTGTTCACATTTTCTTTACCTAAAAACTGAACTGCGCGAAGTTACACAGCGGCTTTGGGGGTGGTGTACAGTGGGTGCACGCCTAGCTGCCCGGAACTGCTTGACACGGAACTTCCGGCTCCGTTCTGTGCCCTCGGGTGACAGCATGGCGGCTCTACTGCGCCATTTGCGAGGCACCCTTCTGTTCGCCAAGAATTCTGTTTAGGGTGCACGGTTGCAACTTCTCATGCCCGTCTCGGGGGATCAGATGAAGCTTGTACTGTTGTCGCGTTTCACTCGAACCAGCTTTCTCCTCGGCTGCGGTGTTTGCCTGCTGTGCGCGAGTCTGAGCCGCGCCCAAAGGGTGAAACCCGATGCCGTGGGAGCTACGAATAGCGCGCCTCAGACCGTCAGCATTCCGGGGCCAATCCGTGGATTTCTACGCATCGCTGCGATCAGCCCCGAAGCTCCTCAAGATGAGATTATGCCTCTACTGGCATACAGCATCTTTCAGCATGGTTATGTACGCAATGCACCCACGGAGTATCTGCTGATCCTCCAACGCTATGTGTCCCAGGCACGCGAGCTCCAGGTGTTCGCAGGGCGCCACGAGACGATTCGAGTCGAGCGATGTGCAGAAGCGGCAGGCCTGCTGCAGATTCTTGGCTACCGGCTGCGCGGGGCTTGTGGTTCCACTGCATCCCTCGAAACGGCTGACCCTGCACGCGCGTTTGTGACGGTTGACTCGGGCTTTCCCTTGACCGATCTGGAAGACGCGCTGCAGCGAGGTGTTCCTTTCGCTTATGCCTATCCGTCTTCGCGAGTCCCGATACTCTTTCGAAATGATGACTGGATAACCCTGCGCAAGAGCACCCAGCTCTCGGTCTCCAGCAGTCTTGATGCTCTGCTTGGCAATTCTTCGGCGGCACGGCTCTACTTTGCGCTGGGCAGAATGGATGCGGAGACAGCGAAGTACCTGCAGCGCACGATCGGGCTGGCTGGACTAGCGATGTATGCACCCGGGCTGGAGTTCTATGGCGAGCAGTTAAGGATTCGTGCTGGACATGTAGTCGTTCCCGGAGGCGTCGCCGCTGAGCCGACCTGGCGCTCCCTGGTGGGAGTTGATTCAGGCTCCCCTGCGAAGTTTGTCCCGCGTCTGCTGAGTAAAGATGACGGCTGGTTGGGAGCTTACTTCGACGTATTGTCGCGTCTTCACAAAGGAGAACGAGATCATCTCACGCAGCCCGATCTGCTTCTCGGAAACTATGTAGCGTTCCGAGGCGCAGATCTCAAGCGGAGTGCCTTGGCGGGGGTCACGCGTTCCGGCGTCGAGCTGCTGGCTTTAGACACGAGTCTGAGGTGGGAGCGAAACGGTGATCCGCACATCCCCGGCGGTCTGGATGTCTGGAGACAGATTCTGAACGAAGAGCAGCGGAAGGAGGCTGGCCCGTGGGCCAAGCGTTCGCGCAGCTTTGATCGCCCGGCACAGTTACTTGAAGCCATGACGGCGTTCACGCGCTCGAGCAGCGGCAGCGGTCCTCTGCAGCTCTACCTGACATTGTGCGAGGTGGATCGCAGGCGTGCGGCGGCGGATGCCATGTCTCCGGATACTGTGGCAACTATGGCGGCGAACTTCGCTTCGTTGCGCGATTGGTACCCCGTATTTTCCGAGTTTTCCGGCCTGAACGACCGCTCGATCGAAAAGTTCATGGAGGGTGCAAGAGCCGTAGCAGCTCTACGCGGAGAGGATCTTCGAGCCAATGCGATGGGTGCTTTCCAGGCGAATCTTGGCTTGTGGCAAATCCTGGCGAGGCAAGGCGAAATTCCTGCCGCACAACAGAATGCGTCCTGGCAGGAAGTCATTGCGCCCTTCCTGCAGGTGTCGTCATCAACACAATTGTTTGACGGGATTCGCACCTCCTTTCAACGGCTGCTTGCGGCTTCGGGATCGCCTGCGGGCAATTCGCCCACTGCGATGATCGAGATTCTAGCGGGACCCGCTCAGGGGACAACAGAGGGACAGCGGGTGCATGACGAACTTGTGGCCAGGATGCGCACTGTGCTGGAAGATCAGCGTCTGGTATCGCTGGATACTTTGTTCGCGTTGAGTGACGGTATGACTGAGCTTGCGAAATCACCACGGAAAGCCGACGCCGGTCTGCTTGCGATGGCAGGCGAGTTGAAGGGTTTTGAATTACCTCGTCCGATCTTTACGAATCAGGAGAAAATCGCTTGGGCTCCCGGTGTATACGCCAGCCATCATGCGGAACTGCAGGTGCAAACGGACTTGAACCGGGTGCTGACGGGACCCGCGTCGGGAGCGCAGATAGAAGCAGCGCGCGGTCAGTTGACACCCTTTTTACGGGACACGCTGGTGGGTCTGAATTACGCCTACTATGAACCGCCGGGAGCGCAGATCCTGCATGTGAACTCGCTGTTTGTGCGCACGCATGACTTTCTTGGGACTTCGGTCATTGGATCCGACTGCTTGTGGAGGACGCCGCAGTTGATCGGCGTCGGCGTGTCCGCAGGAGGTGGAGCATATTTGATGGGGTCGCTGGCTGATCTGCCTTACTCCCTTGCGTCGGCGGAGGCAGCGTTTGTGGTTCCGGAGCACATTCAAGCGCTTGTCTGGGAGCTGATTCCAAGCCTGCTTGCGGGGTCAACGGTCCCGCGATGGTGGGATGTGTCCTCCGCTGAACTTCATACCGCCGCACTCTATCAAGAATCAGGGGAGGAACTCCTGATGGCTGCTCGAACGAACCAGGGAGTTCGCACGGGCATTCTTGATATCCTTTCCGACCAGGTTTCCGCACGACGTTACGAGGAAATTGAGAGGCAAACGAGTGGAGGTATGGAGGAGCCCAGTGTTGCCCTGATGCCGTCGGAGACGTTCTATCTGGCAGAAGAGTTTTTGCGGCGCTCTCCGGCCGAGGTTGCGGCGGCGGGTTCGGCAGGCAAGCAGCTTGCGGTACTCGAGGCCAGCGATCCGGGGCTTGTGGATGCGAACCGACTGTCGGCTGACTTTGGTGTTTCGCACCTTACTCTGGCGCACACGAACGCGCGTGAGTTGCTGCACGTGCAGCCATTCCCATTCTCTACGGGAGGCACGAATCGTGACTTCGGGGAGTCGCTCGAATCGGACAATCTGTACTGGGCGCGTTTGGCGGATGAGTCCGGATATTCGCCAGCTGATTTGAACCGGCTTGTTCCTGAGCTTACCCGGCACATGGTGGGGAAGATCTTTGCGACCAACATGGAGGACTGGCCGGCGGTGCTGCGTGCGATGCAGCAGACCCGGGAAGACTTGCAGCAAGGTAAGATCACAGGCTTCCCTGGGCCAGCTCTCAACAGCTCTTCGCAACAGGCAGGGGACGCAAGCGGAGGCAATCGCAACGTATGGTGAAGAAGAGTTTCGCGCTGGTGGTAGCAGTGTCGCAGCTTCTGTTTTGTCGGCCCCTTTGTCCCCAGGACGGTGCCTCTCATCTTAAGGTGCAGGTCGTGCTAGTTGAACTGAGCCTTGCCGTGACCGATACGAAGGGGAACTACGTTACGGGACTGCGGCCTGAGGACTTCGTGATCATGGAGGATAAGATCCCGGAGAAGATAAGGACGTTCGAGGAAGGCGGTGTTTCTGCGCGCGTCGCGGTGAAAGCCGCACCTGACCAACCCTTGCCTCCGCCGGACGGGATGCCGAAGTTGTCCTCAGACGGCGCGCCCGATTTGCTGACTGGCACCTCACAACATACGTCGAGTTCGAATGTTTTTATCCTCTTCGATACCAGTAATTACATGTACCGGGGGTTTGTTTTTGCGCAGGATTCGATCGCTGATTTCATCCGCTCGCTTGAAGGAGTGAGTAAGCTCGCGCTCTACTCCTATAGCCGTGATTTGTCGCGGGTAGCCCCACTTACGTCGGATCGCCTGCAGGTGATGCGCGGCGTGCGAGAGACCGTGGCGGGCGACGATGCGGCGCTGTATAACGCCCTGCTGACTACGGTGAAGGATGCGGCTCCGCTTACAGGGCGCAAGGCGATCGTGGTCTTTTCAAACGGTCCTGACAATGCCAGTTCGGTTCCGCCAGAGGATATCGCAGAGCTTGCGCAATCGACGGGCACGATTGTCTACATGATCAGCACGCGCCTGGCGCAAACCGAGCCTATCTCCAGCGCTGTTTTCGAGCGCATGAGTAAGGCGACCGGGGGCAAGGCTTACTTCGCCAAGGACTGGCGTGATGAGAAGCAGGCCTTTGCGTCGATCCGTGATGATCTGGCGCATCTTTATACGCTAAGTTATTACCCGCAGCCGAATGACAACAGTGGATGGCGGCGTATTACGGTAAAGCTTGTGGGTAAGGCCCGGCAGAACTATCGCATCCGCACACGGGAGGGCTACCGTGTGCTCCGCGGTTCCGAGATGGTGGATAGGACTGCAGCGTTGACGAACGCCGCGCCAGCGTCGCGGTGACAAGCTGGCTGAGGTAGCTACGGCTTTGCAGGACCGCTCGCGGCAGCACAGCAACTTTGGTTTTCGTGTCGCGGCCGTACGGATCGAACCCGCGGTCGTCGCGGTCCGGAGAAGCTGAGACGCGTGAAGCGATGGCTGCCGTGTGGGCTTGATGCTCCGAAGAGACCAGAGCAGGGGTTTATGATGCTACGCAAAGCACACCACTCCCGAAGAACGAGGCGAACGAAGATATGGATCGTCGTGGTTTCTGCCAGTCTGTCGCCGCGCTGGCCGCGGCTTCACTGCATCTGCCGACGTGGGCGCAGGCCAAGAACCTGGGAAGAGCCGGTGACAGGATTCTGCTGGGAGTCGACTACTACCCGGATCAGACACCTGAGTCCCTGTGGCTCCAGGACGCCACGATGATGGCCGAGGCCGGCATCAACAACGTGCGCCTGGCTGAGTTTGCCTGGGCACTCATGGAGCCTGCTGAGGGGGGCTTCCGTTTCGAATGGCTGCAACGCGCGGTGCGCCTGCTGCATGCGCATGGGATCGATTGCATTCTGGGCACACCGTCGGCGGCACCACCCCAATGGCTCTCCGCAAAGTATCCGGAGGTGCTGCTGGTGAATGATCAGGGGGTCACAATGACGCCCGATTCGCGTCGCTACACCTGCCCCACGAATGAGACCTACCGGCGGCTCAGCTGCGCTGTGGCGACGAAGATGGCGCAGGCCTTTGCGCACGAGCCGGGCGTCATTGGATGGCAGATCGATAATGAGTACACGTTGGCGTCTTACCCGCGCTGCTATTGCCGTTCCTGCCGGGCCGGCTTCGAGCAATGGGTGCGTCATAGGTACGGCAGCCTGGATGCTGTGAATGCGGCCTGGGGCACAAGCTTCTGGAGTCAGGTTTATACGGACTTCTTACAGATCCCCGTGCCGCTGCCGTCGCCTGCGCCGCCGAATCCCGGGTTTGCTCTGGATTATGACCGCTACCAAAGCACAGCCTATGCCGATTTTCAAAAACGGCAACTCAGCATTCTGCGCGCCGAGTGCCCCGGGCACTTCATCACAACCAACAACGTGGCGGGCCTTGCTGATTCGCTCGACCTACGAGAGCTGTATCGTGATCTGGATTTTGCTTCGGCGGATAGCTATCCCGCATTCTCGGCGATGTTGCTGAATCAGCCCGATGTCAATGCGGCTCCGTTCACCTCGTTCTGCCTGGACGCCATGCGCTGGGCCAAGCAGGGTGCGCCGTTTCTGATCATGGAAGAACAATCCGGCAAGTCAGGACAGCCCTCCTTTTCACCCCAGCCGCAGCGCGGTCAGGTCAGGCTATGGACGTATCAGGCCATTGCGCATGGCGCGATGGGCATCAACTACTTTCGCTGGGATACGGCTCGTTTCGGTGCGGAGGAGTACTGGCATGGGCTGCTGAACCATGACCGATCAAAGAGCCCGGCCTTTGACGAGATCGTGCGAACCTTGCGCGAGCTAAAAGGGCTAGACCATGACTTCCTATTTGCACCCGTGCACGCTGAAGCCGCTATCACGTTCGATCCGGTGTGTGACTGGGCGGTGACCATTCAGCCGGGGCAGAGCAGCCTGCGTTATGGATCCGAGGTGAGCGGGTGGTACTCGGGGTTGTGGGCGGCGCATCATGGCATCGATTGCGTCGATCTGGCCGATGATCTTTCGCGGTACAAGGCGGTCTTCGTGCCGATGCAGTATGTGCTGAACGAAGCGCAGGCCCGCGGTGCAACGCGCTATGTGCAGGCTGGGGGTGTGCTGGTCCTCGGCTATCGCTCCGGCGTAAAGACGGAGGCGAATCAGGTGGTTGACATGCCAAGGCCAGGTCTCCTGCAAGAGGTGATGGGCGTGAAGGTCATAGACTACGTGCCGATGTATGCCAACAAGCAGACGGTGCGTTTTTCAGGCATGCTGCGACGGTCCGACGCGCCGTGCGAGCTCTGGTACGACGTTCTCGATCCAGGCGACGCTGAGGTTCTGGCGACGTACACAGAGGGTGATGCGGCGGGGAAGGCCGCCATCACGCGCCACCGTATGGGGAAGGGTTCGGCAATTTACCTTGGGGCGCGGCTTGGGCCGGAGGTCAACGTGCAGGTACTCGGGGCAATCGCGTCTGCTGCCGGGCTGAAGCCGCCTGCCCAGGCGCAAGCAGGCGTCGAGATGACGCGACGCGCTTCGGGTGGCAAGGAGTGGCTCGTACTCCTGAACCACAACGTGAAGGAGGCGACCGTGACTCTGGATCGACCCTACGCGGATGTGCTTGCCGGCCGGTCCGTCGCTGGAGCCTTCACGTTGCCGAGTTTCGGGGTGGCGATACTTTCGCAAAGGTAGGTATCAATGCTGAAATTCGGGACCGCACGCACAGAACATTGAGAGGTGTTGAAGATGGGATCGTCTTGCATTGGGCTGCAGACCGTCCTGCACGCTCTGGTGCAGGGGCGCAGAGCAATCCTTCGAAATCGCGATACAACCCCGCACGATTGTGGTGAGCGGGCTGGGGCTCGAACCCAGGACCAACGCCTTAAAAGGGCGATGCTCTACCAACTGAGCTACCCGCTCGCACCGTCTTTTACGTTAGCACAGCGGACGCTTGAGCAGCAGGGGTGCTCTGGGAAGCCGGCGTGACGTCTACTTCGGTTTCGTCTTTATGCTTTACCTGATCGAAGACGCTGGATCCGGGCGGTTTCACGTGGCGAAAAGAATAAGGTTCTTGTGAGTTTTCGTGGCACACAGCACGCTCTCTTACGATCCAGTTCGTTGCGCTGATAAAGTGTGACAGCATTACGCTGTGCAGTCGTAAGAGGGCCACACGCTAGAACCACCTTGGAATACAGTCACAATGATCGCGAGGATGTGTCGCTAGTTCCTCAGTGAGAGCTGACCCTGAAGAGTTCTGCCCATGTAACGTCCTCACGCGCAGCCGAAGCGCCGGATCTCCGGTCGGAGTTGCGCGCCACCGCTCGCCTGGGAACGCCGCTCGCTTTGGGCGAGATCGGCTGGATGTCGACCTATATTGTCGACGCGCTCATGGTGGGCAGGCTGCATGATTCGGCGTTGCCGATCGCGGCTTCGTCACTGGGCAACACCATCTTCTATGCCCTCGTTTTCTGCGTGATCTATCTGCTGAACGGGTTGGAAACCTTGATCGCGCAGGCGTTTGGCCGGGGTGAGGAGCAGGAGTGCATTCACCTGCTGGCGCAGTCGTTCTGGATCGCCCTTGCCGGCACGCCGCTTGTGATGCTGGCGACGCTGGGGGTGGTTCGGCTGTTGCCGCACTTCGGCACCCCGGCGGACATCGCCGCAGAAACAGGGCGGTATGTGCATGCGCTGGTATGGTCGACGGCGCCGCTGATGGCGTATATGGCATTGCGCCGGTTTTTGCAGTCGATCAGCAGGGTCGCCCTGATTTCGGTGTCGCTAGTGACCGCTTCCGTGGTGAACTTCATCTTCGATTGGGCGTTCCTGTTCGGTCATCTCGGCGCACGAGCGATGGGGATTGCGGGATCGGGATGGTCGACGTGCGTGGTGCGTTGGTATATGTTGCTGCTGCTGGTCGTGGGCACGTGGTGGGCTATGCGGCGGGACGGCTACCGGGTGCAGAGATACATGCTTTGGCCGAACTGGCCGCGGTTGAAGGCTTTGCTAGGAATTGGATGGCCGAGCGGGCTGGAGTACTTTGAGGAGCTTGGAGTGTCGACGTACCTCTCGATCCTGTGCGCGCGGCTTGGGACGGTGTTGCTTGCGGCGCATCAGGTGGTGCTGGATCTGAATGCGTTTGTGTACCAGGTGCCGAACGGGATCTCGTATGCCACGATCATCCGAGTGGGACAGAGCGCAGGGCGTAATAGTTTGCCGCAGGTGAAGCGGGCCGCCAGCGCGAGTCTTTGGATCTGCCTTGGCTTCATGACGATCGCGGCGACGGTGTTTGCGGCGTTTGGCAAGTTCTGGGCCGGGTTGTATACAAACAGTCCGGCGGTAGTTGCAGCGGCTACGCCCATCTTCGCCATCTGTGCCTTTTTGCTGATGGGCGACACGTTGTTTGTGGTGCTTGCGTCAGCGATGACAGGTGTCGGCGACACTCGGACGCCGATGCTGGTGAGCCTGTTCTGGAACTGGGGCGTTGGCATGCCGCTGGCGTATGCTTTGGCGTTTCATTACGGTTACGCATTGCAGGGGCTTTGGATCGGGCGTGGCGTTGGCTCGGTGGGCGCAGGGCTGTGCCTGCTGGTGTTCTGGCGTTTGCGGTTGCGTCGCGAAGGACAGGCTGTGGGACGGCCCGCGTTAAGTCTCGTGGAGCAGTTCGCGGGCGATTGATAGCACGGCTTAGGGTTGAGTGTAGTGAGGAGTGTGTATGCGGAAGCTTTTGTTTTTGTTGTTTCTATTTGGCGGCGGTCTGACGGCAGCCAGTCAGTCTACGTTGGCGTCGATGAACGGCACGGTGCGCGATCCTTCGGGCGCCGTGGTGCCGAAGGCGCGGGTTGTGCTGCACCGGGCGGAAAGCAACACAGAGCGCGCGGTGGTGGCGGGGGCTGATGGCGGGTATGACGCGCTGAACCTGGAGCCCGGAACGTATAGCGTGCGGGTGTCGGCTGCGGGTTTCACGCCGGCAAAGGCAGATAACATTCACCTGGAGGCACGGCAAGAACTGCGCTTCGATGTGGCGCTCACGATCTCAGGTAGCGAGACCGTGACAGTGAATGCGACAGATGCGGGAACGATCAACACGGACAATGCGGGGATCTCTGCGTCGCTATCACCGGAAGCGGTGCTGGATCTGCCGGCCAACTATCGCGGAGCTGGGTCGACTTCGCCGCTGAATGTGGTGCAGACGCTGCCGGGTGTGCAGCCGGACACCGGTTCGTTTCCGCCGCAGCCTTCGGCTTCACCGAACCCGAGTGTGAAGTTCTCCATTCAGGGTGGGTTGCCGTCGCAGTCGGAGACGACGGTGGATGGGATCTCGGCGCAGGACCAGACGACGAATAACATTGAGGGCGATGCTTTTCCTTCCGCGGAGTCGATTGCGGAGATACGCGTAGATGGCGTGAACAACAACGCCGAGTACGGACAGCCGGGCGAGATTACGACGGTGACGAAGGCGGGGACAGACCATGTGCATGGGTCGGTGTTCTGGTACTTCCAGAACTCTGGGTTTGACGCGAAGCCTTATGGAAGCCAGACCAAGCCGAAGAAGGTGGCGAATGATTTTGGCGCGAACATCGGGGGACCACTACCTGGCTTAACGCGCGGACGCTTTAAGACGTTTTACTTCGGGACATATGAGGGGCTGCGCTTCCCGCAGGCGGAGACGGTGCAGTATGTGGTGCCGACGACACTCGAGAAGCAGGGGAACTTCTCGCAGGAGACGACGGCGCTGCGGAATCCATTTACGGGACAGTTGTACCCGAATGCAACGTTGACGCCGAGCGCGAGTTCAGCGGCGTTGTTGAGCCTGTTTCCGGATCCGAATCTGCACGTGGGTGAGAGCGTGCAGGCCGTGTTAGCCGATCCGGTAACGCCGTACAACTATGTAGCGAACAAGCGGAACGACATTGATTCCAATCAGTTCGATGTGCGCTTGGACGAGAACATTGGCGAGCGGAGCACGCTGTTTGCGCGGTTCACGAGTAAGCAGATTGCGCAGACGGTTCCGGAGAGCCTGGCCATTCCGAATGGAACGTCGTATGCGCATTACAGGATCTTTGCGGCGGCCTGGAGCTTTGCGCTTACGCCGCGGTTGGTGAACGAGGCGCGTTTTGGGTTCACGCTGGAGGGCGATGGAACGACGAATCCGCTGAATGGTCCGGCACTGACCGATGCGGCCAACTTCAGTGGCGTCCAGACGAGCTTTCCATTCGATGGTGTGCCGTTTCTTGGGTTCGATCAGCTGACCAGCACGACGACTAACGTTGGTGGCTCTCGGTTGAACCAGGTGGAGCGGTCGCGGGTGTTCCAGTATGTGGACAACGTGACGTGGCAGAAAGGTGGACACACGCTGAAGTTTGGTGGCGATGTGCGGCACCTGAACGCGTATACGCCGTTGAGCATTTCAGGGTACGGCGACAACTATGGGTCCTTCTTCTTTCACCAGAGTTCGAGCTTTACGGGTAATGAATTTGCGGACTTTCTGGCAGGAACGCCTTATAACTCGGAGACTGCGGATGTGACGTCAGACAACAATGGCGCTGCGACAGCGTATGCGGTGTATGCGCAGGATAACTGGAAGGCTTCGCAGCGGCTGAATCTTACGTTTGGTTTGCGGTATGAGTTGCATCCTGGATTTTCTGCAACCAATGGGAATATCGGGAACTTCGATCCTTCGGTGGCTCGGTCGGGGCAGGTGATCTATCCGGCAGGGCATGCGGGGTTGTTGTCTGTGCCGGAGTTGCAGAGCTTCAATGCGTGTGCGGCGGCTGGGGTGAGTAATCCGGCGGCCACCGGGGTGCCGGTGAACGGGGTTCCTTGCACGCCTGTGGTCTCGAACATGGAGGCCGGCTTGCCTGCGGCGTTGCGGACTACGCCGAAGTTGCGGGCCGAGCCTCGGTTGGGGTTTGCGTTCCGGCCGACGGGAAACGATAAAACGGCGATTCGGGGCGGAGTTGGGTATTACAACATCACGACTTCGGGGGCGTTGTTCTATGCGTTGACGGGCACGTTGCAGAGCAATCTGGAGAGCTTCCAGAATTATTCGGTGAACTCGGCAACCGGGGCTGCGAATGCGCCGGTGTTTGCGTTCCCGAACGTGAGTTCTGCGAGTGCCCTGAATGCCGCGCCTTATGGGAGCAGCACCTTCTATTCGGCGGTGGACATCCATTGGCATGATCCTTATTCGCTGCAGACGAATTTGTCCGTCGATCAGGATCTTGGGCATGGATTTGGGTTGCGTGCTTCGTATATCGGGCTGCATACGTGGCATCTGGTCTGGCAGCCGGAGTTGAACATGCTGCAACCGAGTACGACGACGATTGCTACGGATCAGCCGAGGACGGCGTTTCCGTTTCCTAACTTCTATGCGATCTATAACCGGTCGACGGAAGCGCAAGCGGACTACCATTCGGGTCAGGTGGAGGTTTCACACCGGACTTCGCGGGGCTTCTCGTTCGATTCGGCGTACACGCTGGCCAAGAACCTGTCGGATAACCAGGGAACGTATGGGGCGTATCAGGGGGCAGGGAACTTTGTGGATGAGCAGGGTGGCTATGACGCTTCGGATACGTATGACCGGCACATCGACTATGGCAATGTGACGGGAACGCGGCGGAACCGGTGGTTGACGACCAGCGTGGTTGAGTTGCCGGTTGGGCGGGGGAAGCGGTTCGGTGGGGGGATGGGACGCGTGGCGGATCTGGCGGTGGGGGGATGGCAGGTGTCAAGCATCTTCGTGTGGCAGTCTGGGCCTTACATTACGGCGTATCTGCCTTCGGGGACGATCGATCCTTCGGGGACTGGATCGGGGACGCTGTTCTACCGGTCGCAGCGGCCGGATCGTGTGGGCAATGGAAAGGCGGCAAACCGGTCGGCGAGTGGGTGGTTTAACAAGGGGGCGTTTACCTGTCCTGGAACGCCTGGAGGCATTGCGACGTTGACGGAGGTGAATGGCGTCTCGCCGTGCTCGGTGGGTGTGACGACGGCACCGATTGGGCGGTTTGGGACGGAGAGTGTGGGGGATCTGGTCGGGCCTGGGACGGTAAGTCTATCTACGGGGTTGAGCAAGGCGTTCCTGATCACAGAGGGTATTCGGTTACGGGCTGAAGGTACGTTTACGAACGTGGTGAACCACACGAATCTGTCGGATCCGACGCTGGATGTGACGAGTCCGGCGTTTGGGGTGATTACTGCAGCGAGAGGGTCGGATTTTGGGGGGAATCGGACGGGGCAGGTGTCGATGAAGCTGGAGTTTTAGGGAGTGGCGGCTGGGTACCCCTCCCCTCGGGGGTACCTCGTAAAGTCTCTGTTTTCTCTACTTAGTGATAGGTGGGAATGTAAAGTCTTCATTCCAGGGACTTTGGAGGTAAAGTACGCGATAATAAGGACTTAACCACAGCAGCGAGCGTGGGCGAATCCTTACTGCCCTTATCGTACCGGTTTCCGGGTTAATTATGCGCAAATGCGAGAAGAGAAGCCAAGCCTTGCTGGGCTGCAGCTGATGACCCCTGCCCCAAACTAATAGGTGCGGCTTGTTTACCCGCTGTCTGGGGTGAGGGTGGAGGGGAGATCTGGCGTCCTACAC
>CAXUDN010000044.1:0-12741 GCA_964249715.1 uncultured Acidobacteriaceae bacterium
CATACTGCGCGCCCATGGTTTCGTCATGCCACAAAATGCCGCGCATCTCGACCAGATCAACCACGCCGGCAAACTTCGCCTCTTCGCCAATCGGAATCTGGATCGGCACGGCGCGCGCACCCAGCCGGTTCACGATCGTTGACGTCGCATACTCAAAATTAGCGCCGGCCTTGTCCATCTTGTTGATGAAACAAATTCTCGGAACCTTGTATTTATTGGCCTGCCGCCACACCGTCTCCGACTGCGGCTGCACGCCCTGCACCGAATCAAAGCACGCGCAGGCACCATCCAAGACACGCAGCGAACGCTCCACCTCGGCCGTAAAATCTACGTGCCCAGGCGTGTCGATGATGTTGATCCGGATGCCGTTCCATGAACAGGTTGTTGCGGCGGAGGTGATCGTAATGCCGCGCTCCTGCTCCTGCTCCATCCAGTCCATCGTTGCAGTGCCCTCATGCACCTCGCCGATACGGTGATTTACGCCCGTATAGAACAGAATGCGTTCGGTCGTCGTCGTCTTACCCGCGTCGATGTGCGCCATGATGCCAATGTTGCGACATTTTGCGAGGGGAATTGTGCGTGCCACGGAGATTCTTTCTGCAGGCCGGACCTGCGATCAGGAGCTTCCAGCTTTTAGGCTTTAGCTCCTAGTTTCTGTCCGCCTCCGTTCCCAGCTGGAAGCTAGGAACGAAAGGCTAGAAGCTCGCCCTTACCAGCGGTAATGTGCGAAGGCCTTATTCGCCTCGGCCATGCGGTGGACGTCTTCCTTCTTCTTCATCGCCGCGCCACGGCCATTCGCCGCATCGAGCAGCTCGGCAGTCAACTTCTCCACCATGCCCTTTTCACCGCGCGCCCGGCCAAACGTCACCAGCCAGCGAATCGCCAGCGACGTACGCCGCTCCGGATTCACTTCAATGGGCACCTGGTAATTGGCGCCGCCTACACGCCGGCTCTTGACCTCCAGCATAGGCTTCACATTCTCGACAGCCTTCTTGAACAATTTCAAGGCCTCGTCGCCGCCCTTCTGCTCCAGGTTCGTCATCGCCTCATAGAAAATGCTCTGCGCGGTCGACTTCTTGCCGCCCCACATCATGCTGTTTACAAACTTCGTCACCAGCGTCGACTGATAAATGGGGTCGGCTGCGACCTCACGCTTTGCAATATGACCTTTTCTTGGCATTTCCTATCTCTTTTCTTCTTCCCCCGGCGCGGTGAACCTCTCACGCATCCGGGCTTGTCTTGGTGTTACCTTTTGAAAGTTCAACTGATTAGTGTTCAGTTCTCCATGAGGGAGCTTGATTGACTGAGCACGCCTCGCCGAAAACTGAAAACTAAAAGCTATTTCCCGGCCGCCGCCTTCGGGCGCTTTGCCCCGTACTTCGACCGGCCCTGCATCCGCTTGGCCACGCCCACCGAATCCAGCGTGCCGCGCACCACGTGATATCGCACACCCGGCAAGTCCTTCACACGGCCACCGCGGATCAGCACAATCGAGTGCTCCTGCAGGTTGTGCCCGATGCCCGGGATATACGTTGTCACTTCAATCCCGTTCGTCAACCGCACGCGCGCAACCTTGCGCAGCGCCGAGTTCGGCTTCTTCGGGGTCTGCGTGTAGACACGCGTGCACACACCCCGGCGCTGGGGCGAGCCCTGCAGCGCAGGGGATGCTGTCTTATAGCGGGTCGGCGTCCGGCCCTGCTTTACAAGCTGATGAAATGTAGGCACTTCTGCTACTCCTTACCGCCAGTCCAGCCGATGGGCCCAACCCACCTCCGGAGCTATCCGACTTCCCTTGGTCGAACGCCTTGCAGGGCAGCCCCCTCCCTCTGCTTTCGCTCGCCGGCCCAGCAGCACCGCACACACACGAAAGGCGGAACCTGAAAAGAGTTCCGGGGAGGTTCTGAATCCTGCACGCAGCCACAAAATCCACCACGCGCGTCACTACAAAACTGCTCAGGCTTAGGAGAAGCGACGGTGGCCAGGTCACCGGTGCTACCCGCACCCGGCCCAGCTCCGTTTCGACCCTCCGGCCTGCATAGCCCTACTCTCTAAACCCCTCAGATAGAGCCAAGGGAAGGCGGGTATTGCAGGCATTCAGACAGGCAAGTCCCCCAAACAAGCGGAACCCTCTTACTTTACCAAGAGAGACGGGAGGAGTCAACCGCGACAACGCCCCGCAGCAAGCCCCAGGCGTTGTTGAACAGGCTGAGGTGGACGCCATGGACTGAAGTCCGGCTGATCCAGCGTGAAATTCAGAGGCGTGCGCCTGCCTACGGCGACCACGGGCGCATCGAGCAACCGCACAGTGAGCGAGTGGCCCACACTGTCTATGCAGCGCCACACGTTCCTGGACAGCGTGCATGGCCCGGCCGCCTCCCCGCACTACGTCCAGCGGCATAACCGTTTCGTCGACCTTCTCCAAGGTCCAGTCTTCCGCAGCCACACCGGGAGGCGAGAAGGTCAGCCACATGGCCTCGGGCAGGCGATTGTAAGGTTTGCCCAGTGAGGTCAAGAACATGGACGTGATCGGATTAGTACCCGTCAAAGCCTGCCGGTTTGTCATGCCAGAAGAGAGAACCCGGTATGGTTTGGCGCGGAATACCGGGTCCCTCCCATAACAGCACGGGTTCCGGACTTGCAGGCAGTGGGTACGAGGCGTTCTCTAACTCAGCCCCACTTCGAACTTCCAGACGATGCTTTCCTTTGCGCAACAAAAGGCTCAGGCGCAAGGCCTGGACGGCGTCTCCGCCAGAGCCACAAACCTGGGCGTGCGCGGTGCCGCTGCTCACGCGAAAACCGTCCACGGCCAGCGACGCGTGCGTGCTGGTAAGCAGCCAAAGGGTATAGCCGCCATCGGCGGGTACATCGAGAAATCCTTGCTGTACTCCATCTGTCCCGAAAAGTTTCGGAAGAAGCGAAGCTGTCGTTACCGCTTTGTGTGCTTCCTGCCCGACTACCACGGATTGCGAACTCCACGCCCGTTGCTGAGAGCCATCGGTGGCTGAAAGGAGCACGCGAAATCGGCCTGATCCGTCCAGGAGTGTACCCTCGCTGTCAGGGAAAGCATGGTGGACCTTTTGCCCTTGAGCAGAAGTTCCATCACCAAAGAGCCAATGGTAGGTAATCCCGCGCTGCTTTTTTGCTTCGAAGGTCACCTTGCTCCCGGGTCGAATCAAGCCATGGGAGTACGTGAAGGCAGCGTCAACCGGCCCGGGCGCGTATGTGGGTTCAGCTGCCCCGTCGAGAACGGTCAGGGGCACTTGGGCACCTGACTGAACGGCTTGGCCGTTCAGACTGACTCCTGATAGCTGGACGGCCGTGACGTTTCCTTTCAGCACTGATCCAACCATGCCTGGATCATCCATCGACCAGATATTTTCGAGCGAGATGCCGTGAATGCCCGGAGTGGGCTGCTCCACCTGCAGCAGCGAGTACCAGTGATCCAGTCGAATGTCCTTGAACTGTATCTCGGAGTGCTCACCCTTGCCGCCGGGATCTGCCCATACCTCGAACAGGGCAAAGGGAATGCCGCATGCACCCACACCCATATGAATCACATCGGAGTCGCGCATCGCGAATCCATGGCTGTCGAAGATTTTTCTTGGCCAGCCCAGCCGTACAACGTTGGAAATGCTGGTGGACAGGACACTGCCTTCCACGGTTACGTTGCTGACCATGTGGCCTGGGGTTAGCATGGCCTCGTCGCTGTAACCGTCCCAATTGCCTTGCATCGCAAAGATGTCATCCGCAGCGCGGATGAAGCTGTCTTGAACAAGGGTGTCACCGCCTCCAAGCCAGTCCATGCCGTCCTGGTTGGCATTGCTGGCACTGCCGCCGATGATCTTGACATTGCGAAAAGTGATGTCGCGAGAATCACGCATCTGCACCATCCAGGTGCGGCTGCGCACAATGCAGGTAATGCCTTCAATCTTGATCCTGCTGGCGTTGTCCATCACAATGACATGCCAGTTGGGCTTGTGCATCCAGCCTTCGTCCGCGGTTGGGTCCTGCGGTCCGTCGTAAATCAGGGTTCCGCGGCCGGAGACGCTGACATCGTGAACACCCCATATATTCAGGCTGCCGTAAACGACCGCGCCATCGGCCAGGTAGATGCGGTCGCCATTTCTTGCGTCGATGTTTTCATGGTGAACTCCGGGGCCGTAGTAGCGAACACCGGGCGTTGTGGCCGTGTATCCGGAAGCGTCAGGGCTGTTGGCGAAGAGGAAGAGCATTTCCGAATCGCTGAAGTAGTCCCCTGGACGCGTGATGCTGATCTTGGCCGGACCTTCGAGGGTGAACCGGATAGACGCGCCGGTACGTTGCGGCCGTATGCCGAGGCGCATCGGCTGAATCTCAACACCCGCGTCCCAGTAGTGTGGATCGTCGGCGGTAACAACAATTTCCGTGGGCGCGTTCAGCTCAAAGTTCAACAGGTAATAGCCCGAAGCCGCGTGGAGCACAGGGCTGTGCTCACTACCGATGGACACGGTGAAGTGCGTGGAGGCGACCTCTGCCGGCATAGCAGCGATCGCGTGGGCAGGGCTCGTCGAGAGAGCGACGCTTTGTGCGATGACGGCGGTATGCGAGAGCAGACACAACACTACAGCGATGGAAAACATGCGGTCAAGCCGCGAGATAAGGGATGCAAGGCAATTCATCGGAAGAAAGATCCCGGGACGGTGTGGATTGTTTTCGTTACGGAGCTTCGGTTTTCTCGCGAACGGCGAGATCGGCCCGCGCATCATGTTTGCCGATCAGGAGCCTGGCTTCGGAAAGTGTCTTTTCAGCAGCTTCGGCGTTTCCCTGTTTGCGGTACAGGCGGGAGAGTTGGTAGTGAATGCTGCCGTCCTTATCACCAGGCAAAGCCAACTCGAACTGCTGGACGGCCGCTGACCACTCATTGTTCTTCTCGTCCACTCTGCCGAGAAGGAAGTGCAGGCGGGTTTGCAGTTCCGGTGGCACATTGGTTGCCTTGGCAAGGAACGGCTCTTCTTTTTCTGTTTTGTTCTGAACTTCAAGGATCTCGGCCATCAGAAGGTTCAGTTGAGGATCAAGCGGTTGGTCCGCCAGGGCGGTGCGATCCAAAGCGAACGCGTCCTCGGATCGATTGGCATCAAGACAGGCAAGGATCGAGCCTTGCAGTGCTGCCGGATCGTGCCCGTCGATCGCAAGTGCCTTTTCATACTCGGCCAAGGCTTTGTCCTGCTGGTGCTGATTGCGATACAGGTTGCCGATCAGCACGTAGCTCGCCGGAATATGAGTGGAAAGCTCTTCTAGGCGTGACAGCGCAGATACAGCGATACGCTCCTGCGCTTTTACGGACCAGTAGATGGCTTCAGCATCATTCTGCTCCATGTGCAATGCCGCGGATGAAGCTCGGGCGCTGTCTTGGAAGTGTTCTGCCCAGAAGTCGCAAGCTGCGGTGTGCACCAGCGTAGGCTCGGTCGGGGTTGAAGCGGCTTTCTGAAGTGGATCGCAGGTGGCGGCGCCATTGGCCGCGGCTGCATGGGTCTGGCTCAGCTTCTGCAGCGCAAGTGCTGAGCGTGGCGGCAGGGAAAGCGCTTCGGCATGGACCTGCATCCAGTCGAGTGTCCGCGAGAGCACCGCACCTTGCGCCGGGGACGCGCTTGTGAAGGCAGTCTCGTATGCAGCGCTGGCCTCCAACGGACGGTCCTGCGCAAAAAGTTCGTCGGCAAGCAGCGCTTGCGACCACACCGAGTGCACCTGCGCCCGGGCCAACGCGCTGCCATCCTCTTCGATAATTTGCAGTGCAGACACCCCGGCTCCGTACCAGGCCTGTGTGCTATGAGGGTCCGACATCGCCGCCTCGAGATCGAAGCGCTCTGCGTCCCCTGGCTGGTGGAGATCCGCGGCCGCCTCAGCCATGACTAGCGACACCTCAGGATCCGCCGGCCGAAGGGTGTGAGCCCGGCGCAGCAACGGCATCGCTGCAGCAGGCTTGCCCATATGTACCAAGGCCTTTGCAGAAAAGAGCACCGGCGTGAACAGGGCGGGGTTTAGTTGCCCAGCTCGCTTCATACTCTGAAGACAAGCCTCATCCTCGTCGGCGAGAAATTCCATCATGCCACGATTGGACCAAAGCTCGGCCGTCCCAGGCGAAAGGGCCGTGGCGCGGGCATACAGGCTCGCCGCCTGGGCGTACTGGCGGTTCTGCTGTGCTGTTTGCGCCGCTTGCAGCGCAAGGTCCAGTGAGGCGTCCAGTGGGTCGCTGCTCTGGGCCGGCATGCCAGAGGCACCCACGCAAAGCAGCACCAGGAACTGGAGCAGCCGAGACAGAGGGTGTGAGCAGATTTTCATGGATTGCTTCCTCACCAGAGTAGCTTAAGGGCGAATTGGATTTCGCGGGAGTCAAATGCCTGCGTGATCTGCCCGAAGCTGCCATCGTTCAAGCCGGTATCGGGCGTGAAGAAGTTCGGATGATTGGGTAAGTTGTAGAACTCAGCGCGTCCCTGCAAGCTGAAGATCTCAGGAAGCTCCCAAACCTTCTCTGCAGCCGCATCCCACTCGTTGTACCGTGGCCCGCGCAGGTTGGAGATGTAGCGCGATACGTTACCCAAGGAGTAGGGTTGTGGCGCGGCGAAGGCAGCCGTGTTGAACCACTTTGCGATCGTACGGTTAAGAAGGATAGGGTTGGCGATTTCGTCTGGATGCTGACTACCACCGTACAGGTTCGTATTGCCGCCTCCGGAAACTCCGAGCGGCAGGCCCGACTTGACAGTGGTGATTCCTGAGACCTGCCATCCGCCGATCGCGGCGTCCGCAGCCTTGCCGAGATTGCCGAGAAACTTCCGCTTGTGTCCCACCGGCAGCTCATAGATATAGTTCACCACCAGACTGTGTGTCTGGTCGGTACCGTCTACGGAGCGGTCCAGGCCGAGGTTGTAGTTGTCCCGGTAGCCAGAGCTGGAAGGTCCGCGGTAGGCCCAGTCGTTGGTGCCGCCCGTGTCGTCAATGAAGCGCGAGAAGGTATAGGAGACGAGCACGTTTAATCCGGCATGGAAGCGGTGGTTGTAATCCACCAGCAGCGCGTTGTAGTAGGAATCACCACTTGGTGCTTCGGATTCCGACACACTGCAAAATTGGGGATACGGCTGCAGCAGATGTGCCTGCAGGATCGTCGGCTGATCGAGGCCGCAGGAACTGGACGTGATTTTGCCATAAAAGGGGTTTGGCACAAGCGTTGCCAGCGCGCCGGCATTGGCCGGCGTCACGAGCGCTGGGTTTAACTGCGATCGCGACACACTGTCGGTAAGCATGTGCACGCCGCGATTTCCCACGTATGTCGTGGTGAGCACGTCGTTGTTGGCGAACGCATACTGGAGGCCCAGCGAATACTGGTACACCAGCGGGGAATGCCGTGTCGCAGACACTCCGGTGCTTGCGCTGTTGCCCACGTCCGTGAGACCCCCGAGAGAGTTGCCGGTCGGCGTGAGCAAGCCGCTTGGAAAGGGATTGCTGAGCGTCGTCGCGAGCGTTAGTCCGCCATCGTTGCTGGCGTTGTAGTTGGTCGATTGACTGTAGCCTGGGCTGGACTGGATCCCCACGAACGCCTGGGGCGGAAAAAATACACCGAAACCACCGCGAGCCACAATGCGCGGAGCAAACTGATCCGTGAAGCCGAAGCGGGGCGCAACGTTGGTGTAATCGGTGCTGTACAGGCCGCGATTCGCATTTGTGCTGTACACCTCTTCTCCCGGCAACTGGGTGCCCACAGAGCTGCTGAGAGGGTTCAAGGCGTTGTAGTCGAAGTGCGCCTGCCGGTTATGCCGCTCCGTGAAGGGCGACTGCCATTCGTAACGAAGACCAAGATTGAGAGTCACATTCCGGGTGGGTTTCCAGTTGTCCTGGAAATAGAAGCCGACGTAACGATCTTCCGGCGCCGTATGAAAGGCGTTGGCGGTGCTTCCGCTGTCGGGAGTGCCGATGAGCAGCGACGCGAAGCCGTACCCCGGACCATTGATGACGTTGGTGCCCTGAAACTGCGAGGTGTAGTCCGGCTGGAAGCTGAAGCTGGTATTCGCAGGGCCAGTGCCGTTGTTCTGGAGAAAGGCCTCCATATACCCGAAGGAGAAATCATGCTTGGGAATGGACTTTGTGAAGTCCACCGCCACACTGCCTACGTTGCCGATGCCGGCGCCGAAACCGCCCTGCACAGGACCCAGCGAGGCTCCGCCGTTGCCGACGCTGATGATCGGGAACTCGTTTGAGTTCGCGTTGAGACCTGCCGGGAGGCCCAGCGTGGTCTGGTCGAAAGGATAGCCCTGGTACAGGCCGCCCTGGTTCCAGCGGTGGAACCCTGCATTCGCGCTCATGGCAGTGGTTGCGTTGAAGACGTGGCTGATGCCGGCGACGATGCTGTACCGGTCGTTCGGACGGGCGTTGCCAGGTCCTCCGGGATCGTCGGCTCCGTAGTAGGTAGGGGAGTTCGTCTTCTGCTCGTGCTTATCGGCCCAGCGCACGTACAGACGGGTGGCGTCGCTGATGTTGTGGTCCACACGGATGATGTACTCGTCCGATGTCGTGGGCGCGGCAGCGGAGCCGAAGAAGTTTGACGTGACCCCGGAGCTTGTCGGCGTGGGATAGTACGAAAGCAGCTTGGCACCGATCGGGTTGATCGCTGCGGTCACGTTGTTATTCAGAAAGGGGTCGCGGTAGTAGCAGGTTGCCGCGCCGCCCGGGCAGACAGGTACCTTGCCTGTCGTTCGGTCCAGAACACCGGTGGTGAGGACGCGCCCGGTGTACGGGTTAAAGAGTTGATTCTGCAGGACCGCGTTGCCGAAAGGATCTGTTCCAACTTGGGCGGCGCCGGCCAATAGTTGCGAAAAGTCGCCGTTGCGCATCTGCGCCGTGGGAACAGTAAAGGTCGTGTTTACCGGATTAGCCTGACGTAAGCCCTCATACACGCCGAAGATGAAGGTTTTATCACGTTGCTTGTAGATGCCCGGAAGGTACAGAGGCCCGCCTGCTGATCCTCCGAACTGGTTTCTACGAAAGCTGAGCTTCGGGTCCCCGTAGAAGTCGTTGAAGTAGCTGTTGGCGTCCAGCTTGGAGTTGCGAATGAATTCAAACAGGTCCCCGTGGAAGTTGCGCGTACCTGACTTGGTCTCGATGTTGATGACATTGCCTGTACTGAAGCCAGTCTGGGCGGTGAAGGAGTTCGTTTGAATTTTGAAGCTCTGCACGGCCTCCACGCTGGGCACATACAAGACTGCGCCCCAGGTGCTATCCGTGTCCCAGATGCCGTCCAGCAGATAGGCCGAGGTACCGAAGAAGCCGCCGCCGAAGTTCAGGAACGAGACATCCTGGTCGGCGCGGCCGGAGGTGCCGCCTTCGCCGAGTTGCTGTGTCTCGCTGGTGTTGCTGACGGAGGAATTCAAAGTGGCGAGTGCGATCACATTGCGCAAATTGAGTGGGAGATCCTCAACCTGTTTCGCGTCGATCTCAGCCGAAAGATTCGCATCCCCGGTGTTGAGCAGGGGCGCCTGGCTGGTGACCGTAACCTGCTGAGCCTCGGAACCGACCGCGAGCTGCACGTCCTGCTTCACGGTACGATCGGGGATCAGCGTGATCCCGGTCTGCTGATAGGGGCCGAACCCGCGTGCGTCGACCTTCAGCAAGTAGGTAGCGGGTGGCAGCAGAGGGACGGTATAGCTGCCGTTTTCATCTGTCGTGACGGTACGTACCACACCGTTGTCCACGCCGGACACCGTGACCTTGGCGTTTGGAATGACCGCACCCGAAGTGTCTGTGACGGTCCCGGCCAGGTAAGCCGAGGTGGTCAGATCCTGAGCGTGCAGGGGGCGGATAAGGGGGATTAGGGGCGCAAACAGCGTTAAGGCGATGGCGGCCCTGGCAACATACCGAGTCGGATTCATAAAAGGCACACTCCTCACCTGAACGGAGGCATGCGGCGGGTCTTAATGCCACGAATGCCTTTCAGCCAACTCAGGCTTTTCTGAACGTGAGGACCATGCGGTTCGGCGGAAAGGTCCGTCAACGTAGTCTCGGGTAGACTTCCAGCCGCAAGCCCGCAAGTTCATTCATAACAACGACTTGAGTGGTGCTGTACACTGACGTATGTTACCCCCCTTCCCGTCGTGTCGACAGAACTGAAATCCCGAGTGCCTCAAGAACACGGTCTGGAAGACGCGCCTGCACGGGGCGAGATCTACGAGCAACTCGACAGGATCCTCGCGAGCTATCCTTTCCGCACCAGCAGGCAATGCAAGGAGCTCCTCCGCTACCTTGTCCAGCACTCGCTCACCAAAGACGACGCTCCGTTAAGAGAGCGCGTGATCGGCATGGAGGTGTTCGGCCGCCAACCCACGTATGACACCAATCAAGACCCTGTCGTCCGCATCCGAGCCGCCGACATACGCAAGCGGCTGGCACAGTTCTACCAATCCGCGGATGCTGCGGCCGCGCCTTTCCATCTCGATCTGCAGCCTGGCTCATACCGTGTCCA
This sequence comes from uncultured Acidobacteriaceae bacterium, assembly GCA_964249715.1. GTDB lineage: Bacteria > Acidobacteriota > Terriglobia > Terriglobales > Acidobacteriaceae > Granulicella. The sequence goes on from CAXUDN010000044.1 coordinate 10,487, forward strand.
CTTCCGGTATGTGACGCAAGCGGCTGCGCCCCTTCAACTCCAAGAACTGAACAAAGCGGATGGCGATCGGGAATCTGCTGTCACGATAGCGGACTCTGCCGCTGCTCCAATGCCGGTAGCTGTCCCAGACCGGGCCTTGCGTAGGGAGGATGGCAGACGGCGCGGGTTCTGGCTGTGGGGCAGCGCGATGTTCGCGAGCTTGGTGGCGCTCAGCTTCGCGCTGCTCTGGAGTCTGCAGCCGACTCCGCAACAACGATTTTGGGCACCTCTCACCGAAGCTCGACAGCCTGTGTTGGTGTACCTGGGATCCAACATGGCCTACATCTTCAGTCCGGACTTTCTTGGCCGATACCGGGCAACGCATGGCCTGGTGAACAACGGCCCTGAGTTTGCGGTCGATCTTTCAGCCATGAGTACGGTGAGGACTGAAGATCTGGTCCCTGTACAGGACACATTTGTGACAACGGCAGACTTGTCCGCTGCCGTGGCGCTAACAACGCAACTGCGCGACCTGAAAAAGCCATTTGTTCTGCGCGCAGGCAGTGACCTTTCCATGGGAGACATGCGTAATAGACCGAGTCTGCTGGTTGGGGGCTTCAATAATCCCTGGACACTGCAGATGACGAAGGCTCTACCGTTCACTATGCGCGAAGGCACAACCATTCAAGAGCGAGACGGCTTACGGCGCACCTGGTCGAGGCCGCCCAACGCCCGGATGAGCACAACCGAAGACTATGCGCTGATCTCGCGCGTGCTGAATTCCGCCACGGGTGGACCGTCCATTACGGTAGCCGGTATCGGACAATACGGGACCCAGGCAGCGGCCGAGTTGTTGACAAGTCCGGACCGCCTTCGGGAGTTTCTGGCCACTTTCCCCAAGGGTTGGGAATCCAGGAATCTCCAGGCGGTTCTCCGAGTACAGGTATTGCAGTACCAGCCGACTGCGGTCGATGTCGTTGCCAAGCGGTGCTGGTAGGCACACCTAACCACACAAGTAAGCGCCGTGTTTCCTTGGACCTCGCTCACACTCTCTTGCGACACCGAAATGATTCTCAGCAACTTCTTCTTGCCTGGATCGCTGCCATAAGCCGCTTCGTCGAATACGAACAATGTCGCCACCGGCAAAGCAGAGCTCGCCAATGCACAAGCCGCTGTGGCTGCGGCCCAGCAGGATGCAACCAGCACCAGCGCGCAGCTTGGTCAGCCCGAGGCCAACAACGAGAAAGCACAGGCTGACCTGCAGCGATATACCCGGCTGCTCGCACGGCAGGAGGTCGCGCAATCGGATTACGATCAGTATCTTGCCCGGTCAGGGCGCAGGCAGCCACGGTGGAACAGCAGCAGGCCGCCTTTCGGTCCGCAGCCAAGAAGATCGATGAAAGCCGCGCCCAGTTTGTGGAGCAGCAGGCTAAGCTGCAGCAGAGCCTCCGTGATGCTCCGCGCCAGATAAAGATTCGGCAGGCGACCGTAGCAAGTGCCGAGTCCGCAAAGGCCCAGGCTGCAACCGCTGCGCTTCGCCTCAGCTACACCCGCATCTTCGCCCCGGTGTCGGGCATCATTACCCAACGCAGCGCAGAGATGGCGGCCAGGTGGCCACAGGGCAACAGTTCATGATGTTTGTCCAGACCGACGATTTCTGGGTGACCGCGAACTTTCGCGAGATGCAGTTGAAGAAGATACATCCTGGGCAGAAAATGCACATTCACGTCGATTCCCTGGGTGGAGGATTTCGACGGCTACGTGCAGGCCATGCCGGCGGCATCAGGAGATCGGACCAGCGTTTGCCACCGGAGAATGCCACCGGCAACTACGTCAAGATCGTGCAGAGGCTCTCAGTCCGCATCCGCTTCTCCCCTAACCAACACGACCTGGACCGCTTACGTCCAGGCATGTCCGTTGAACCCAAGATCACGTTCGACTGAAGCACGTTAGATCCAACGCGTAGCGATTCCGTGCGACGGCTTAACAAGTTCCAGCTCCGTTCGTGCGGTGGGGGGATGCATTACGCTCAGCTAATTTTTGCTTGATGCATCCAGCCTGCCTAACCTTTGGATGAGGCCGCGAGAGCTCGTAAAGCTCCTGATGGTCGTTTGCAAAGCGGCGTTGTGCATTCCGAACGCCCAGGGCGTCCCGCCCTGCAACTCCAGCCATCGCCTACGGCGCACGGTCCAGAAGCGCATCTAGAATGGGAACCGCGCACGCCTCGCTCTTAGGACATTCCCGCGCCGAGCAGTAGGACTGGGCAAGCCTTGCAC
>CAXUDN010000044.1:12841-27595 GCA_964249715.1 uncultured Acidobacteriaceae bacterium
TCCGTGTTGTTCTCCTCACCGGCCCAGGCGACGCAGGCATCGGGACGTATCAGCATCGAAGGCCCTTCTTCAACGACAATGCAACGTATATTCTGGGTGTTGGCTCTGGCGAGTTGTGACGCCAACCCCGCAGCAGAGGCGTCGAGAAGCACGCCTTTGCCATCCTGCATGGCTTGGTAAAGCGAACCGTCATTGTGGTTGGTAAGTCTGTCGCCAATCAGCCGTCCAACTTCGTCCCGCTCCGACCCGAGATCGTAACGCGTCGAAAGTCCACCCATCCTCTCGCCGAGGAAGCGATTCACGTCGTCGAAGTCCATCAGCTTTGCCACGAGGTCCCGCATCGCACCCGATTGCGGGTCCGGGCGCAGAATGGCCATCTGGGCGAGGCAATTCGCCAGAGCAGCTTCGGCTACTGGCCGCCGCTCGGCTGTATACGTATCGAGCAGGCTTTCGGATTTGCCGTCGCGAATCACCGTTGCGAGTTTCCAGCCGAGATTTTGAGCGTCCACCAGCCCAAGGCTCAGACCCTGACCACCAAACGGCGTGTGAATGTGTGCTGCATCGCCCGCAAGAAATACTCTGTCTTGGCGGTAGGTAGTCACCAGCCTCGTGTTGTCCGCCCAGCGGCTGCCGGTTTGAAGCGCTTGCACACGGAGGTCCATGCCGGTGATGCGGCGTAGAACGGCTTCGATTTCCTCACGTGTGAGCGGAGCTTCCCGATCCTCCGGCGGCCCGCGGAAATCCAGCATGACCAATCGGCCGGGGAGTGGTCCATACGAGTACACGCCGCCCGGCGTGCGATGCCAACCCGGCGAGAGGAGTTCGGGATGGTCGAGCGTGGCAATAGCTTGATAGAAGGTCGACGTTGGAGGTTCCCCGGGAAATTCAAAGCCGGCCATCTTACGAATAGAGCTACGTCCCCCGTCGCAACCGACGAGGTAAGAGCAGCGAATATGGCCTTTATACGTTGACGATATCCACTCTACGTCAACACCGTCGTTATTCTGGACGAAGCCGGTGACCTCATGCCCGCGGCGCACCTCGATCCCAAGGGACTGAGCGCGGTCGGCCAGTATCGTTTCGATCGCTTGTTGATCTACCGGGTGGGAACGCCGTTCCGGCTCTCTCTGTGCCTCCTTGCGGAGAAGAGACAGGCCAGCGAAATGGCCGACGAACCTGGAACCCTTCCCTCGTACATCCGGCCCGCTCTTATCTGTAAATTGCTTGATAGCCTCAAAGCCGCGAGCCTCAGCGGCCGCGAAGGCAGCGGCCATGCCGCGACGCTGGAGCGCTTCCGTTCCAAGAGGGCCGATGCCCCCTGCCTTCATGGTCATGCTTGCGGCGGCCAGTCGCTCCAACACGAGAACGCGCACACCGCCTAAAGCGAGCTCAATGGCGGTCAGGAGTCCGACCGGTCCAGCTCCCACAATCAGAACGTTCACTACGCTATCCATAGATCGATGTTTACCCATACCAAGTATATATACTCGGTATAAATAATCATTACACTAGAAATATGCCAATGTCAGCAGACGGACGATCCAGACGGCGTATTGCGACCCGACAAGCTATTTCCAATGCCGCTACGCGCCTTTTCACCAAATGGGGTTTCGATGCTGTGACGATAGACGAGATCGCGGCTGTCGCTAAAGTTGGAAGAATGTCGGTGTTCAATCACTTTCCTCGCAAGGAGGACCTGTTCTTTGATCGCGATGAGGAAGTCCGCGAAATCCTGCGCGAAACTCTGCGAAAACGTGATCCTCGCGTATCTCGGATCGAGGCGCTACGTCTGCTCGCGCATCGGCTCGTTGCGGAGAGCAGTCCCTCGGTTGAATTTTCCCCCGCGAGCGCAAGCTTCATCGAGACCATTGAGGCTAGCGAAACGCTCAAGGCTCGGGTCAGGGCAATACGTGACGAGTTGGCGGAAGTCGTCTCGGTGGCCCTATCGGAATGCGCAGGCCGAGATTCATCTGATCCTGTCGCCCGTTTGGCGGGCGGTGTGCTCTTAGCGACATGGAGCGTGGCCTTGGTCCAGGCTCACCAGAGCTTTCGCCACAACTCAAACACGGAGGAAGCGGAAGGCGTTTTTCTCGCCCTTATCGATCAAGGAACCATTGGGCTAAAAGCTGCAATCGCAGGCACACCTTACGCCTGAGCCATCCTCTATGCTGCCCTCATTGAGTGTATTGACCGGTAGCCAACCCTTTGTCGACGGGACTCTACCCAGTGCATCGCTCATCAGAACTGCCCTTCGCCTTTCCGTACCTCGCGTCGTAATGATCGCGATTTGGCTATCTCAGGCCATCCTTCCTGAAAGTCACGTCGCCTCCATAGGTACGAGCAGGCGGGACCCACGCTGACTCAATGTGTACTCAACCCGTGGCAGAATTGCTGGATACCACCGACGCGTGAGAATGCCGTTACGCTCCAGATAGCGAAGAGTCGTGGCAACATGCGTTGCGAAATCCCCGCGACATTCGCCACGAGCTCTGAAAAGCGAAGAGTTCGTTTCGGATGCTTGGACAATGCGATCAGGACCAACATCCTCCACTTTTCGCCAATGCTGTCAAGCAAATCGCGAATCGGACAGTGTGGAGCTGCAACGTCCCAAGACATCGCACGGAATGAGGCTGGCGGACTCATGATTCTTTTGCATTGCTTACCTCCGGGTAACCAGTGAGAAAGAGCTGCGTTCTTGTTTTAGCTTTGCTTCCTAAGCACAATCAAGTATCGGTTTGATACCGAGGTCAGCAATGATCGTCTATGTGCCATATACTCCACCGCCTCACGGCAGACTGTTAATCTTTGTCTCTGGGTAGCACAGGGCCTGCTGTTCGCCTCGCTTGTCTCAGGCGGTTGCTCTCTCCTATCGATTCACCGCTTGTTTATGCTGCCGCAGCTGGAACAAATCCATCACAGCCGCTGATTGCCGTGACTTTGAGGTGCAGGGCTGCATGCTTTGGATGTCCGAAGTCGTCGAGAACCTTAAGGTATGCCTTATGACTGCTGACGATGCTCACCAAAACGTCTGTCTTGTGCTGTTCCCCGAAGTGAGCCAACGCGATTTCCGCCTAGCTGACGCCATTTTCCTTTGCGACTGCAGCTACTGTTTCGACGACTTTCTGATCGCTGTCTGTGGTAGCCTCGCCGAGTCTGTAGACGGCCTCGAAGTCTGCCCGGGCAGTCGTCTTCCCCCATGGTCGAGCCAAACGCCCCCTGGCAAGCGGGCTGTATACGATGGTCTGCACACCTTCGTCGGCACATAGAGGCAACATCTCGTGCTCTTCCTCCCGAGCGAGCAGATTATAAGTGCCCTGCATAGAGACGAAGCGTGCCCAACCGTTTGCCTTCTGCAGGTGAAGAGCCTTGCTGAACTCGCACGCCATCATTGACGACGCGCCGAGGTATCGCACCTTGCCCATCTTCACGAGGTCGTGGAGCGCGCCTCCAGCGATTCCTCCCAGGGCGTCCTCTGATCGCGACGATGGATCTGGTAGAGGTCGATATGATCTGTCCCGAGCCGCCGAAGGCTTTGGTCGACTTCCGTCATGATGGCCTTGCGCGACAAGCCGGTAGCGTTTGGACCATTGCGCGTCGGTGCGGTGAGCTTGGTGGTGATGACGACTGCATCGCGGTTGGTGAAATCCTTCAGCGCCCTGCCCCAAGCGCAAAGTGTGAACCGCAGCTTCACCCGGCATGCTGTCTAGCCTAGCCGAAGCGGAAGCTGGAACCCTGGATACGTCCTCGAAACATCTCGTGATAAATGCGAGTGGCTTCCTCGTCTTCGGCCGCTCCCAATGCGGTGAACAGAGGAACAAAGTGATCTTCCTGTGGATGGATGACACGTGGGTCCGGCGCTTCACGCAACCAGTTTTTTAGCCTCCGCGTGCGTTCCGCTGCCGGAGCGTTGACCGCATCGTTCAACCACACGTCGAAATCTGTTGCAGGCTGGAAGGGCTGACGCGGCCCCATCAACTCGCGGGTATTGTGGAAGCTGAACCCACTTCCGATGATGAGAACACCCCGGTCGCGCAGAGGAGCGAGGGCACGGCCAGCCTGTAGGTGTGCTTCGGGATCGTAGTCGCGGCGCAGAGAAAGCTGAAACACCGGGACGTTCGCCTCGGGGAAGATCGGGTAAAGAAGCGAATACGTTCCATGGTCGAAGCCGCGATCAAAATCGAGGTCGGCTGTGAGTCCCGCACCCTGCAGCAGATGTTGTACTTCTGCTGCCAGCGCAGGATGACCCGGAGCGGGATACTGGACCCGCGACAGGGAGATGGGAAAGCCGCCGAAGTCGTAGATCATGCGCGGACGTGGGCTCGCCATGACGGTGAAGTCCTTTTCTTCCCAGTGGCCTGACATCACAAGCACCGCTGCGGGTGTTTCAGGAAGTTCGGACCGCACCTGAAGCAGCGACCGATCCAACTCTTCGAAAAACGGCATCTCCCGCTTGAGCCATGGCCACGGGCCACCACCGTGCGAAAGAAAGTAGGTAGGAAAACGCGCTGACATTTAAGCCTCCTTTGTTGAAAAGAAACTGCTTCCACTTACGCAGCAGACCTGTCCCTGCCGGTTTTAGACCTCGGTGGCCGGCTGGCTTTGGAAGAGCGGAGCAAACGAACGGCGATAGCGAAGAAAGACCAGCACCCAGAGAATGGCTGCGAAAGCCCCGGCACCAATGCCGCCCGGGTCCATGGTGATGTGGAAATCGAGAATGTTGACGAGAACGGGCGCCAGGACGGCCAGTGCAAGCGGGACGAATCGTCCAGCGAGCAGAAGCACGCCGCCCACGATCTGTGCAAGAAAAACGATGACCATGAAGTGCGAAGTGAACGCGGCCATCATGAACTGTTGCGCATTGACTCCCGCAGGAGGCGGCTGACGAATGAAGTGGAGAAAGCCGTTCAATCCGAAGACGGTGAACATGAGGCCCAGAAGGTAGCGGGAGATCGTTGCAGCGATTTTCATATGACTCCTTGTAAACAAAAGTTGCTGATGCGTGGACGCAAGAGGGTGGGCCCATCGCGGGCCCACCCTTCTTTAGCGCAGCGCTGACTGCAGAAAGGAACGCAGGTCCTGCGGCTCATGCCCGGAAAGCTGCTTCACGTCCTGGGTGACCTTCGCAAGTTCACCGGCCTTGATGGCCAGATCGAACGAGACGAACATGGGCGTATAGGCTTCCGGGATGCCGGCCTGGATCAGCCCCTGCTTGAAGTCGTCTGGCGGCAAGTCCACATAGGAGACCGGCTTGCCGGTGACTTCGGAGACCAGCGCGGTGAGTTCAGCCCGGGTGTAGGCCGCCGGCCCGCTGATCCGGTAGCGTTTGTCTTCGTGCTCGGCCGCACTGGCCAGCACGCCGGCCGCAGCGTATGCGCAATCCTGCCGTGTGACGTACGCGGCTCTACCGTCTCCGGCGGAGCCGTAGAGCGTTCCACTCTGGGTCGCGCTTGGCAGGGAATACATCAGGACCTCGGAGTAGAGATAGTTTCCGAGAAAGGTGTACTTCAGACCGCTCTTCAGAATGAGGTCTTCTGTCGCGGCGTGGTCCGGCGAAACTGCCGCTACAGAGTGGGTGGGGTCCGGGTAGGAGGTGTAGATGATGTGCTCCACGCCGGCAGCCTTGGCAGCCTCGATGGCGGCCCCGTGCTGCTGAGCGCGCTGGCCGACATCGGTGGTGCTGATGAGCAGCAAGCGCCTGGCGCCCCGGAACGCTTCCCGCAGAGTTTCCGGAGCGTTGAAGTCGGCCTTGCGCACCTCAACACCCTGGGCCGCAAACTCAGTGAGACTTTCGGGTGTCCGGGTTGCCGCGATCAGGTTGGTGTTGCCCTTGGCGAGGAGCTCCCGCAGCACAAGCTTTCCAAGCTGGCCGGATGCCCCGCTGATAACGATTTTTTCATTTGTAGCCAATTTCTTCCTCCGCAAGGCGACTTTCTGGCCGCCCCGCTCATCTGCATGCTGACGAGTAGATTCGCGCAACCCTGGATTCGCATTGCCCCGGAGTCCGCGAATCTTGTTCAATCGTCCAGGGAGCTCCATTGGATCCGGTCAGCGACATCTTTCGCACGTTGAAGGTCACGGCCCTTGTTCAATCTAGGCTCGATGCCTCCGCTCCGTGGAGCGTCAGGCTCTTAGCCGAAGAGGCGCAAAACGATGGGAGCATCGCGCAGCGGCCCGGCGTTGCGTACTTCGGTATGGTCGCTGAGGGACAGTGCTGGTTGCTTGTCGACGGTGAGCCAGAGCCGATCCTGGTGGTGAAAGGCGACTGCTTCCTGCTTGCGCCGCGCATCTCCTTCACGCTCGCCGACCAGCTGCGAACGCCTCCTGTGAGCTTTTGTCAGCTGCGCGATAAGGAGGTCAACAACGTCATTCAGTACGGCGGCGGCGGCGCGACGACGAGCGTCGTTTCCTGCATTCTGCAATTCAATCAAGGAAGTATCCGGCCGATCGCCGCGCTCCTGCCGAACCTTATCCTGATTCGTGCCGAGCAGAGCGCTGCAGCCGGCTTGCAGGCGACCCTGCAGATCTTCGCGGCAGAAATGACGCTGCTTGCACCAGGCGCGGAAGTGGCGGCAGACAGGCTCGCTGAGGTGATGTTCGTTCAAGTGCTTCGACTCCAAATGGCTTCGGAAGCAGGCCAGCGAAAGCGCGGCTGGCTTCGGGCGATCTTCGACCCGCAGATTGGAAGTTCCCTGAAAGCGTTTCACGCGAACGTGGCTGCGACCTGGACCGTCGAGTCGCTGGCCGATGCTGCCGGAATGTCGCGCTCGGCCTTTGCATCCCGCTTCAAGGAGTTGCTTGGAGAAACGCCTTTTGACTACGTCACCGAATGGCGCATGCAGAAGTCTCTCGAACTGCTGGTGAAGGGCGACCGAAAGATCAGCGATGTCGCACAGCACGTGGGGTACGAGACAGACGCGGCCTTCAACAAGGCCTTCAAGAGAACAATCGGCGCGACCCCGGGGCGGTACCGCGAGCAGCAGTTGCACGGGGCGATGAGGCCGCGAGTCCCTGTCAGAGCGACAACTCAAGGGGAAATTGTTTTGGCGAGTCTCCCGACCAGCGCTTGAACGCAACGGAGAAAGCGTCCGTGCTGTAGCCCACGCGGCCTGCAACTTCGACAACCGTGTATGTCCTTTCTCGCAGATATTCAGCGGCCAGGTTCATGCGCCACGAGGTCAGGTAGCTCAAGGCACTTTGCTGCATAAGATGGCTGAAACGCCTTGCAAAGGCTGCCCGGGAACAGCCGGCTTCCTGAGCCAGGTTCTGCAGTGTCCAGCTACTCTGCGGTGCCGAGTGCATGGCGGAAAGCGCTGCACCCACAATCGGATCGGCGATGCCGCGCACCCAGCCCTCGGGATGGCTTATCTCAGTCGCCAGGTAGGCGCGTAGCGTCTGTGCGAACAGCAGACGATCACGCGGCAGCGCGCCAGCGACTCTCGGAATCAGATGCTCGAGTGCGTTGAAGCGGGTTGGTACGAAGCACGAATTTCCCGACGCGAGGGCTGCGCAAGCCCTGATCAGGACGATGCTGCATAGGCATCCGCTGATCGCAATGTCCCACGGCAGTAGCGCAGAACACGGGGACAAGAGTTCGCCCAGGAGTGTGTGTGATGGCAACCCAGGCTGGCGGCCGCATCCTGGAGAAACGGATGCCACGCTCTACCTGCACCCGCGCGTTCCCAGTCCGCAGATGCTTGGGCCGTATATGCAATTCGGCATGCGCGGTGCGGTGTGGGCTATCTGGCAGAGGCTGGTACGTCTGCAATACGGCTTATCCTGAGTGGCGCTCTCGACCCGGCATCCAAAACTTAAGATCGTGCTCGGACATCTCGGCGAAGCTCTGCCGTTCTGGATGTGGCGGCTGAACAACATCGTAAAAAAGAGCTTCCAGTGAGCGGCGCCACAACTCGGGAGGACCAAGCTGGAGATGTCACCGACTGATTACCTGAAGCGCAACTTCTCTGTAACCACCAGCGGCATGGACGATCCGGACGTGCTGCGATTCTGTCTCGGCAAGCTCGGTGCCGAACGGGTTCTGTTCGCCATCGACTACCCGTACGAAGACAGCGCCACGGCCACCGCTTTTCTGCGCCATGCGTCACTCGACGACCGCGAACGCCGGCTGATCAGCCACGAAATGCAGAGCAGCTTTTCCGCATTCCTCTGCCCCTAACAAGCCAGGCCTAAAACGTTCCATTCGCAAGGAGACAGCAGCATGATCGTCATCACAACGCCTACCGGCAACATCGGCAAACATCTACTCACCAATGTTTTGAAGAGCAACGTACCTGTACGCGTTATCGTTCGTGATGCGTCGATAATCCCTTTGGAGCAGCGCGAGCGCGTAGACGTAGTGGAGGGTTCGCACGACGCTCTCGCAACCGTGCGCAAGGCCTTTCAGGGTGCCGACACCGTCTTCTGGCTCGCTCCGCCCACTGTGCAGTCGCCGAGCTTGGAGGCGGCTTACATCGATTTCGCCCGGCCGGCTTGCGATGCTTTTGTGCAGGGGGGTATAAAGCGAGTGGTCGGCATCTCGGCACTCGGACGAGGGACTCCATTGGCGGAGCGTGCAGGCATCGTCACAGCATCGCTGGCGATGGACGATCTGATCGCAAGCACCGGCGTGGGCTACCGCGCACTGACCATGCGATCGTTCATGGACAACCTGCTGCAACAGGCTACGCCACTAGAAGTTCAGGGCATGTTCTTCTCGCCACTCCACGGCGACCGCAAAGCACCCACGTGCGCCATCCGCGATATCGCCGCAGCCGCCACGCGGCTCCTGCTGGACCCATCCTGGACGGGCGTAGAGGAGGTCCCCGTCCTCGGGCCCGAAGACCTGTCCCCCAATGATTTGGCAGCGATCTTGTCGGAAGTGTTGAAACGCACCATTCGCTTTCAGCAGATTCCCTTTGAAGCCTTTAAGCAGCGCCTGCTTGAACGGGGCGTCTCTCCTGCGTTCGCGCAGGGGTACGTCGAAATGGTTCGGGCCAAGGACGAGGGCCCGGACAATGCAGTACCACGAACCGCGAAAACGGCAACGCCCACCAGCAGTAACAAGCCGGTGGCGTATTATGACCTGTTCCGCGTCGAGAACGGCAAGATCGCCGAGCACTGGGATGTCATCGAAAATATCCCGCCCCAGAGTGAATGGCGAAACCAGAACGGCAAGTTCTAAAAGGCTCTGCGCTGCTGGCCGGGGTCATCTGGATTCGCGGCAAGCAGCGCAGAAAAGAAAGCTGGCCATCAGCCAGGGCAGTGGTTCGGCCGCTGCTGTTCACATGGAGAAAAGCGATGCCAAGTAATAAAGTTCTCGGCATGTGGAAGCCCGAAACAGTTCGAGCGAACGTGTCGGGGCGCACCGTGGAGCCCTTTGGTCCGAGCCCTCAGGGCTTGCTTTGCTTTCACGAAAGCATGCACTTTGTGGAACTCATATCCGATCCCCGCGTGCCGGCCTTCTCAGGTGGCGTCCGCGAAGACGGAACGGCGGAGGAGAACAAAGCTGCCCTGGCCGGCAATCTGGCCCTGAGCGGAACCTACATGGTCGATGACGACGGCAACTTCATGGGCAATGTCGTCGATGCCTGCAACTTTCCTAACTGGATCGGACAGCAGCGCGATGCGGAACACCTGAAGGAGATCGTCGATGGCGACCAGATGTTTGAAGTTTTCCGGGATGGAGATGTTCGTGTAGATATCCTCTGGAAGAGGGTAATCGCAAGCAAGTAGGCTTCCTCATCTGGAAGCGAACAAGAAGGATTGACATCAGGAGATCCGCACAGCGCTGGACCTTTTGCGTGCACAATGCCGGTATCTTATGGGAAGAAGTGGAGGATGTATGTCGACAAAAGCAATAGCATTGAAGGTGGAAAAGATCGCAACTATCACGGGCGGTAGCCGCGGACTCGGCCGTGATCATGGCCGGCCGGAACGGGGGTGTGCGTGGTGAAAATGCAGTGCTCGCGGACAAAACGTGTATCGCTCTCCTTGGCGTCGCGAAGCGGGATGCCGGCGAGATGATCTTCGAGAAGGCCGATGGTGAGCAGGGCAGCATGCCCTTCGTTCATGTGGTGAACCTCAGGCCGGCAGCCGAGCGCATGGAGCAGGTGAATGCCGCCAAGGCCGAGCACGGCTTCCTGGCAGAGGCGATAGTAGTTATCGCCACCGTAAAGGTGATCGGTGAGGTGACGGTCCCATGGATCATTGCCTGCGATGTCGGTGTCGAGCAGGAAGACCGGGAGGATGTGGCCTGTGGTGCCGACTACATCAAAGCGCCAGGCGCGGATGGTGATGTCGCGGCCCTGCAATTGGATCGTAACGGCAGCGCCGGCGTCGGTCAGCATCGTCTCTGGGTGCCAGGGTACGTCGGACTCGGTCTGCTGACCGTTGCTGTCCAGGTACTGTCGGAAATACCCGCAGCGATGGGCCAGAGAAACGGCGACCATGGGCGAGCCGGTGTCGGCGGCCGAGCGCAGGGTGTCCCCGGCGAGCATGCCAAGGCCTCCCGAGTAGGTCGGGAGGCTCTTACTCAATGCAATCTCCATCGAGAAATAAGCAATGGTGCGTTGGGATAGGTCAATGTATGGGGCCAACGGATTGGAAGAGCGGGCAAGAGCCATGTGGGACATTTCCTTCAATCGCGACGACCTGATTAGCCGTTGCAGTCATTTTCCCTAGAACGACTGCGAGCAACGCTACACAGACAGATCTTGATTAATAAATCGTCTTATTTGTGGGAAAAGTTTACCAAAGTGGAAAGGGTATTCCATCTCGTCTACGGATAGCGACATGGAGAGGACACTAAATCGCAAGACCGCTGGTGTCACTGGTGCTGACGTGGGATTCGGAACAATCCGGTTAGATGCTTTTGAAACCCAGCTTCATGGCCAAGCCCAAGACGAGCGCGAGGACCAGGGCCAGCGTGGTAAGGCCGCCAGGACCGCGCAGGCGCTTCCGGGCGGCTTCTATCAAGAAAATAAGCATGTAGGCCAGCAGAGCGAGAATCAGACCGTCAAGGACGAACACCCGGTGAGGTCCGGTCTGGACCTGGAAATACAGGGAGCGGAAGGACGGAAGCGCAGGCAGGAAGCTGCCAACAGCGAAGAGAATCAGGAAGAGCAGAATCTGCAGCACAACGAGGATTGCCTTCTGGAACACCTTCGGAACTCCCTTCTTGCGATAAGTGGAGTGTAACGCGAGGGCTGGCTGCCGCCCGGGCAATTTCGCTCAAAGTATTCAAAACGTGCAAGTTAGAGCTGGACTTTACAACGTTTGTGGCAGGGGGGCTTCCCGATTTCCATTAACGGGTGTTCTGTAGAGAAGATTCAAAGGCGGCAAAGCGGCGTTCAAGCTCCCACTGCATGCCGGCGCGTCGGTTTGCGTTCAGAAAGGCCCGGCAGGCGGGCGTGGGTTGGGAGGTGGCAGTGATGCCGGTGGCGCAATTGGAGATGAGGCGAGTGAAGTCGTCCGGCGCAGCCCAGAGGCTTTGCCCGGGCATGAAGCTGTGCTCGAGCGAGGTGCGCGCCGAGCGTTTTAGATCGGTGTAGGTCAGGTTCTGCTCTTCGGCGGCCTTGACGTACTCGTGGGTCAGGTCGATGCGACTGACGCCTTCATCGTCGGTGGAAAGGGCGACGGGCACATGCGCGGCGCGATAGGCGGCCAGCGGGTGATCGGTGCGCGTCTGGCCGAGGATGGCGTCGTTGGAGGTGAGATTGATCTCGACCATGATGTGTTTGTCCGCCATCTCCTTAAGCAGCTTGTCCGGATTGTCCTCATAAAGCACGTCCATGCCATGGCCGATGCGCTCGGCGTGGCCAAGGTCGACGGCTTCACGGATGTGGAAGCGCAGGCCATCCGGCGGCACCATGCCGAAAGCAAGTTCGCCGGCGTGGAGGGAGATGTGGACCTTGGGGTAGACGCTGTGGAAATAGTCGAGCATGAGCATTTGGAGGTGGTAATCCTGCATGCTGAGGCGGCCATCCTCGGGCATGACGAAGTTGATGCCGACGACAAGAGGACTGCCGGAGTCGAGTTCGGCTTGTGCGACTTCGAAGCCGAGGAGGGTTTGGGCAAAGACCTGTTGAGGTGGAAAGCCGCGGAGGACTTGGTAAAGGAAGCGGATTTGGACGTTGCACGGGAGTCCATCCGCGAAGGCAGTAATATTTTGTGGCACATCACACTTCTCGATCTCGTTGCGCTTGGACAGAGCATCGCTAAATTCCTTCCGGTCTGCCGTCACCTCCTCTCGCAAGCCTTCAGAAAGCAACTGCTCCCTCAGCCTGGCGAGAGCTTCTTTGTGATCGTCGCCGCTGCGACCGCTCACCGGGGGCCAGCCGAGCTTGTAGCCAAGCGTCGCCGCGTGATTGAAGGACGGCGTCTGCATAATTTCGAGGTACTGCTCGTTCTGGCTCGCGGCTCGGCTGGCTACCTCATCAAGCCACTCCCCCGTAAAAGCTTTCAGCCCGCCGTAGCGGTCAAACGTGGCAAAAAACTGATCATGCCCGTTGATCCCTTCCGTAGGCACGAAGGCGCGCATGCTGAAGCTGTCGATGAGGTCGTCGTAAAGGGGTTGGCGTTTGAGGGCGTCGGCCGCAGGGACCTCACCGGCAGCACAGGTCTTGTCAGCCTGAGGCTGAACGAAATGGAGGGCATTCTGGCCTTGAGGTACAGCGGGCTTCCCGGGGTCGACCGTCGCCACGCAAAGGCCCTGCTCGGCAGCCTCACGGATGAACGTTTCGGCATACACCGCACCGGAAAGATGCATATGGAGATCCGCGCCCTTGGGGAAGGGCCGGAGAAACGCGTAGAGCTCCGGGGCGCCCAGCGCTTTCGCAGCGTTGAAAGCGCCGCTGGCGCGTGCCTCGCCGGAGTTTTGCGCGGGGGTGTGCGCGGTTCGTCCTGTGCCGGGGATCACCGTCGGGTGCGTGGGCTGCGTGACCAGGCCCGGGGGCGTGCCGGCGGTCTGGAGAAAGAGGGCGAGAGCAAACGTAAAGAGACGCGGTGACATGGCTTTGGTTGGTATGTGCAGCATACGTGGCCCGCGGCGGCGGTTGGTACCGAAAGTTGGCTGAAGCTAACCACAGCAGCCAAGCCATAAGCGCTGGCGGACTCTTTCACGACGGGCCAGAACTCTATCCCCTCTGCCGGGCTCCGGCCGACCATCAGATTGCCTCCTCGGCCTCGTGCCACGGCGCTGGTTTGCTATACTAGGCGAGTCGTTTTGGAAGGCCCCTGCGGGCAAGTTCTCGTGGTGTGGCTTTGAAGTCTTCCTCCCCACAGGCAGGCGCTTCAGAACGCGGATCCGGCGCGCGATGTTTGTGTGCGGGTTCACTTCCGATACCCCGGAAGGCCAGATAGCTCAGTGGTAGAGCGCGGCCCTGAAAAGGCCGGCGTCGGCGGTTCGATCCCGTCTCTGGCCACCACATTTTAAGCGCTTCGCGGCAACCAGATTCAGCTCAAATCAGTTCAAGACACATAGAGGACACATCCTGGATAGCAAGTGGGACCTCTCAGTACCACTCAGTCAGGCTCGTCGTCCTATCTTTCCTTGCGCAACGTCGCTCTCTCCGACTGCGGCTCCAGCTTGCTTCAAAGTTCGCGGGATACGCTGCCTGTCTTCACGATGTGCGCCCGAGCCAGGTCGGCATACCGCTCCGTCATCTTGATGTTGGAATGACCGAGCAGCTTCGAGGGCTCGTAGAAAATCATTGCCGGACATCATGTCCCAGGAAGCGAACGTGTGCCATAGATTGTGAAAGCAAAAGCTTCGGATCTTTGCTCGTTTGAGCAACTCGTGAAAGCTTCTGTCAGCACGCTGACGTCCCTCTGGGCGCTCCCGGCTCCGGAGGCAAAATCCGATCTTCTCCGATCACAGCCGGATACCTTCGGATCTCCTGCGCGAGTTCAGGCGGCATCGGCACGAGACGCACCTTTCCTTTCTTCAGCCTTGCCGTGACAGCGATCAATCCCTCGCCGTAGAGGATGTCGCCCCACTCGATGCGAAAGATCTATCACTCCGCATACCGGCCGCAACGGCAATCAGGACCGACAGGCGCAGACAAAGATTGTCTTGTTGACGTCCTTAACGCCCTTCCGGTACATCCTCTCGTCGAGCGCAACCTTCAATCTGAGGAGCTCCTCTTCTGACAGGTAGCGCTTCCTTGCATCGTCTACATGTTCACTTCCACCTGATCGGCAGGATTGCGATCGAGTCCGGTGGCCTCGCGGGGCCGGCAGCCTTCTGCACGCTGGCTGCGGCGGGAGTGAACCTGCGGCATGAAGGTGGCACGAACTTTCCAAGATTTGTTTCTGGCCTTGGCTAAAATGAAAGCTGCAAGTTACCAATCAAAACTTCGCCGTGCTTCAGATGGTGCCTTGACACGAGACGCAAAGACTGCTGCGTTCCGAAGCTTTTACGTCAATCTTGCGATAGATAGGGAGTGGGCCCTCATCATACTTGAGGTCAAGCTTTTCCTTACGCGGCACCCGGAACTCCAAGAGCGGCTTCGCCAGGCAGAGGAAGCGTTGGAAGACGGTGTAGAGGAAGCACTCGTCGAACTTCTCGGCAGGTCCGCGAGAGTATCCGGGAAAGCACTGGGAGGGATTGTCTCCGCATTCGTACTGGAGGCCTACATGGAGCCGAAGGTCTTTAGCGAGCGCGGGTTGAAAGCTCTGTTCGAAAAGGTATTCGACGCCTTACTGATCGAAGTCTCCGGCTTATTCAAGAACTCGTTCAACACTTGTCGCATCATCGTC
>CAXUDN010000045.1:0-8997 GCA_964249715.1 uncultured Acidobacteriaceae bacterium
CGTCGAGGAAGATGAGGTCGGGGTTGCCGGCGAGGGCGAGGGCGAAGAGGACGCGTTGTTTTTGGCCGCCGGAGAGTTGGCCGAAGAGGCGGTTTTCGAGGCCTTCGAGGCCGGCAAGGTGGATGAGCTCGAGCGCGGAGAGGGGGCTGGGGTAGTAGCCGCGGAAGAGGTCGATGTGCTCGCGGACGCGAAGGGTTTCGGGGGCGCGGCCGACCTGGAGCATGACGCCGGTGCGGAGGCGATTGGTGCTGAAGCGGGGATCCTGGCCGAAGATGTGGGCTTGCCCGCTGGTGGGGGCGCAGAGCCCGAGGAGGAGCTTGACGGCGGTGGATTTGCCGGCGCCGTTGGGGCCGAGGAGGGCGACGATTTCGCCGGGGTAAAGGGTGAGGGAGAGATTGTTGAGGGCGGTGACGCCGTTGCGGTAGCGCTTTGTGACGGCTAGGAGCTCAGCGGCGGGGGTGGCGTGGACGGCCTGTGGGGTGGAGGTGAAAATCGTTTGGGTGGCGCTCATGTTTTTCTCCTGTTTGCCGATAACAGGAGTGTGCGCCGGGCTGGAGGTTGATTCGAGTGCCGGGTGTCAGGGTTTGGGGGTGACGAATGTCATCCTGGCTTGGCCGTACGATCGCGCGATGACGACGATTCAGAAAAATTGTGATTACGGCGTTTGGGGATGAGTGCAAGCCGGCGGTGGTGGAGGCGGAGCCGAAGGCCGGGAGGTGCAGGTAAGGTGGAGTATTCCACTGGGGTGGTGGCGGAGGTTTAAAGCGCCTCGCGTGGACGGACCGAAGTGGAGAACGGTCGGCCTGGGGTGGGTTGGTGAGCCGGTTTCCGGCAGCCTCCGGCAGTGAGCGCGGACAAGGTTGCAGGTGAGCCAAGAGGCGGAACGATATTGGAGATTGGCACCGGACCGCCCTGGGTTGGGTTTACGTTACTCCTTGTGGTGGTGCTTCTTGTGTTTGGTGGGCGTTGGATCAGGCGCCGGGGGTGTCGAGGATGAACTGAGAACGGAGGCGACGGCGGTGCCGATGGGAGAGCCGAGGCCGGTGCAGGCATCCCATCCTGGGCCGGCGTTGAAGGCGCCGTTGCTGCCCTGGGTGATGTCGTGGAAGGTAGAGGGCTCGCTGGCGGCGTAGAGGATGGGGTTGAGAAATCCGGCGCTTTTACTGTTTTGGGCATTGGCCAGGGCTATGAGGCCGGCCCAGAGCGGGGCGACGGCGCTGGTGCCGCCGATGACGGTGTCCTGGCCGTCGACGCGGACGGAGTAGCCGGTGGCGGGGTCGGCGTCGCCGGCGACATCAGGAAGGCCCCGGCCACCGGCGCTGACGGTGGGAGCGGGGACGTTGCTGTTGGCTTGCCAGGTGGGGAGGGGAAATACGTCGGAAACGCCGCCGCCGGTGGCGCCCTCGTTGGAGGCGAGTTCGTTCCAGACGGTTTCGCTGGAGATGGAGGTTCCGGAGGCGCGGAGGGTGGTGCCGCCGCAGGCGAGGACGTGTGGGCTGGAGGCGGGAAAGTCGACGTGGTTGGCGCCATCGGTTACGCCGTCCGTGGAGCCGTTATCGCCGCAAGCGACAGTAATGGAAATGCCGAGGGCGGCGGCGGCCTGGCAGGCCTCGTCCATGGCGGTGAGGGATTGCTGGGTCCAGGTGGACTCGGGGCCGCCCCAGGAGATGGAGATGACGGAGGGTTTGCGAGCGGTGTCGTGGACGGCGGTGGAGATGGCGTCCACGAAACCCTGGTCGGTGTTGGGGGTGAAGTAGACGGCGAGGGCGGCACCCTGGGCGACGGCTCCGGCGACTTCGATGTCAAGGAGGACTTCGCCGTCGGCACCGGTTGAGTCGCCCCCAGGAACGTTCTTCGCGCCATCGACGGAGACCGCGGTGACGGTGGGCGGGGTGAGGCCGAGGCCGTTGAAGTAGGTTGTGAGATCGGAAGTCTCGTAGCCGCCGCCGAGCTCGATGATGCCGATAGTTTGTCCGGCGGCACTGATGGCGGGAAATCGGTAGGCTTGCGCGACCTGGACGGGGGTGTACGAGGTGTTGGTGGCAGCGGGCGTGGCGATGCGGGAGTGGGGCTTGGCCTGGGGGCGGTTGTCGAGGCCGAGGACGGCGCGGATGTGGGGGGCGAGCTCTTCGGGAACGGTGAGCGCGCCCTCGCGGGTGCGGATTTTGCCGGCGGGGATGGCGTGGGACCGGAGTTGGGTGCCGAAGGCGCGCTCGAGATTGGGGAGAGAACCGGTGAGTTGGACGGTGGCGCGGGCTGCGGGGAGGTCGGGTTCGACCTGGAGCTGGTACTCGTCAGCGAAGGCTTTGATCAGGGCTACGGATTCGGGGTCGGCACCGTGTTGGGCGTCGAATTCTTCGGGAGTGAGGCGGGTTTCACCGAGGGTGGCGGGATCTATGGCGTTTTTGCGGCGGACCAGGACGGATACGGTGATGTGCTGGCCGCGTTCCATGACTTGCCCGGAGGTCTGATCCGGGGTTGCGAAAGGCAGACGGGTATTGCCTTCGGCGGTGAAGGGGCGGCGGCTACTGCCTGTGACGGGGACTCGGGGCTGCTCGGCGAAGCGGGAAGTCGGCATGTCGTGGGGACCTCGTGGTGCGGTTGCGTCACTTTGGATGCGAGGGCGTAAGGGCACGCCCTCCCTGGTGATGGAAGTGTAGTGCAAGGCGAAGAAAAAGAGAAGAAAGAACCTGGGGTTGCGGGATTTCGCAGGGAATGTAGTGACGATTGGAGACGACCTGGTGTTACCAGAGATTCATCCCCAAAGATGCAACGTTGAGGGAGCCGATATGGGTCTAGGGCAGATATGGCTGACAACACACCCTATCTTGCTTTTTTGAAGGACCCCGACCAGGTGTCACGCCGCGCAGAGTTGGCGGCTTTTTTTGGACCGCACGCCGAGACCTTTCTGAAGACGTACGACAAGCTGCGGGAAGATACAGTTCGTGCCGAGGGCGGCCGGCCGAAGTTTCGGTTTTTCGGCGGCGGCTTTGAGGCGGCGGCTTTCTTTCTTGGACCGGTGTGGTTTTTCTACCGGAAGATGTGGGTGATGGCCTGGGTTGTCGTCGCTTTGCTGGTGGTGGCCGCCGTTCTTCCGATAGCTTCGCGCATTGGTCTGATCCTGAGTGTGCTTCTCGGCTTTTTGGGGCACCGGACCTATGTTCAGCACGCAATCGGCAAGCTGCAGACGATGCGGCTGGCGGACGGTACGCTGGATCCTGTCAGTTTGCGAGAAGCGGGTGGGGTGTCTAAGCCGGCGGGCATAGTCAGCGGGACGATTTTTGGCCTGATGTGGGTGGTGGGCATCGTGGCCATCGTTTACCTCGCGATGCATGGTATCGGTCCACGCTGAGCGGTCTGCACTGCGGACCAGATTGCGGCAGCTCGGTCAGGACGGATGTGCCTCAAGTGTGCGCGGCTCGGAGTCAGCAGAGAAGATGTGCAAATTTTTGGGATTTCAGTTGGTGGAAGCTATTGACCTGCGTGCGGCGTCGACAGGCTCTGCTTCAGAAAGGCGTCGGTTGCAGCGAGGTTGACGGCGTACCAGTGGCGGTTGCGCCAGTAGCTGTGGCCGGCGTCGGTGGCGACGAAGGGTGTCACGGGGTCGTGGGCTGCCTGGAGGAGGGAGACGAAGGTGGTGGCCTGGCTGTACGGGATCAGGTGGTCGTGGGTGCCGTGGCCGACGAAGATGGGCGGCGCGTCGGGGTGGATATGGAAATCCGGGGAGGCGTCGTTGCAGACGGATGGGATCTGGGCGCAGTTTCCACCGAGATAGCGGCGGAGGAGGTAGTGCACGGGATGGAGGTCGTAGCCGCCGTTGAAGAGGACGGCGGCTTCGACGGGGATGGGTGTCAGCGGCCGTGGTGGGACCGGAGCCGGTGAGGCGCCTGGGTCGATTGTGACTGGCGTGGAGGCGAGCTGGGCGGTTTGAGGGAGGGTGGTGGTGGGTCCCTCGGGGGCCAGAGCGACAAGGGCAGCGAGTTGGCCGCCCGCGGAGGTGCCGAGAACGGCGATGTGCCGGGGGTCGATGTGGTAGTCGGCGGCGTGGTCACGCAGGAAGGCGACGGCGGCGCGGGATTCCTGCCAGGACAGGGGGAAGGAATGGGCATGCGTGTCGTAGTCGATGGAGAAACAGGTGAAGCCCTGGGCGGCAAGGTCGGTGCAGAGGCGGCGCATCTCGGTTTTGTGGCCGGAGCGCCAGCTCCCTCCGTGAATGGCGACGACGGCAAGATGCGTGCCGGGGAGAGCCGGCTCGTAGAGGTCGGCTCGGTAGGTGCCGGTGAGATCGCGGGTATAGGGGATGTCACGCGTGATGTTTGGGCGCGGGATGGCGGCGGTTTGCGCGGGAGAGCACGAAGCCGATGCAAAGAGGAGCAGAGCGAGGGAGGAGAAGCGTGGCAGAGTATTCAGCAAGGTCGTCCTATCCCATTATCGCCCTGTCGCGATAACGGGGGTGCTGCATGGTGGGTTCTGTGGAGAGGCAATAGTTGCGCCGCAACTGAGCTGCGACCCTCCCCCTTTGCGGAGATGGTAACGCGGTGCTGGGCCGGGCAGCGAGAAGACGGCCGCGCGCCGGATCGAGACGCACTAGAACGAGTTGCCGGAAAGGCTGATGTAGCCCTGGCCGGTTTGGAGAATTCCACTGACCAGGCCGGTGGCGTCGACGGGGGTAAAGCTCACGTTCACGGTGCAGGCGGCGCCAATGGCCAGGGACGAGGGACAGTTCGTGTTGAAGGTAAAGTCAGCGCTGCCCTGGCTTAATTGAAAGCTTAGGGGGAGGACCGAATTGCCGATGTTGGTCAACGTGACGGCCTGGGGTGGGGAGACGGTAGTGAGCGCCTGCGGGGCGAAGTTGACGACATCCGGGTT
Organism: uncultured Acidobacteriaceae bacterium; assembly: GCA_964249715.1. Lineage (GTDB taxonomy): Bacteria > Acidobacteriota > Terriglobia > Terriglobales > Acidobacteriaceae > Granulicella. Next base: position 4,870 of record CAXUDN010000045.1, read on the forward strand.
GAGGTCGAGGAAGGCGAGTGGGGCTACCCGACCGATTGCCTGAATATTTCCCGTAGAGAGGCCGAGAGTATCGGTAGCGACGACGTAGGCATTGGCGCTCTGGGTGGAGGGGTCCGAGGTGGGGGCGTAGGCGATGCTGACGGTGCAGGGGGTGGAGGGGCAGAAGGTGGGACCCGTGAAGATGAACGGCTGGGAAGCGCCGGTGGGGATAGGAGTGATGGAGGCCTGGATGGGGTGATTCCCGTAGGCGTTGATGGTGATGGTCTGGGGGGCGCTGACCGTGCCTGCCGGGATGCCGGAGAAGAGCAGGGTGTGAGCCGCGGTGAGGACGGGCGCGGGGGTGGTTGCTGTGCCAGTGAGCGTGAGGGTGCGGGTGACGGTGTTCGTGGCGTCGGTGTAGGTGAGGGTAGCTGTGCGTGTTCCGATCGCTGTCGGCGTGAAGGTGACGACGGGACACGCGAAGTAAATGCAGAGGATGGCATTTGGCGGGGCGGGTATGGTGACGGTGAAGTCGGCGGCGGCAGGGCCGGAGATCACGGGAGGATTCGTCGCTAGCGAGGGAACAGTGCCCGTGTTCTGCAGGACGAAGGGAAGGGTCGTGGATGTCCCGAGAGGGATGCTGGGGAGGGTAAGCGAATTGATGGGCGGTGTGTAAGAAAGCGGTCCGTAGGCCAGGGCTTGCAGGTACTGATAAAAGTCGAAGTCTACCCCGGCAGGGTCGCCGATGCCGGTCAAGGTGAACCGGCCGAAGCCCGCGATGTTGACGAAGGCGGTGCTTGAGCCGGTAGTGGATGGCGTGTAGTAGATGTTGAGGTAGCACTGTTGCTCAAACCGGTAGTCATACGAGCAGGTTGTCGAGCTTACGGACGAGTTTTGCGCGAAGGAGAAATTGCCGGCGTTGGGTCCTGTGATGGTGAAGCTGTAGCTGCCGCTGGCGCCTGGACCGCCCACATTGAGCAGTTGATTGCCGGTGGCGCCGATGGCCCAGTGTCCGAAATCGACGCTGGCCGGAAAGGTCGGTGGCTGCGCTGGACCGGAGTAGCTGAGGGTGGCGGCCTGGGGGCCGGTGGCGGCGTCGTCAGTGACGGTGAGGGTAGCGGGCGCGGATGCGTTGGAGGATGGGTCGGACACGGTGAGGGTGCAGGAAGCGGAGGCGGGCAAGGATGAGCCGCAATTGTTGGTCTGGATGAACTCCGTGCCCGAGATCGCGATGGAGTTGATGGAGAGGGTGGAGGAACCGGTGTTGGTGAGGGTGAGGATTTGCGGGATGCCGAGTTGGGTAAAGGCGAGGCTGGACGGGGTGAGGGTGACGGGGCCGGCGGAACCGGAGGCACCGGTCCCCCCAAGAGGAACGGCGATGCTGGGGTTGGCGGAGGTGTTGGCAAGGATGAGGTAGGCGGCGCGGGCTCCTGCGGCGGAAGGCACGAAGGCGATCCCGAAGGTGCAGGTGGCGTTGGCGGGGACGGTGATGGCGCAGTCGGAGCCAGGTTGAGGGACGAGGGCGAAGTCGGATGCGTTGACGCCGGTGATGGAAGCCGAGGTGATGTTGACGCCCGCGGAGGTGCCATTGGTGACCGTGATGTTCTGGGTGGGCTGGGTGAAGTCAATCACGGCCGGAGAAAAGGTGAGGGAGGACGGCGAAACGATGAAGGCGGAGGTCGCAAGGAGGCGAATGGCGAGGTCCGGCGGGGCGATGGATTGCGCGGGTTGGAAGGGGCTGGTGGCCGGGACGAGGTTATAGAGTGCGGCGGTGTTGAGGGTGGGGTTGTTGGCGAGGTTGAGGAGCGCGGCGAGGGTATTGTCGGGAGGGCCGGGGGCGCCGGAGGGCAGGGTGAGCGCGAAGAAGGAGCCGCAGACAGAGCCGTCGCCGGAGACGCCGCCGGGAGAGTTGATGCAGGCGGCGAGTAGGTCGGCGATGGTGTCGACCTGGGCTACGGGTACGGCGTAGTTGGCTGGAATGTTGAGGCCGGGGGTGGTGCCGTTGGTGGTGTTGGCGAGATAGCCGGCGTAGGCGAAGGCTGAGGCGAGAGCCGTAGCGTCGGATGGGCCTGAGCCGATGGCGGAGAACGAGGACATGAACGGGGCGAGGGCGTAGGTGGCGGCGACGGTGGTGATTTCGTTGATGCTGATGAAGGTGGAGGCGCTGAGGGCGCCGCAGGGTCCGAGCGCCGCCATGAGGGCGAGTTGCGGATTGGTGACCCCGGGGGCGGGGCTTCCACCGGTGCCGGTGATGTAGACCAGGGCGGACGAAGATGGGCAGGTGTAGAGGCCGGTGATGGTGAAGGCCCCGCCGGCGTTGGTCAGGACAGGCGATGTGAGGAGTGTGGTGGCGGCGGAACCGTCTCCCGCGGTGCCTACGGCATAGAGCTGAACGGTGGCTCCGGAAATGGGTTGCTGGCCGCCGTGAATGGACCCAGATGCGCCTTTAACGACCGCGTTCCCGTTCGCATTCCCGTTCACGGTGGAGGTGGTGGAACATCCAGCCATGAGAAGGACGGCGAGAGGGAGAAAATTCTTGAGGCGCGAAATGCCGAGACAGAGCATATTGACCCTTCCGGAGGTCCGGATACCTGGATTTTGCTGCTGAGTTGCGCGGCTATCTTACCGCACCTTGCGGCTTTCCTTTAGTTCTCGTGGAGGTGCTTTAGCAGGTGCCTTATTAGGAGGAGCCCCATTTGCGCGCGTACCTCCCCAGGGGACATCTTCGATCGTGAGCTTTGCTTCGCCGTCGACCAGCAACTGAGACGAGTGGCGAATGGCGGGCCAGGGGCAATACCGCCGAGCCTCAGGCAGGGGGTGGGGAGGCTCCGCGGAGGCGGCGGTTGAGGGGTTCTGAGAAGAAGCGGGCGGTCAGGTAGCCGAGGGGGACGGTCAGGAGGAGGACGGTGGCGAACCAGAGGACCATCTGGGGGACGGGGGCTTGATGGGGGGCGGTGGATCCGGAATCGGGGTTGGGATGAAAGTGGAGGAAGAGGAAGACGATCCCGATGACGATGAACTCGTGGGTGAGGTAGACCTCATAGCTGTGTCGGCCGTACCAGCGGATAGGGGCGGTGAGGCGGTCCATCGGCTTCGCGATGCGCGCTGCGCTCGGGAGGACGCTTCCTTGTGAGCGGAGGGTGCTGGCGAGCATGACGAGGCAGGTGGCGAAGGCGATGAGGGTGCCGTAGGGATCGAGTTTGGTGGGGAAGAGCTTCCAGAACCACCGGGGGCCGATAGCGATGGTGATGAGAATAGCGGCGCCGGTAATCTGGGTGAGGAGGAGAAGGGATTTGTGGGTGCGGGGCCAGGTGCTGTTTTGGCGAGCGGCGAGGTGCGCGGTGAGGAGGGCGGTGAGGCAGCCGAGGGCGATGGCGTCCATGCCGCCGAGGTAAGTTTTTTCTCGCCAGATTTCGTTGGTGGTCCAAGTGCTGCGGGCGAAGGGTCCCATGGCGATGAAGGTGGCCAGGACGAGCAGAAAGAGGGCCAGGCCGGTGCGGCGGAAGTGAAAACAGGCGAGGCAAACGAGGGGGAAGAAGAGGTAGAACATCTCTTCCACGGAGAGGGACCAGAGGATGTCCCAGTTGGCGGGCAGCCAGCCGTAGCGGGCTTCAAGCCAGTTGAGGTGAAAGGTGAGGGCGGCCAGGATGGCGCGCGGGAGGGAGGCGGATTTGCCGGTGAAGGTGAAGCCTGGCGCGTGAAGAACGGCGAGAACGCTGAGGATAGCCACAAGGAGCAGAAGAAGTGGAGCGATGCGGGCGAAGCGGATGCGGTAGAAGGTGCGGGGGTTGAGGCGGGCGAGCGTGCCGAAGCGGCGGAGGGAGGTGAAGGTGATGAGGAAGCCGGAGACGGCGAAGAAGACAGTGACGCCGTTGTTGCCGTCCCAGAAGAGAAGGTGGACGAGGTCATGCGGGATGCGGTGCTGCATGGGGTAGCCGGCGAAGAGGAAGCGGAGAAAGGTGTGGTGGATGACGACGGCGAGGATGGAGAAGCCGCGCAGGATGTCGACGGTGTTGAAGCGTGGCGTGGCGGCGGGGGTGGGGCCTTGCGGGTCGTGCATGAGGTGATGCTAGGTGGGGATGGCGGGGCCAGGGGACGGAGGTGCCTGAACGGGGACGAATCAGCGTTAACAACTGCTCTTCTGGAGCG
>CAXUDN010000045.1:9097-26264 GCA_964249715.1 uncultured Acidobacteriaceae bacterium
CACAGAAGTTCTATCTCGGCGCGCGCATTGCAGCCGATAAAGTGGGTAGCTGTCCTTCCTATGACTATGATCAGATCTCGAGGTTACGCGCGAAACGAAATCCTTATAGGGGGCGTGCTGCTGCTTGAGGCAGGGCACTTTTGCGCGACGATAAGCGGCGTCCACGCAGCACTCTGGTCGAATATCTTTCAGTTGCTGATTTGCTTATTCACCATCCTGATTTGCTTCAGGGCACGGAGCAAAGCAACATCGGCTCTGGTTAAGCGATGCTGGGTGTACGTCTCGCTCGCGTTCATCATCTGGTCTCTGGCCCAGAGCCTTTACCTGCATGAGATGTACCATCCAGCGCTGCGGCTGTGGGGCAGAAGCGTTGACGATGCCTTGTGGCTCCTCGTAGGACTTCCTCTACTCATCGCGGTCTACCCGACACTGCAGGATGCCGATGCTGTCGGATGGCTGGATAAGATCCAGATTCTTATCACCTTCCTGGGTCTCTATTGTCTGGTTTTTGAGGTCTCTGGACGCCTCACCGTAGGGACGGCCTATACGCTCCAGAACTTCCTGCTTGCTCTCTGCTGCTTCGTAAGAATGTCTGCAGGGACGTCTGACCGGGAGCGACGCTTCTTCGCTCCCCTGGCTGTCTTCCTCACGTTGTATGCAACTCTGGACGCATCTGCAAATGTGCTGCTCGCGCGAGGCTGGCAAGCAGGAACGCCGCTGGACCTGGTCTACACCTCTCCTTTCATGGTTTTCTGTGTGATGGTTCTTCGCGGTGCGCATCCGCTTGGTGTGCAGCAGCGGAGTTCTATAGAACGCGACCGATCACTCTCGCGTTTGCATAGTCTGAGCATCGGTATCTTGCCCGCACTTGCAATTGGTACCTCGGCGCACATTGCTTACAAGCGACCTGTGATTGGAAGCCTTCTGCTTGGGATTGCATTTATAACCTTCCTGCTTCGGGTTGTTAAACGCGAGACAAGCTGGCAGGCAGCACACCGCATTCTCGAAGAGACTGTGCTCAAGGATGCGTTGACAGGGTTAGGAAATCGCATACTGCTTCGTAGAACACTCCAAAACGAGACGGACCGGAGAGCCGAAGAGGATGGCCAGGTCGTACTCATTTTCGCAGACCTGGATAAGTTCAAGGCGATCAACGATACTCTGGGCCATGAGGAAGGCGACAAGCTCCTGGTTCAAATAGGTAAGCGTTTGTCGGAGACCTCTCCTCCATCCGCGACGGTTTGCCGGCTTGGAGGAGACGAATTTGTGGTGCTGACCCAGGCTGCGGACCTGGCCTCGGCGGAAACGATGGCGAACAACTTGCTTGAGGCAATCCGTCAACCTATCCAGCTTGGTAGACATACGATTCGGTGCACGGCGAGTCTTGGCGTTGTCTTTGCGGCCAACGGAGAACCCGGGTCCGATCTGCTGCGAGCGGCAGACGTGGCCATGTACCGGGCCAAGCAGGCTGGGAAGAATCGCGTAACGCTGTTCAAAGATGCCTGGCACGACGCCGTCAATACCCGATGGCAGATGGAGGCAGACTTGCGCCTGCTTCTGCAAAGCCGAGAGATTCAGGTCGCTTTTCAACCGATTGTCGACCTGCACTCTGCTGAGATTCGCGGCTTCGAAGCACTAGCTCGTTGGTTGCATCCCGTGTATGGTCAGGTACCCCCTTCGGAGTTCATCGCAATCGCAGAAGAACTGGGCCTGATCGGTGACCTGGGGGCGCAGGTGATCGAGAGTGCGTGTTCTCAGGTTGCGCGATGGAACCGACTCTGGGGACGGAGTCTGTACGTCAGCGTGAACATTTCGCCTCGCCAACTCTCCAACCCCACGTTAGTTGCAGAACTCGTCGAAACGCTCGCGCGTACACAGTTAGACCCCAGATGTCTGAAGCTGGAGATCACCGAGTCCGCCATGCTTGTGGGTATGTCGGATGTGAAACGGGTTCTGAATGAGATTCGTCAGCTCGGCGTGCAAATCTCGCTGGACGATTTTGGAACCGGGTATTCGTCTTTGAGCTTTCTGCTTGACCTTCCGGTCGATGAGATCAAAGTGGACCGAAGCTTCGTGTCGAATATGCAGCACGCCTCCCAGCGGAGGAAGATTGTTCAGACGATGGTCCAGCTGGGCCAAGGTCTAGACAAAATGATTGTGGCGGAGGGGGCGGAGACGGCAGATGATGTGAAGCACCTGCTCACGATGAAGTGTTCTCACGTGCAGGGCTGGGTGTTTTGCCGAGCGCAGGATGCCACCTGGATGAACGACAACTTTGCCGAGCTGAATCTTCAAATCAAACAGCAGATCGAAGCCATTCGTAAGAGCCAGTGGAACTCCATCGGCGACCTGGGGAATCTTTCGCCGACTGCCGCTGCACGGATCATAGCTTTGGATATGGGTGTGCAGCCTGTCGAGGCGGGTTATTAACTTTGTGAATGGATTCCAAATTCTAAATAGCAGGTTGTTGTTCAGTCGAACCTGGTGGCTGATTACATGTAGTCGACGCCGTACTGCACGGGAATCTGGGTGAAAGCGATGCGGGTGGGAGCGGTGTCGCGGGCGGGGAGCATGCCGGCGAAGTGAACGGTGGTGTGACCGAATTTGAGATTGAGCTTGTCCATGGTGGCGCTGAGTTGCGTACGGTTGCCGGGCTCTTCGAAGAGGGTTTGCGGTACTTCGGCATTGGGGAGGAGGTTGCGGAGGGTAACGCCGACAAAGAAGGGCTTCTGGTGTTCAGGGCCGTCCGGGCGCTGGGCCCAGACGGCGCGGAGAACATCGAGGAGCGTGAGGGTGTCCTGCGCTGGGCGGAAGTGGGCTTCCATGCCCCAGGCGGTTTGGGTGATGCCGGAGGTGTGTTTTTTGACCTTGGCCGCCTGCGTCCGGGCGGCCTGCGCTTGTTCGCGGGTAAGGGAAAACTTAATGGTGACGGCGAGGGTGGCGGCGTGAAAATGTTCCATGCGGAGGCGCATGGCGGCTTTGTGAAGGAGTTTGTGCGCCACGGCCCAGGCGCCTTCGGGGGTGCGGTGGTCGGGGCCGAGGACGTGGGAGTGGCCGAGAGATTTCTGGAGCTCCGAGGGTACGGGAGCGCCGTCGTCCCCTGTGGCGTGGCCGCGAAGCCAGTGGTAAAGGCGGTCACCCCAGACGGAGTCCCAGAGATTGTGCATGCCGGGACGATCCAGAGCGAGGAGGTCGGGCATGGTGTGGATGCCTTTGGCGTTGAGGCGGGCCTCGGTGCGGGCGCCTACGCCCGGGAGATCGCGGAGTTCGAGGTGCGCGAGGGCGCGAGGGAGCTGCGAGGGTAGGAGACCGATGAGGCCGTCGGGTTTTTGCATGTCGGAGGCGATCTTGGCGAGGTAGCGGTTGGGTGCCATGCCGATCGAGCAGCGGAGGGTTTCCCCTACGTCGATTTTGATGGCCTGCTTAATGGCCAAGGCGATGCCACGGGCGCGGGGTGGTTCCTGTTCGCGGCCGATGAGTTGGCAGACCATTTCGTCGATGGAGGGGGTGTGGGCGACGGGGCAGACGTTTTCTACGGCGGCGGCGATCTTGTGGGAGTACTCGGCGTAGGTGGAGTGCGAGCCGTTGACGAAAATGATGTCGGGGATGAGGGCGCGGGCTTCGCCGACCTTGGTGAGGGTCTTGACGCCGCGAGCTTTGCACTCGTAGCTGGCGGCGATGATGGTGCCGGTATCGGCCATGGTACCCACGACAGCGGTGGGTTTGCCGCGGAATTCCGGGTGGATTTGTTGCTCTACGGAGGCGAAGAAGCTGTTGAGATCGATGTGGAGAAAGCCGAAGCGATCTTCGGTGGGGGGCGAGGCGGGATGGGTGGGGGAGGCCACGAGGAGACCTAAAAGCAATTGTATTCGATGTTTGTTCGCCAAATGGAAAGGCGAAGCGCTTCACCAACCGATTCTTTATGGCCAGCGGAATGCGTCGCGGGAGTTGCGTTTACTCTAAGGTGCTCGGTTAGGTTGAGCATCTGCTTTGGGCAGCTACGACGATGGAATGGGGAGCATTAACTTGAGTTCTGGAATGCGGGTTTTGGTTAGTGGCTCGACGGGATTTATTGGAAGTGCGCTGGTGACGGCACGGCGTGCTGCGGGTGATGTGATTGTGCCGCTGGTGCGGAGCGGCGGGGCGGAGGGCGCGGTGCGGTGGGGAGCGTCGGGCGAGATGGATCCGGCGGACGTGAGCGGGTTCGATGCGGTGGTTCACCTTGCGGGGGAGCCTGTGGCCGGGGGACGGTGGACGGCCGAGAGGAAGCGCCGGATTCGGGCAAGCCGGGTGGAGGGAACGCGAAAGCTGGCGGAGGCGCTGGTGCGCGCGGATCGACCGCCGAAGGTGTTTGTATGTGCGAGCGGGATCAATTTCTATGGGGAGGGTGGGGCCAGATATCTGGATGAGGGTTCGCCGCCGGGGAGGGGGTTTCTGGCGGGTGTGACTGCGGAGTGGGAGGCGGCGACGGCTCCGCTGGCCGGGGTGGCGCGGGTGGTGAAGTTGAGGATTGGGGTGGTATTGTCGCCGAGGGGAGGAACGTTGGCGGCGATGCTGCCGCTGTTCCGGATGGGGTTGGCGGGGCCGATTGCCGGGGGGCAAGCGTATCTGAGTTGGGTGAGCCTGGAGGATGTCGTGCGGGTGATTGGGCATGCCATTGCGTCGGAGCGCATGGAGGGAGCGGTTAATTGTGTGGCTCCGGAGCCGGTGCGGGGTGGGGAGTTTACCGCGGCGATCGCGGCTGCAGTAGGACGGCCGGCGAGGATTCCTGTGCCGGCGTGGGTGGCGCGGCTCATGCTGGGTGAGATGGGAGACGAGACCGTGTTGGCGAGCATCCGGGCGGTGCCGCGGCGGTTGCTGGAGGATAGTTTTGTGTTCAATGAGCCGACCTTGGCGGCGGCTTTAGAGCAGTGGGATCTTGGCGGAAGATAAGAGATTGCCAGCACGTGGCTCGTGACACTTTCGACGTATTTCGCCTATCCTTCGCCATGCTGTAGGTTAGGGAAGTCGCGGATGGAGGAGCCGGAATGCGCCTGTTTGGGCTGGTGTTCTTGATGTTTCTTTGCCTGGTCGCGGCAGGGCAGCAGACGATCGTCCGTGATGGTGTCGTGCGAGATGCGCAGTTGCACTTCTCCCTGCGATTGCCACCTACCTTCAAGGTGTTCGATGTGAATGCGATTGCGAGGAATCTTGGGCGGGAGGCGACTCGTAAGAATGAATTTCTTGTCTTTTCGGCGAAGGCTCCGGATGGTCCCTACGGGTTGGTGCTGCTAGCGGAACGGTTGGGGACGGACCGTAAGCCTGCCCTGACCAAGCCGGATGATTTCCTTGATGCGCTGGTGCGCTCCGATGCGTCGGGAGCCTACAGGGACATGCGGAGATCCCATGGGTACACCGAGGGCAAGGTAGGCTTTGCCCGGATGGATTGGCGAACTGACGATGGGGGCTACAGCAGCGGCATTGTTCTGCAGGATGGCGGGTATCTGCTCTGTTTCAAGTTCAATGCCAGATCGGGAAGTGAGCTTGGGCAGATGACGGAGACGATCAGGTCGTTCCGCATTACGCCTTGAACGAAGGCAGCGTAGCGGATGCGATCGGCCACAGAGTTAGAAGATGCCAAGGAGTTTGTGCTTTTTCTGGTCGGCGATCAGAGTCAGGGTGAAGTGGAATTGAATGTGGTTGCTGAACTGGCTGATGAACTTGTGCTTGGATTGGTGGCCGTTTTGCTCAGCCCAGATCTCGTAATCCGTTTGGGGTGCGATGTGGGAAAAGTGATAGTGGCCCTGGGCGTCGGTCAGGTAACTCTGGACGTCCAGGCTTTTGGGGTTTTCGAGGTAGACGACGGCGCCCGCGATGGGAGCCTTGGCACCGTTAATGACAATGCCGTCAACGGTGTGGCGGACGGCTGGTTTCGATTGCGCCTGGAGAATGAAGGGAGTCAGGATGCAGGCGGACAGAGTTGCGGCCAGCGATATGAGGTAATGGCGATGGGTGCGCCAGGATGCTGGGTCAATGGAGGTGCGTGGGCGCGAGGACAAGCTATTCGTCCTCATCCTCGTTGGTTGCGGGTTCATCGTCTTCGTCGTGATAGCCCTCTTCTTCGACGGGGGCAATCTCGAGGGGGTCGTTTGAGACGATTTCGAGGTCGGTGCCGCACTCCTCACATTGAACGGTTTCACCTTCTTCGACTTCGTCGGCGTCGATGTTGAGGGGGTTATCGCATTCGGGGCATACGACCGGCATGATCCTCTCCTTTGCTGGGCCTGGTGGGCGGGCTAGTACGATGGTGGCAAGGCCCAATGGGTTAGCTCTCCTTCTTTTAGCGGGGAGCCCCCTTGCAGTCAACTTGAGACGCGCGGAAGCCGATGGCGGTTTCATCGCGGGAAAAAGAGAGTTTACAGATGGACATTGGCCGGCTGCGGCACATGGTTGCGATGGGGGTCTTCGTTGCCGGAGTGTGTGTGGCGCAGGATAGGCCGGCGGCTGGAACGGCCGTGCAGGGCGGCTTTCCAGCAATTGTGGCGGACGCGCAGATCTCTGCAGCGATTGCAGGAATTTCGCCGGAAGATGTGCGGGCGGATATCGCCAAGCTGGTCAGCTTCGGGACGCGGAGCACGATTTCGAGCACGAGTACGAATCTGCCGCCGGGTCAGGGCATTTTGCCGGCGGCGGACTGGATTGAGAGCCAGTTCCGGGCGATCTCCGCGGGCTGTGGGGGCTGCCTGGAGGTCAAGCGGGATGACTTTACGGAGCCGGGAGGGACGGAGGCGAGGTCGCGGATCAAACAGCCGACGCGGCTGGTGAATGTGTATGCGGTTCTGCATGGGACGAGTCCGGATAAGGCGGCGCCGTGGGTGCTGGTGACGGGGCATTACGACTCGCGGGCTACCGATGTAATGGACGCGAAGGCGACGGCGCCGGGTGCGAACGATGATGCCAGCGGGGTGGCGGTATCGCTCGAGTGCGCGCGATCGTTGAGCAAGTTGAAGCTGACGGGGACGATGGTGTTTGTGGCAGTGGCGGGGGAGGAGCAGGGGCTGAATGGGTCGCGGCATCTTGCGCAGGTGGCCAAGCGCGAGGGATGGCCGCTGGAGGCGGTGCTGAATAACGATATTGTGGGCGGGGATACGACGCCCTGTGCAGGAATCTGCCCGGATGCGGGGATGCAGGACAAGAGCGCGGTGCGGGTGTTCTCGGAGAGTTTGCCGAGTGCCGCGACACCGGAGCAGCAGAGGCAGATGCTGGGATTGGGGGCGGAGAATGATTCGCCGTCGCGGGAGCTGGCTCGGCAGATCGCGGAGGTTGCGCCGATGTATTTTCAGCCAGGAACGGCGCATATGCCGCCGGCAAAAAATGGCGCGCGAAGCATGGTAGTGCGGAGGGTGGAGCCGTTCCATCCGGTGCTTGTGCTACGGCGGGACCGGTATTTGCGGGGTGGGGATCATACGAGCTTCAACGCGGAAGGATTTGCGGCGGTGCGGTTTACGGAGTGGCGGGAGAACTTCGACCATCAGCATCAAACGCTGCGGACGGAGAACGGTGTGGAGTACGGGGACTACCTGAAGTTTGTGGACACGAGTTACGTGGCGAATGTGGCGCGGCTGAATGCGGCAGTCCTTGCGTCGCTGGCTGAGGCGCCGAGCGAGCCGCAGAATGTGAAGGTCCTGACGCAGGCACTGGACAACAACTCGGAGCTGACCTGGGAGGCGAGTGCGTTTGCGCCGGCGGGAACGACCTATGAGGTGGTCTGGCGTGACACGGATGAACTGCTTTGGACGCATGCCCAAAGCGCCGGGGCGGCTACGCGTTACAAGCTGAATGTAAGCAAAGATAATGTGTTGTTCGGGGTGCGTGCCGTGGCGGCGAATGGACAACGTTCGTTGCCGGTGCCGCCGTTGCCGGGACCATAGGAGTAGCGCGTGGCGTTTCGATCAAATGGACCGGTTATGGTGGCGTTGCCGCCCTTCCGCGGAGTGACGCGCCGGATCATCCTGATCGCGGTGGCCGTGTTTTTCGCGCTTCTGGTGATTGGGCTGGTGTCGCGCGATGTAGCGGCGTTGCTGGCTGGATTGTTTGCATTGCAGTCGGAACTGGCTCTCCATAAGCTGATCTGGCAGTTTGTGACTTACCCCTTTGTGGCGACGGGGATCTTTGGGCTGCTGTTTGCGGCGCTGACGGTTTGGTTTTTCGGGTCGGCACTGGAGGAGGAGTTGGGCTCGCGGTGGATGAGCGAATTTTTCCTGGTTTGCACGATCGGCGGCGGTCTGCTGGCAGCCATTGTGTCGGTGGTTGTGGGTGAACGGGTTCAGGGGTTAGGACCAGGGCATCCGGCTGAGTCCCTGTGGCCTTTTTCGCTGGCGTTGTTGCTGGCGTTTGCGCGGCTGCATCCGGATCAGGAGCTGAACTTCAACTTCATCCTGAAGGTGAAGGCGAAGTACATTGCGATGTTGTACCTGCTGATCTATCTGGCGCTCATGTTGGCGTCGCATCTGCGGTTTGACGCGGTGATTGTGCTTACGAACGCCCTTTGCGGTTGGGTGTACCTGCGGTTCGCGCCGCGGCGGGGATACGGATTTCTAAGCAGCGAGCGCTGGTATGAGCTGAGGAACGCATGGTTTCGGGCGAAGCGGCGGCGAGCGGCGAAGAAGTTCACCGTGTATATGCAGAAGCAAGGGCGGGATGTGAAGTTCGATGAGAGCGGACGGTACCTGGATCCGGATGGGAAGCGGCGGGATCCGCGGGACCGGAAGTGGATGAATTAGATTTGCGGGTTGCCGCGAGCTATGGCCTGGGATAGAGTGGGGCGCTCCCCGTTTCTGGAGCGGAAGTTGAGCGACTGAAGAAAGGCTCCGTCGCCGACTGTTGGATGGATGAGGGCGCGCAGACCCCGAAGGAAGCCCTGGGTGTACCAGAGGCTGCAGCGGGAGTCCAGGCGCTGGGTGGGATTGGCCACGAGCAGGCTGGGTAGATCGCGAAGAAGCGCGGCGGCAAGGCGAATGAGGGCGAGTTCGAGCACGGCAAAGCGGCTGGACCATAGGGCTAAACGAGCGTCGGACACACCGAGACGGATTGACGTCCAGCGGATATTGCTGACAGCAAGGCGGCTGCATGGGGTGATGTGACTGGCGGTGGCGGCGGGTTCGAACCAGAGAGCATGTCCGGCGTTGCGGACGCGATGAAAGAGGTCCTTGTCCTCGCCGCCTTCGGTGAAGCTGACGTGGAAGCCGCCCGATGTAAAGAAGATGTTGCGATCCAGCAGAGCATTGTTGGTGGCCGGTTGGGAGTGTACGGTGTAGGGCTGGGCAGTGGGGTAAGGGCGGTGTTCGCCGAGAGTGGAGCGGACGCGCGGGCCGGGTGGGGGATCGGGAGTGCCGGAAGGATAGGCGAGGGTGAGGGCGCCGCCTACGCAAACGGCTCCTTCGCGGTCGGCGCACTCGCGCAGGGCGCGGAGCCAGCCTGCGGGGGCGATCTGGTCGTCGTCGAAGCTGGCAATCCAGTGACCGCGGGATTGGGAGAAGCCGAGGTTGCGGGCGGCGGCTATCCCGGCCTGGGGACCGGCGAGGACGCGCAGGGGGAACGGGGAGGTAGAGGCGAGTTCGGCGAGGTAATTGGCGGTGTCGTCGGTGGAGCCGTCGTCGACGACGAGGAGTTCCAGATTGTGATCGGCGGCCCAGTCCTGCTGAAAGAGACTGGCAAGAGCGCTGCGCAGGAGGGTGAGGCGGCTGCAGGTGCAGACGACGATGGTGGTGTCGACGAGGGCCATGGGCTGCGGCACGCTATGGAGACTCCTAGGCGCTGATGCAGAGATTGGGCTGCACGCTCCCCTGAGAGTAGAAGGTCGAAAGACGGGCAGCTATGGCAGGAAGGTGGGAGTTGGGCGGGCTGATGTTCTGAATGCGGACGTTTCAGTTGCTATCCGGTGTTGATGTGAGAAGAGGTCTGACTTACGCGTGGGGTGCGTGAAGCGCAGGCATGACGGTCAGGTTGGGCAGGAGATTGCATCAGGGGTACAGATGGAGGGGTTACCAAAGATTCCTTAAGTCAAATACGACCTTCGTTGTAGGCTTGCTGGCAAAGGTTAAGTGGAGGTTTTATGCGTTTGCGTCTCTTTGGCGCGGCGGCCCTGGTCGCTGCGTGTGTTCCATCTTTCGCCACTCCTGTGTCTCTTACTGCGGGTCAGACTGTGACTCCGGGTACCGGCACCTACGGTGGATCTCTTGTGGATTCGGTGAGCAGCACCAATGCCGGCGGAACGGTTCTCTACACGGATACCGTGTATGCGGATCCGAACAACCCGTTGTGTTCCGGGTGTTATGAGTTTGTCATTCAGCTTGAGGACTTCTCGACATCGCGTGCGGCCACAAGTGTGACAACAGCCAACTTCAACGGCTACTCGCTGGAAGTTGCGTATGCGGATGAGGGCGAGGACTTCGCGGCACCGTCTGACGTGTCCGACGGTTCCGCCGGCCATGACATTACGTTTGATTTCACCGACTATTTTGAGGAAACCACGGACCCGTTGATCATCTACACCAATGCGGCGGCCGACAGGACGGGAACAATCACGATCACGACGGGAGCTGTTGTCACCGATCCTCCGGCGTATGCGCCTTCGGGTGCGGCGGTAGCGACGACACCGGAGCCTTCCAGCCTGTTGCTGCTGGGTACGGGCGCTCTGGGATTCGCCGGAATGGTACGGCGGCGGTTGGCTTAGTTTTGGGTGGTCGCAGTCGCGGAGCCCTGGCTTAGGCCAGGGCCTCGCTTTTGGGGGAGGGGACCCGTTAAGCGGCTTGCTGGGAAAGGGTGGCAGGGAGGCCCATGGCCTGGGCGAGGAGGGTATAGCTGCGGAGGCGGGCAGCGTGGGAGTGAGTGATGGTGTTGACGATAAGTTCGTGAATCTCGAGTTCGCGGGCGATCTCGTGAAGGCGGGTGGCGACGCGGTCAGGGGTGCCGACGACGTAGCGGGGGAAGTCTTCGTCGGGGTCTTCGAAAGAGCCGGCTGTGAAGGAGAGGAGTGGGTTGGGATTGATGGCGGGCAGATGGAGTTGTTGGAGGGCGTCTTCGGGAGTGGCTACGGGGCGGCGGTCGCCGGAGCGGATGCGGCGCTGAAGGAGACGGACGGAGGCGTGAAGGTGGTCGGCTTCTTCCTGGGTGGGGGCGCAGATGACGCCGATGGCGATGGTGGCTTCGGGAGTCTGGCGGTAAACCCAGGTATCAGAATCGAGACCTGGGGCACTGGGCGTATGTGGCCCCACTGAACCCACCCTTTGCGGCGCAAAGGATGGGCCACCCGATGCCTGACCCGGTTCCGGGGCTAAGGTGGGGGCCACCCTTCGCGGCGCAAAGGATGAGCCACCCGATGCCTGACCCGGTGCCGGGGCTGAGGTGGGGATTTTGTAGGGTTGGAAGTTGCGTTGATAGAACTGGATGGCCTGGCGAGTGCCCTGGGCGGAGAAGAAGTGAGCGAAGGCGTACGGTAGGCCCTCGGCGGCGGCGGTGACGGAGGACCACATGCTCGAGCCGAGGAGCCAGAGATCCGGGGAGCCGGGGGCGGCGGGAGAAACGAGGAGATTGCGGAAGGGGTGGTCTTCGGGGAAGCGTTCGGGGTGCAAATAGGCTTGTAACTCGGCGAGCTGGTTGGGGAAGTCGTCCGGGACGTTGCCGGTGCGGACGCGGCGGAGGGCTGTGGATTCCAGGTAGCCGCCGCCGGGGGCGCGGCCTATGCCGAGGTCGATGCGCCCGGGGAACATGGCGTGGAGGGTGCGGAAGAGTTCGGCCACTTTAAAGGCGCTGTAGTGCGGGAGCATGATGCCGCCGGAGCCGACGCGGATGCGGGAGGTGGCGGCGGCGGCGCGGGCGATAAGGAGCTCGGGGGCGGTGCAGGCGAGCATGGCCATGGCGTGATGCTCGGAGTACCAGAGACGGGTGTAGCCGAGGCGATCGACATGCTGGGCGAGGTCGAGGGAGTTGGCGAGGGCCTCGGCGGGGGTGTGGCCTTCGGCGACGGGGGATTGGTCGAGGACGGAGAGGCGTAGGGTGGGCGTGGTCGCCATGGTGGTTGGATGTGGGTGGGTTGAGGTGGGACGCAGGTAAGAGTGGCTTGTGGCTGCCGGCTGGGGTCGTGAAGAGAGAGGATAGACTGACGATTCGGTGGGGTAGACTGGCGCTGTCTTCTTAGGCGGTGCGTATGGGTTGGTTTCGGCGCATTGTGGTTGGGCTTTCGGGCTTGATCGGCGCGTGCGGTTGCCTTTCTGGGCAGACGTATGCGACGGACGCCCTCCAACATGGAAGCCTGGTGGTCTGGGTGGTGAGTCCAGCGCGTCCCGCGCAACGGACGTCGGACCAGGAGCGGGCGCGGTTGCACACGTCCACCGCCGGCAGCTTTGGCCGGACAGCGGGAAGCGTGGGTCAGACGGCGGGGAGTTATGGAACGAGCCCAAGTGGCTTGCCGGCATTGAGCCCGGGGAAGACAGCGGGCGAGGTCGGACAGACGGCGGGGAGTTTCGGGCAGAGTTTGGACACGCTCGCCGCGGCGAGCACGGTGGCGTCTGGTGCTGTGCCCCCGCCTCCGGTGCCTCCGGTGTTTGTGCCGACGGCGATTCCGAATGTATGGCAGGGACTTACGTCGCCGCTGGGGCGGGTGTATCCGGACTTCAAGGCGACGTTTGTGCCGGTGAGCGCCGAGGATCTGCGGGAGCGGTTTGCGGCGATCGGCCATGGCGTAGAGCAGCCGGATCTGCTGTTCAGCAACGGTTCGCTGGAGGGTCCCCAGCTTGCGTTTTTACGGGAGTTGAGTGTGGCCAGCCTGGGGAGATGGCCGGAAGTTGAGCCGGGCGAGCCGGCGGGGCTACAGATTGGTGGCGTGTCGTATGACTGGAAGATTCTGAAAGCGGCGGCTCATCCGGAGGAGGCGCGGGCGCTTGTGGTCTGGCTGGAGGATGGCAGCCTGGCGCAGGCGGAGCGGTATCGTGCCGAGGGGTTGGAGGGCGGGCCGGTGTCTGTCGCCATCGAGGCGGCACAGAGTGCGTTAGGGGGCGGCGAGATTGGCGCGGCTGACCCCGAGCTGGCACACGTACCTCCGGGAAGGTCGCAGTGGGCGGCTTTCACGCCCCCTGACCAAAGCGCGCTGAGTGGACTTGGGCTGCGGGTGGACGTGCTCCGGTGGGCGGCGAATGAGCGGTTTGCGGTGTATGGATTGCGGGTGATCGCGAACTCGGAGCGGGCGTTTGGGGTGGCGTATCCACTGGTTGTTTTGCGGCGCGGGGAGAATGGGCGCTGGGGGGTGTTGCAGGTGTCGGCCAACCTGGGATGTGACCGAATGGTGAGAAGTTTTAGGGAACTCGCGCGACTGGCGGGGCGGGTAAGACCGGAGCTGGTGAAGGCTGTGATGGGGGTGACGCTGGCGGCTCCGAAAGACGGGGATACGCGTAGCGGCGTGCCGGAGCTTTGGTGGGACAATCCGGGTGATGCCCGGCTGCTGGCGGTGGAGTGGCAGGTGGGCGGGGGTGACACGCACCTGATGCTTGTGCCGGAAACCGCGTCGCGCTTGCAGGTTCGGGTGACAGCGGCGTTTGCGAGCGGGACGGGGGCGTACCGGTGGCGGGTGTGGGCCCTCGGTACGGGCGGAACGACGAAGCTGAGCCCGTGGCGGGGGGTGACAGTGGTTCAGTAGGGCGGATTTCCATCGGGTGGGAGCTGGCTTCGGCGGTCTGACCGGCATCGGACGGAGCGGAGGCTTGGGCGATGGCTGGTGGAGAGATGCTAGGCGGGCGGGGGGCGGGGATGGTGATTCGGCAGCGGGAGCCGGTGAATCTGGAGTCACCGTTCGAGTTGCTGGATGGGGTATTGACGCCGAATTCCTTGTTTTATGTGCGGAGTCACTTCAGGGCTCCTGCTTTGAAGGCGCAGGAGTGGCGGTTAGAGGTGAGTGGGGCGGTACGGGAGAGCTTTTCGGTGGGTTTGGACGACTTGAAAGGGATGCCGGCGGTGACGCGGGTGGCGACGCTGGAGTGTGCGGGGAATGGGCGGGTGTTTCTGGTGCCGTCGACCGAGGGAGCGCAGTGGGAGTTGGGGGCGGTGAGTACGGCGGAGTGGACGGGGGTGCCGTTGCGGGCGCTGCTGGAGCGGGCGGGGGTGCCGGAGGGTGCAGTGGAGGTGGTGTTGGAGGGGGCGGATCGGGGAAAGCCTAAGGAGTTGCCGGTGCCTCCGGGGGAGATTGGGTATGCGCGGAGCCTGCCGGTGGCGATGGTGGATGAGGTGTTGCTGGCGTACCGCATGAATGGAGAGGACCTGGCGGAGGACCACGGGTTCCCGGTGCGGGCGGTGGTGCCGGGGTGGTATGGGATGGCGTCGGTGAAGTGGTTGACGGGGGTGCGGGTGGTGCGGGAGGCGTTTCGGGGATACTTCCAGACCTCGGACTACGCGTATTGGGACGAGATGGAGGGTCAGCCGGTGCGGGTGCCGCTGGGGGCTATGGCGTTGAAGTCGGCGATTGCGCGGCCGCGGGTGCGGGAGGTGGTGGCGGCTGGGTCGACGTATGAGGTGGTGGGAGCTGCCTGGGGTGGGTCGGCGGGGTTGGAGCGGGTGGAGGTGTCAGCCGATGATGGGACGAGTTGGTGCGATGCGGAGTGGATGGATGAGGAGCGGGCTGGAGTCTGGCGGCAGTGGCGCTTTGGCTGGCAAGTGCCGGGAGAGGTGGGGCGGCGGGTTTTGAAGTCGCGGGTGTGGGACAGGGCGGGGCGGACGCAGGCGGAGGGGCATGATCCTCGGTTTGGGAATTATGTGATCTCGCATGCCTTGCCGATTGAGGTGGAGGTTCGGTGAGGTGCTGGGAAGGCGAACGCAAAGGGCGCTGAGGAACGCAACGGGGATGGGGGTGCGGGGAGACCTGGTGGCTAGTGGGGTTCGGAGCGTTCCCCGCGAATGCGGAGGATGAGGTAGATGACGATGGCGAGGTTCAGTAAGAGGACGATCCCTTTGGCTACGGTGGGATGGTGGTGCAGCTCGTAAAGTTCGAGGGGGATAAGCGAGGCGGTGATGATAGTGGTGAACCACTCGGCCCAGGATTTCAGCAGCCAGAGGCCTGTGCCTTCCGTGAGGAAGAGGGCGGCGTAAAAGAAGCTGCCGATGCCGATTTCTTCGAATTTGTTGGGCGGTAGATTGCCCACTTTGGTGAGAGCTTGGTCGAGGTAGCGGTGGCCGGGGGCGAAGTTGAGGTGAGTGATGGCGTGGGTGAGGGCGTCGGGGGCGTCGTGCGTGTGAACGAGTCTTAGGGCCGCGATCCCGAGGATGATCAGCGAGATGGCTTTGAAGAATTTGAAGACGGCGATGAGGCGGAGCAGGCCTCTGTTGGAGTTGGTCATAGAGGCTTAGGCCATTTGTTCGGCGGCCTGGGTGGCGTGGGGGAGGGCGTGGGCGAGGAGTTCGCCGAGACGGGTCATGCCGACGACGATTTTGTCTTCGGGGAGGGCGGAAAAGTTGAGGCGGGCGTGATTGGATTTGGGGGTTGTGGCGAAGAAGGGGGCGCCGGGGACGTAGACGACCTGGGCTTTGGGGAGGGCTTCTTCGAGCATGAAGCGAGCCGTGTCGAAGCCGTGGGGGAAGGTGAGCCAGGTGAAGAGGCCGCCTTCGGCCCGGGTGTACTGGACGGACTCGGGGAACACGGAATCGAGAACGTTAAACATGAGGCTACGTTTCTGCCGATAGGCGGCGTTGACGCGAGCGATGTGGTCTTGGATGGAATAGTGCTCGAAGAACATGGAGGCGGCCATCATGTTGAGGGTGCTGCACTGGGTGTCGTTGGCGAGCTTGAGGCGGGCTAGTTTGGCGAGGACCTCGGGGCCGGCGACGGCCCAGCCGAGGCGCATGCCCGGAGCGAGGATTTTGGCGAAGCTGCCGAGAAAGAGAACGCGGCCTTCGGTATCGAGGCTTTTGAGGGTGGGGAGGTGGGCGCCTTCGAAGCGGAGGGGGCGGTAGGGAGAGTCTTCGAGGATGAGGACGTCGTATTGGTTGGCGAGTTCAATGAGGCGCCGACGGCGGGCGAGGGAGAGGGTGACGCCGGTGGGGTTTTGGAAGTCGGGGACGGTGTAGATGAGCTTTGTACGCGGGTTGGCCTGGAGGACGGCTTCGAGGTGGTCGGTGTCCATGCCTTCGGCGTCCATGCGGACGGTGGCGTAGCGGGGTTCGAAGACGTTGAAGGCGATGGTGGCGCCGAGGAAGGTGGGGTCTTCGACGATGACGGTGTCGCCGGGCTCGAGCATCATCTTGGCGGCGAGGTCGAGGCCCTGCTGGGCGCCGTGGAGGATGAGGACGTCGTCGGGGGTGCAGGGGATATTGTCGGCGCGCATGTGTTGGGCGACCTGGGCGCGGAGCTCGGGGGTGCCCTCGGTGACGGTGTACTGGAGAGCGCGAAGGGAGTGTTGGGTGAGGAGATGGTTGTAGATGGCCTGAAGTTCGGCGGCAGGAAAGAGGGTGGGGTCGGGGAAGCCGCCGGCGAAGCTGATGACGCTGGGGTCGTTGCCGTGGCGGAGGAGGTCGCGAATGGCGGAGGATTGGACTTTTTGGACGCGTTGGGCGAAGCGCACGGGATTCCTTTTGTGCTGATTGGGGTGGTTGGCCTGCCCCCCGGCAGTGTCAGGCTGACCTCAGCGGCTGAAGCCGCTTGCCTCTTGGATAGTT
This sequence comes from uncultured Acidobacteriaceae bacterium, assembly GCA_964249715.1. GTDB lineage: Bacteria > Acidobacteriota > Terriglobia > Terriglobales > Acidobacteriaceae > Granulicella. The sequence continues at coordinate 25,775 of CAXUDN010000045.1, forward strand.
TATGGCACGGCTGAAGCCGTCTCCCTTCTGGTGTTGAGCTTTATTGGAGGTTGAGGGCGTTCCGGAAATCAGGTCCCGAGGCGGGGCACGGGCGTCCGGCAACCCACCTTCGCGACGAGGAGAGCGACGATGAGCCGCCGCGAAGTTGGGGCACCCGGCTTATGGGCGCTTCGAGGTGGGGAGGGGAAGGGCGTCGGGGCGGAGGGTGGCGATGCGGCCGTGGGGGCCTACGACGTAGGGGAGGGAGAGGGCGTTCCAGTGGCTGTCGGCGTCGGGGGAGTCGCCGGCTGCGGGATTGGGTTGGAGGGGGTGCCAGTTGCGGCCGTCGTCGGTGGAGATGTCGGTGCCGTTGGGGCCCACGGTGATCCAGGTGTGGTGGGTGGGGTCATAGGCGACGGCGGAGCGGTAGCCGTGGGGTGGGGTGGTGGCCGCGGCCCAGGTATGGCCGTCGTCAACGCTGAAGGCGGCGGTTCCGCGCTGTTCGGAAGGC
>CAXUDN010000046.1:0-6732 GCA_964249715.1 uncultured Acidobacteriaceae bacterium
TGCTGCAGTTGCTGGAAAATCTGTTCCGGCGTGAGGTTGGCGGGAAGTTGGGCGGGGGTGTTTCCTTCTGGAGGGGCGGGAACCGTGGTGTTGGTGGCACCGGGGGTGGAGGTTTGGCTGGTGTTGCTGGGGTTGATATTGGTTGTGCCGGGATTGTTGGCGGGGGCGCCGTTCAGGGCGGCGGCGGTGTCGGAGCCGGCGGGGGGTGGGTTGGGAGCATCGACGATGCCGTTGCTGGAGGGCGTGGTGGAGGGGGTAGCCACAGAGTCGAGGGGGACGGAGTTGGTGGTGGGATAGGTGCCCGGGGTGGGCGAAGTATTCAAGGGACTGCCATTGACGTTGTTGATGGGCTGCGGGATGGAGGATGGGCTGTGAACTATCGAGCCCTGGTAGGGCTGAAGAACGGGGGTCTGATTGGGTCGTTGCTGGTTGGCGGTCTGGCCTGTTCCCTGGTTGGGGTTTTGCTGGGCCTGGGGGTTGGGGCGGGAGTAGGGAGGGGTGATATAGCGGTTGGGCGGGCCGTTGGGGGGCTGCTGGTTGGGATGGATGGGGGCGGTATCCTCGGCGTCGGCTTCGCGGTAGGTGGAGGGAGGCGGTGGGGTTGCGCCGCCGGTGCGGGGGGTGAGAATGAGTTCGGCGGGGCCATCGGCGGAAGATTCTTTAAGGAGCACGTTGGTGCCGGTGCCGTCCAACAGGGTAGCGAGGATGGTGGCGGGGGCTGCCGGACCGTAGTTGCCGAAGACGCGCTGCTCAGGGACGCCGCCGGTGATGCGCATGCCGGTGCAGTTGGCGACGGCGCGGAGAATGCCGTTGAGGCTGGAGTTCTGGGCGTGGACGGTGAGTTGGTCATTCGCGCAGGTGACGTCGGCGCGTTGGGGTCGGTCGCTCGGCAGGTTCGGAAGAGCGGCGATGGGGGCGACCGTAGAGGTCGGGGTGGAGATTGTGGGGGCGGTTGCGGGCAGGGTTTGGGCGGTCAAGACGCCGGCCGGGAAGAGTAGGACCATGCAGCCTGTTATGGTCAGGGGGCTTTGGCGTTGGGGTCGCATGCCTTATGGGACGTGTGCGGGGGGTGAGAGGTAGCTTTCTTTTTCGTGCGTGGTCACCACGGGCCGAGACTGGAGTGGGTTCGGTACTGGACTCTGCTTCCCCTGCTCCGTATGCTGGGCAGCATGTGGGTTGGCGGATGGAGATGGACGGCTGGTGTTTTGCCGGCGGCTGGCGTGCTGGGGATGTGGGCTGCGGGAGCGGCGGGGCAGAGTTGCACAACGCAGGCGAAGATGACGGCGGCGCAGCGGACGGAAATCGGCGCGGCGGCGTTTGGGTTGGGAACGGCGGTGATGGCCGGGGATGCGGCAAAGGTGCAGGCGCTCACGGTGGCGCAGTTCGCGGGGGATTTTGCGGCGACTGGATATCTGGTTCGATCTACGGCCAGTCGGCTGACGGGGGACTCGCTGGCGGTGACGCAGGCATACCTGCTGGATGCTTCGGGGCGGAAGGCAGGAGACACGTCGGAGGCGGACTTTGCTTGCCCGCTGACGGCAGGGGGCTCGGAGACGGATTTTGGGATTCCGGGGCTGCCGCCGGGGCGGTTTGCTTTTGCGATGGTGGAGGCGAAGGGAGCGAATCCTTATTTGCTGGCGTTTTTGCTGCAGCAGGAAGGCGGGGCCAGCGGAACTTGGAAGATGGCGGGATTCTATCCGCATGAGCGGGAGGCGGCGGGGCATGATGGGCTTTGGTACTGGACGACGGCGCGGGCCGATGCGAAGGCGGACAAGCCGTGGCTGGCGTGGGTGCTCTACGCCGAGGCGGACCAGTTGCTACGGCCGGCTGGGTTTGTGAGCAGTGTGAATCTGGACAAGCTGCGGAGTGAGCAGAGGGCGGCGGCGCCGGAGCCGTTGGTGAATGGCTTGAGCGCGCAAACCCCGCTGAATGTGGAGGGGCCCACAGGGACGCAGTTTCGGGTGACGAGCCTGGGAGCGCAGAGCTCGGATGGGGGGAAGGTGCTGGATCTGGTGGTGCATTTTCAAGCGCAGAGTGCGTTGACCGGGGATGCGGCTACCCAGCGCAATGTGGGTGCGGCTACGGCGCTGCTGACGGCGCATCCGGAGTTGCGGCAGGGGTTTCAGAATGTGTTTGTGATGGCCGATGCGGCCGCGGGTGAGCCGTTTGTTGTAGAGCGGCCGGTGAGTTCGATTGGGGTGGTGACAAAATGAAGGTAGATGGCGGTGGGGTGAGGTTGCGATGGCGACTGAGGTGAAGAGTTTGGCGCAGGCGATACGGGAGCGGCGATCGACGCCCAGCTTTACGGAGGAGACTATTCCGGCCAGCGATCTTCGGCAGATTCTGGATGCGGGACTGCACGCGCCGAGTGGCTACAACCTGCAGCCGTGGCGATTCATTGTGGTCCAGCATCCCGAGCAGCGGCGGCGGCTGCGGGCGGCGAGTTATAACCAGGCAAAGGTGGAAGAGGCATCGGCCGTGATTGTGGCTTGCGGGGACCGCGACGGCTGGCGCCGGGATCTGGACGAAATGCTGCGGATGGGCCGCGCGGCGGGGATGCCGGAGAGTTATGCGGCGCAGGCACGAGAAAGTGTGCCGGCGTACCTTTCAAGTTTTTCAGAAGACCAGATGACCGGTTGGCTGAACAAGCAGGTGACGCTGGCGTACGTGCACATGATGCTGATGGCGGAGGTGCTTGGGTACGATACAGCGCCGCTGGAGGGGTTTGAGCAGCAGAAGGTGTGCGAAACCTTGCGTTTGCCGATGAGCTACTGGGTCGTGTCGTTGCTGGCGGTCGGGCGGCTGCATGGAGCGGACAAGTTCAATGGCGGGCGGTTCGAGATGAGCCATACGGTGTTTGGGGAAGAGTTTGGGAAGCCTCTCCGGTGATGGCGGGCGAGCAGAAATGCAGCGAGGTAGCCGCTTGGACTCGCAGGACAGAGAAGGGGAGCGACTAAGGCCGGCATGAGAGCGTTGATTCGTCTGGTTTTGATAGTGGTGGTGCTGGCCCTGGTGCTTGCGGTGCTGTATCTGCGTGCGCCGCTTTGGCTGGAGACGCAGATCACGCATTTTGGGCTGTTTGCGGCGCGCGTGCAGAGCAACTATGTCCTGACGCCTGCGGGGCGGGTGCACTACTACGAGGCGGAACCGCGGATTCCGGGGGGCGGGGTGCCATTGGTGCTGGTGCATGGGCTGGGGGACCGCGATGAGAGCTGGGCGCCGATGCTGAAGCGGCTGAAGAAGGCCGGATTCCATGTGTATGCTCCGGATTTGCTGGGATATGGGCGGTCGCCTCAACCGGCGGATGGGGATTACTCGATGGAGGGTGAAGCGAAGTTTGTCTATGACTTCATCCAGGCATTGGGATTGCAGAAGACAGATTTAGGCGGGTGGTCGATGGGAGGATGGGTGGCGCTGGATCTGGCGCACGACCATCCTGAGGTGCTGGACCGGGTGGTGATCTTCGATGCGGCGGGCTTGAAGTTTCAGCCCAGCTATCCGTTTACGGTGTTCGATCCGAAGACGCCGGAAGATGCGCAGCGGTTGTGGTCTCTGATGGAACCCGGGAGGAAGCCGCTTCCGCAAGCTGTGCGGGAGGATCTGGTGCGGCGATTGCAGGCGCAGCAATGGGTGGTCGATAAGAATTTGAAGGCGATGACGGGGTCGACGACCTTTGCCGATGCGTTTTTGCCGACGCTGCCGGAGCCGCTCCTGATCGTTTGGGGAGATAAGGATGCGTTGACGCCGTTGGCGTTAGGGCAACAGATGCATCAACTCGATCCGCATTCGGAGCTGGATATTGTCGAGGGTTGCGGGCATCTGGCGCCGTCGCTGTGTGCGGCGCGAGTGGCGCCGGCGGTGGCGGACTTTTTGAAATCGAATCCGGCGCCGGAGGGTGGGGTGAGGACGCTGGCGGATATGGGGCGGGTGGCGCGGTAGGAGGCCGGAGGCACTGCACGTTTAGCCTGGCAGGGGTTGGGCCGCTGGCGCCGGCATGCGGCGGTGCTCCATAACAAGGGTCAAGGCGACGGCGACATAAGGGCAGAGTTCGCCGTAGATGCGTGTTTCTACGATGACGCCGGCGCAAAACATGGCGGCGAACCAGACAGGGAAGATCCAGAGATAGTTGCGGAAGCGTTGCGGGTAAATATCGCTGCGGAAGAGAAGGGCGGCGGGCAGCATGTAGCCGCAGATGTTGAGGAGGGCGGGCCAGAGTCGAGGTTTCAGCTCGCCGAGGTTGTCGCGGAGGCGGATGTAGTTTTCGGAGCGATCATTACCGGCGTAACGATGAGCGAGGACGGCCTTGATGGCGATCCAGACGATGAGGAGGAGGGCGGCGCGGAGCCAGGGGACCTGGCGGAAATTGAGGCTCGTTCTCTCCAGTATTTTCCTTGGAATCTCGGAGCTTACCCTTTCCCCCGAAACCGATGAGCTGTCCGGGTTGTTGCTGGAAGCGGCATCGAGAATGTAGATCCCGATGAGAAACAGGGTCGTTTCGCGGTTGAGGGTACCCAGGGCGAGGACGGCCAGGAGTGGAAGGTATCGACGGCGAACAATGCAGAGCAGGCCGGCGGCGAAGAACGCTACGGAGAGGAAGTCGTAGGGGTAGGAGAAGTTTGCTTCTACGTGGACGGAGTAGGTCCACATCATGGTGAAAAGGAAGACGGGGTAGACGAGGAGCTCCAGAGTCCGGGAGCAGGTCAGGGCGTTGTAGAGGGCCTGGGTGCAGAGGCCGGCGACGATCAGGCTGACCATGCTTAAGAGATACAGGGGAGCTCGTTCGGCGGTAAAGGCGCCTTTGGTGTGCAGGGTGCCGGCGTGCAGGATGTGAACGGCGTAGAGGCCGCGGATGATGAGGGCGGGGAGAACGCGGTATTGAAAGGGTAGGCGTTCTTTGCCGGCAAGGTAAGCGGGGAGGTTCAGGTAGAACGTTGCGGAGACGACGTAAAAGCGAACGAATTGAAGAGTCGCGCAGGCGTAAAGAACACCCATGGCGACGGTAACGCGCCGGTCATGGGCAGGACGCAGGGCGGGATGCGCGGGGGACAGGGGAAATATACCTGTGGCCATGAAGCTGGTGCGTTCCTTCCTTGAAAGCCTTCAGGTTGTAAATGAGGGCTTGTGGGCGAACGTGTTCAGGCTACAGTACTGTGGCGAAAGACGGGCGCAATGGCAGGCTGGGGCTGGGCGTCGAGACGAGCGACTGCGCTGAGGAGCGTGGAGGCACGTTCTTCCCATGTGCCCTGCCGGCTGGCGAGCCAGCGTTGCGGGGCGAGGCCGTCATCGAAGCCGTTTTCCTCAAGGGCCCGGATCACGTCTGCGGCTTCTTCGGCGGTGTCGACGAGCGTAAGGAGGGGCTGTTTGCGAAGCAGTTCCTCGAAACCTCGAGTGGCGAGGATGGGACGGCCCGCGGCCAGGTGCTCATAAAAACGGGTACTGCTGCCTGAATAGGTGGGTTCCACGCGACGGTAGGGAAGGACCGCCAGATCGAAAGCACGGGCGTACTGGACGAGTTCACCGTAGGGTTTGCGGCCTACCGAATGGACTTGCGGGAGCTGCAGCATGCGGCGGCGGGCTTCGCGGTGGAGCGGATCGTCGATCTCGTTGTCGGCCGGACCTACAAGCGCCCAATTCAGGTGGGGAAGGGCGGTTGCGAGGCCCTCCAGGAAGAGCCAGTCCATGTTGGTCGCAAGATTGCCCATGATACCGGCAATGGGGCGAGGGAGATGAGCGAGATCGGGAGGGAGCACTGCCGGGGCGTGAGAGGGAGATGGAAGGAGATTGGCGGCGCGGGTGGCGTTGGGCAGAATGCAGATTCTGTCAGGATCGCAATTGGCGCTGAGGCGGAGGTAGGAGGCGAGACGCTCGGAATTGGGGCAGACCAGGGAAGCGACGCGGCAGAGACGGCGGTCGAGGCGGGCGACCTCGGCGAAACTGGTGTAGCCGTAGCAGGCAATGAGGTCGGTGAGCCAATAGATGACGCGTCCAGGCCAGCGTTCGGCCACCGGGGCGAAGAAGGGCGACGTGCAGAGCAGGATGTCCTCTTCCGGATGGGACGAGTTCGCGAGAAGGTGATTACAGACTGTGGAACCGGTGCGGGCGAAGACGGAGAAGGGCCAGCGGGCAAAGCCGCGGAGAAGGGGAACTTTGCGAACCTGGAGACGCGTGTCGGGGCAGGTGCTGACATGATGCGCAGTTTCACCTTGTAGCTGACCGAACGAAAGCCAAGGCATGCGCTCGGGTTCCCACCCCGTGAGTGGGACGTGCTCGGAGAGAGCGGCTCCAAACTCACAGTCAAGGGGACCCGAAATCTGCAGAAGATGCCACATGGCTTGGGTCTCCATCAGGCTAGGTCTGCGCATTCTACGATCATGCAGGGCGGGATCCGGATCGTAGAGAACTAGGAGACGAGGGTTGGTAAAGCGCTGCTGTAGGAGGTAGTTTCACCGGTTGACGCCGGGAAATCATGCCTTTGCTGTACAAGTGTCGCTTCAAGGAGAGAGTGGCGATACCACTTGTACCGGGAACGCGATAGCGCGCACCCTTCCTAACTTGCAGGATATAGACGTAGACGTCGTCAGTAGACGAAGAGATGCACTGTCCGGGTGTGGGAAAGGACTAAGGGTTGGTTGCGCGCCCCCGAAAGTCCCGCTCCGAGGTAATCTTCCAGGCTCCGTCGAGCAGCTTGAGGCGCAGGACAGAGTGAGTGATCTGGTGTTTGGATCCGGCAGG
>CAXUDN010000046.1:6832-12173 GCA_964249715.1 uncultured Acidobacteriaceae bacterium
GGTCAGGTCGAGAGTCCGGACCTCGTGTGAGCCGTTGGGCCGGATGCCGGTAAGGGTGTAGTGGTGGGAGGTGGTGGCGAGAAGGAAGAGGGAGCCATTGGGATCAACGTCTTTGCCGTCGAGTTCGACTCGTTCGAAGCCGGAGGAGGTCCAGTGGAGTTCGACACGGGCGCGGTGGAGGGCGGGGTTGGGGTTGGCGGAAAAGTCGAGGGTGGTGGGGGTTTTCGGGCGGTTGAGGAGGATGGTTGCGATAGCGCCTGCGACGAGGAAGGCGAGGAGGAGCGTTAGAAGGCAGCCGCTGCAACCACTGCGTCGTTTTGGGTTGGCCTGGTTTGGTCGTGCCGCGGGTTTGGCGGGGGCTGGTTGGGCGGCAACGGGCGCGTAGGGTGGCGGCTGAAAGGGTGGGGGTTGCGGTGGAGGAGGAGGTGCGGCTACCTGGGGGCGGGGCGGAAGTGGTGGGGGCGGTGTGGGCCGGGGAGGTGAGGGCGGCGGAGGGGCGGCGAGGCGGAGAAGGCGGGGTGAGGGGGAGAGGGTGCGGGCTTGTTGATAGAGATTGCGGTCGTGGGTCGATGCGGCGGCCTGAAGGAGGAGGAGATAGTCGAGGGCGGCTTTGGCGGAGTTTGGATGGGCGTTGTGGAGGCCGTAAAGATACTCGAGGGTGGCGCCGAGGAGGGGGTCAGCGATGCGTCCGAGGCGATTGGCGCGGTCAGCGGGGGTGCCGAAGCCCTGGGCGAGGGTGAGGGCTGCATCTGCGGCGGTGAGGAGATCTTGTTGCTGGAAGTGCTCGGGGGGTAATGGGTTCTCGCGGAGTTGGTTCTCCAGGTAAAGGGAGTGGGGAAGATCAAGTGGGGAATTGGGGCTGTTTTGGGTGGCGAGGATGGTTTCGGGGCGAAGATTCGCGTGGAAGAGGGGGCCTGCGGCGGCTCCGGCGGTGTGGAGTTTGTGGAGCGCGGTGAGGAGCGCGGCGAGGCGGGCGAAGGTGTCGGGTTCGGTGGTTCTACCGGGGAGGGTGAGTTGGAAGAGGGGTGTGCCCTGGGGCGGGTCGGCTACGGTGTAGCAGCGGTTGTTGCGGGTGTAGGCGAAGAGGATCTGCTGGGCTGGAGGAACGGCGGTGCGGAGGGATTTCGCGGTGGTGATGAAGCGGCGTCGTTGAGCGAGGGGGTTGGTTACGGGGTCGGGGAGGTACTCGCGGACGAGATAGGCGCGCTTGGTGCGGGGATCGGTCGCGTGGGCGAAGTTGCTGTAGCGGGTGCCGTAGCGGGTGGTTTCGTCGAGCGTCCAGTGAGGGTAGGGGAGGCTGCCTGAGGCGAGGGTGGAGGTGGTTTTGGCGCAGTCGCAGGCCGAGGCGCGGGCGGTGAAGTGGTGATGGTCTCCGGAACAGCTCATGTTTGTCCAGGTTCCGGAGGTTGCGCGTGGTGCAGGTGGAGGATGGCGGTTTGGGGTTGGGGAGCGTACTGGGCGGTTACGGTTAGGGTGGCCTGGGGTTCGGTGGAGGCGAAGGTGTCGATGTCGAGAAGGATAGTGTGGTGGGTGTTGGGGGCGAGGGTGGGGGGGAGGACTTGGTCAGGCAGTGGAGTGACCCAGGATTGGGCGGGCTGGATCGTTTCAAGGGTGATCGGGGCGAGGGGGGAGTGGTTGTGTATGTGGAGTTCAACGGGGGGTGGGTAGTCGGCAGTGGAGAGTTGGGTGGGGTTGAAGGTGAGGGTGAAGTGGACATAGCTTGTGCCGCACCAGGAGCAGGCGAGATCGCCGGCCGCGAGTTCCCAGAGGCCGCAGTGGGTGCAGGTCATGGGGTGCTCCGGTAGGTTGTGGGGGGAGGGTGTCCCTCCCCCCCGTTTTGGGGCAAAGTATTCAATGTAAATACTTTAGGTCTGGACCTGGGCGGTGTTGGGGTGGACCTTGGGTTGCACTGGATGCGATGCAGGGGTCTTGCGGTGTGGCTCTGACGTGATGAAAGCTTAGGCGTTATCAAGCTGACCTCAGCGCCCCAAGGCGCGCTTTGAACAGGGTATTACGGCGGGGCTGAAGCCCCGCCCTTCCCGGACTGCGAGGCCGATGTCGATTTGGTGCACCGTACTGTTCAGGGTGATTCCTTTTTAGTGGAAGACGACGGGGCGGCGCCAGGGGTCGAGGCTGGCGATTGAAGGGTAGCGGGGGTCGGTCCAGTCGAGACCGAGATTTTGGGATTGAAGGAAGGGTACGGGGTCGCTGTCGCGAGGGAGGCGGTCGGTGTCGACTTCGGGGAGGAGGTCGGGGAGGGTTTGCTGGATGCGGTGGTAGATCGAGGTGAAGCGACGTTGGAGAAGCTGGAAGTCGGGACTGTCGCGTTCGACTTCGGGGTGTTGGGTCTGGGCGAAGAGGGCCCAGAAGTAGGACTTGAGCTGCTGGGGAGTGAGACCGTTTTCACGACCGAGGACGGCCTCGCGAAGGGTGTTGCGGAGATCGTGGTCGGCCATGAGCTGGGCGATGGCGTTGCGGCGCTTGCCGAGGACCTGGACCGTGTTGAGAGGTTTGGCGTAGCGGTATTGGAGTTCGGTCATGTCGGTGACGCGGTTGAGTTGGGGTTCGAGGATGCGGAGGGCGGGGGCGAGCGAGAGAATGGTGAGGGCTTCTTCGAGCAGGGCGGCTTCACGGTCGGTGTAGGTGACGAGGTCGTCGAAGCGGCCTTCCCACTTCTGGGAAAGGTGAAGGGGAATGCCCTGTTGTGGGCGTTTAGCCTGGCCGGGTTGAAGCTGGGTGTAGAAGTCGGTGTAGGCGCCGTGGCACTCATTTTGGACGAGGGCGAGCGCTGGGAGTGGAAAGGCGAAGGTGGAGAAGTAGAGGTAGACCTCGTTGGGGTTGCCAGTGTCGAAGGCTTCGACGCGGCAGCCGGCGAGGGCGGTTACCTGCTGCACGAACTCGCGGGTGGCGGGCGCGTCGGGGTCGGAGATACCGAGGTAGGCGAAGGTGGTGGATTCGATCTGGGTGGCGGCGAGTTTCTGGTCGCGGCGGAGCATGGGGCGGGCGGCGTTGACGAAGTTGGCGACGACCTGGCGGGCGCCGGCGGGGTCGCGGAGGCTGGGATGGTCGAGAACGCGGACCTGGCGGGGGTTGGCGAGCATGTCGTCGTAGAACCGTTTTTCGCAGAAGTGCTGGACCTGGCGGCTGAACTCGGCGGTTGTCTGGCGGCGAAGTTCGGTGGCGAGCGAGAGAAGGCCTTTGCCGAGGCCGAGATCGCGGAGGAGGTTTTCGTACTCTTTCCTGGGCTGGACGGCGGCGGGGTGGTTGGAGTCGGGGTCCAGGCCCAGTTTGTAGAACTGCCCCCAGTCGCGATCGGGGTCGTAGAGTTGGAGAAAGAGGACGTGATTGCCGGTGGTGAGGCGGGTTTTGTAGGTCCCGAGGCGGCCTTCGGCCTCGCCGCGGATGGCATCGGCCTTGTCAAGGAAGGTGAGCAGGGCATCACGGGTGGCGACCATTGTGCGCAGGAGTTCCAGGGCGACTTTGCGGCTCTCGACGGCCATGCTCCCGTTGAGGATGGCGAAGAGGTATTGCTCCTGGCTGTCGCGGACACGGGTTAGGAGCGTCGAAATGAGGCTGTCACGGACGCCGAGGGCGCGGGCAGCGACACTTTTGACGGCAGTCGAGAGCTCGTTGAGTTGTTCGTCACGGCGCTGACGGTAGAGGGTCGCTTCGGCTTCGAGTTGCTGGCGTTCGGCCTCGAAGCGTCCGAGGTCGCCTTCGCGGGTGGGGTCGATGAGCTCGCGGGTGCGGCTGATGAGGAGGTCGAAGTAGCCTTTGCGGAGGGCGGTGGCGAGGCCACGTTCGGAGTTTTCGAGGATGCGGTCGGAAAGGAGGTATTCGAAGCGGGTTTTGGTTTCTTCGTTGACGGCGCCCGTGCGGGAGCGGAGCCAGCGAGTGGAGGTACCGAGGCGGTCGGCGTCGTCAAGGACAGTGTCATATTCGGCTTTGTCGAGGCGGTCGCGGAGGGCGGCGATGTCTTCGGGCGTCTTGATTTGATGGCCGTCGACGGCGTCGGCGACGGCGGTGGCGATCATATTGCGCCACTCGGGGCCGAAGCTGGAGAAGATGCCCTCCTGGTCGAGTTTGTTGGAGGCGAGGTCGCGGGGAACGGCTTCGCCGTGGCGGGCATCTTCTTTTTCGCGGCGGACGTAGTCGAAGATCTCGGTGGCGAGTTGGGCGGCGCAGGCGCCGCGGAGGGTGTCGATGGGGACAGAGATTTTGCTCATGCCGCAGGAGGCGTAGCGACGGCCGAAGACCTGCTGGAAGTGGACGTTGCCGGTCTGGATGTTGGCTCCGGCGGCGCTGGAGAGGCCTTCGACGATGTTGGAGTAGTCGGAGCGCTTGGCATCGGAGAACGGGCCGGGGAGGAGGTCGAGGAAGAGGGTTTCGGCGAGCATGCTGAAGAGGTCGCCGCGGTGCTCCTGGCTGATAGGGAGGTTGGCTTCGTTGGTGATTTCGAGGAGGAAGGTGGCGCTGAACGGGGGGCCGACGATGCGGCGTTCGCGGTTGCGTTCCCAGCTGACGATGAAGTCGGAGTAGGGGTTTTCTTCCTTGGCGTCCTGCGAGTGGGCGGGGTTGATGCGTTTGGTGTAGTGGTCGAGCTCTTTCAGGGCAGCGTAGGCGTTGGCGAAGGACCTTTGGGGGATTTCGCCTTGCGGGCTGGGGTTATAAACGTTGGGCATCAGGGCGTAGGCGAAGATGTCGGCGTTGTTGCCGGTGTGCGCCTTGATGTCACGAAGGAGGAACGCGGTGTCGAGGAAGGTGCCGCAGCCGGTGCCTCCGGCGAGGGAGGTGACGACGTAAACGGTGGGGGTGAAGCCGCCTGCGGTTACGACAGAGGGGAGGCCGTGCTCGCGGAAGAAGCGTTGGGTGTCGCCGATGGTTTCCATGCGGCTGAGCTCGCCGAGCTTGCTTTCGAGGGCCTGGCGGAGGGCGGTGTATTTGGCGAAGAAGGTGAGGCGGCCTACGGCGCGGACGCCGCCGGCGCCGTCGCGGATCTCGTTGCCATAGCGCTGGACTTCGGGGTAAAGCCACTCGTGGATGTGCGGCCATTGGGTGGGGTTGGTGAAGATGTCGGCGAGGTCTTTGCCGACGGAGCCGTGGAGGAGGCCGAATTTTTCGTGTTCGTCGAAGGCGACAGAGGCGAGGGCGCTGGAGAGGTCTTCGCCGCGGGCGCCGGTGGCGCGGAGGTCGGTGTCGATCCAGAGGAAGCGGCAGAAAGGGACGTCGAAGGTGCGGAAGCGTTCGTAGAGGCGGAGGCGAAGGCGGAGGAGGACCTCTTTGCCGGTGCCGCCGAGGCCGACGAAGAAGACGGGGCGATAGGCTTTGGGGCTGGCGGTGG
>CAXUDN010000046.1:12273-25989 GCA_964249715.1 uncultured Acidobacteriaceae bacterium
GCGCCGAGGATGATGGAGATCGTGATGATGGTGAGGGCGATGGGGAGGCCGACGATGCGGCGGAGGATGAGCATGGTGCCGAGGACGAGGACGAGAAGGAGGATGAGAAGCCAGAGCCAGCTCCAGGCGCTGATGAAGGCGATGCCGGTGAACATGAGCAGGAGGTAGCCGAGCATGAGGACGGCGGCGTTGGAGCTTTCGTCGACGCCGAGTTCGCCGTGGATGAGCTGCATGAAGAGCCAGCGGCCGGCGATCCAGGCGATACCTGCGCCGACGAGGAAGATGACGAGGCGGACGCCGGTGGAGAGGTCTTCGGGAAGCAGGACGGCTTTGCCGCTGCCGAAGGCTGCCCAGAGGGAAAGCACGAAGACCAGCACGTTGGCGAAGAAGAAGACGCCGAAGATGGTGGTGAGGGTGAGGCGAACGTTCTTTTGGAGGGGAGCGGTGTTGGCCATGGCGTGTGGTGAGTTTAGTGCAGTGGGCTGCGGGTGGGGTGGGACACTGTCGGTAGTTTGTGCTGTTTGCCAGGAGGTTGATTGCAGCGCCGCATAAAACGCAGGTCTCTCCACTTCGCTTCGCTACGGTCGAGATGACAGACTTTGGGGTAGCGGGTCATTTTCTTAGCGCCGGCGTGGTGGTTGGGCTGAGGTTGGCGTGGACGGAGGGCGCGGTGTGGAGGCCGGGGGTTGCGGGGACGCCGACTGAGACTTGGGCTGGGATGTGGGCTGAGACTTGGGTTGTTGAGTGGTTTGGTTAGCTGGGGTAAAGAGAAGATCTATCGGCTGCATGCGATGGGTTAGGCGGATGAGCTGGTTGGCGAGTATGGGGGTATGGGGCTGGTTGGAGGTTAGGCGGGCGGGGGCGATGGGGTGGAGGTTCGGGCCTTCGAGGCGGGCTATGGGTTGGCTGTCTAAGAGGACCTGGGCGTTTTGGAGTCTTGCGTTGAGGGGGTGGCCTTCGGGGGTGGTGGCGATGACGGTCCAGTTGCGGGTCTTCTTGAGGAAGAGCCTGCGGGCGAGGAGTGCGGCGGCAAGGAGAGTGGCGGCGATGAGACCGAAGAGGGAGATCCAGAGGATGGCGGGCCAGTCGGGGTAGCGGACTCGGAAGAAGAGGGGGGAGGTGACCTGGATGTGGGTGTCGCCGGCGTTGATGGCGGCGAGGAGGCGGTCGAGCGCGTAGACCTTGCCGGTGGCGCGGGCGTCGGCGACGGTGGGGGCGCTCCATTGGGTGAGGAATTGGGGGCGGAGGCGGAAGTTTTGCTGGGGGACGTCGATGGCGAAGGTGAGGGGGAGTTCGGCTTCCTCTTCCGGATGGGACCAGGCGGCGCGCCACCAGGCAACGGGGTTGGATTTGAGCTTGATTTCGCCGAGGTCCGCGTCGAGTTGGTAGATCTGGGCGGTTTCGCGGCCGGGACCGAGGTCGTGGATGCGATCGGGGGTGATGCTGAGCTGGCGTTGGGTGGGGTCGAGGAGGCTACCGGGGCCGAAGGATGGTTTGGCGTCGAGGATGCGGAGGGAGGAGTCGACGATCTCGATATGGTCGAGGCGGGAGCGGAAGCGGACTTCGGCGCGGGCGTGGATGGGCGTGCCCGTGTCGTAGATTTTGGGGCCGCCGCGGCGGGTGAGGGGGGCGAGGTCGCGGGAGGTGACTTCGACGGTGTCCTGGTCCACGGGCTTCATGAGGAGGGGCTCGGTGCGGAGGACGTTTGAGCCGTTGGTGAGAAAGCTGGCGAGGGTGGCGTTGTAGAGGGCGGTGGCGGAGGGATCGAAGAGGAGGGCGTAGACGACGAGGCCAGGGTGGCCGGGGGCGGCGTGGACGGGAAAGACGGTAACGCGGTGGACCTGGTCGCTGCGGAGTTTGGCGTAGAAGCGGTCGGTGTTGCCGGCTTCGCCGGTGTCTTCGATGTTGTCGGTGACGATCCAGCCGATGGCGATGCGGTGGGACTGGCAGTGGTCGATGACTTTGTCGAGAAAGGTGTAGTTGCCGAAGGGGGCGGCGGCGATGGCGTCGAGGCTGCGGGCGGGAAAGACGTTGGTGGAAAAGGCGTAGAGCTGGAGGGAGCTTCCGGTGTTGATGGAGGTGGTGAGGGGGGTGGCGATGTTTTCGAGGAGACCGCTGGCGTAGTAGGGGCGCATGCTGCCGGAGTCGTCGAGGAAGAGGGCCTGGATGGTTTGGGGGGCGGGGGTTTGGGCGCGGGGGTGCGGAGGGATAGACAGGAGGAGGAGGAGCGGGGTGAGCCGTGTCCTCCGGAGGAATCGGGTTAGGGAAGGCAGGTTCAGACGCACCAGGAAAGGAACTCCGTTCGCACGGCCCGTTCGGCTACTACGCAAACGGTACACAGGCTGGTTCCCTGGGTCCAGAAACCGTCGCAGGCGTGGACCTCGGCGTTGGTGGGCTGGTTCCAGGAGATGGGGAGCTCGGTAGAGCCGGCGTAGGCTTTGAGCCATTGCTTGCGACCCTGGTAGTCGGCTTCGCAGAAGAAGACGGTGAGGGCTTCGCGGGGCATTTCGTGGTGCCAGGCGGGGAAACGGGTGGCGATCTGATTGTCTTGGACGAGTGTGCGGAAGGCTGGGCCGGTGCAGGTGAGCAGGCGGCCGGAGGTGGCGAGAAGCGGCTGTCCGGTGGTGGAGTGGCTGAGGGTGCCTGCGTCGGTGACGGCGATCAGGGTGGTGGACCAGCCGTTGACGCCGGGGGTGAGGCGTAGAAGCGCGGGCCGTCCGAACTGGGTGCAGGCAAGGAAGAGCTGGTTCCCGGAGGCAAAGGCAGGGCTGCCGCTGGGCGGGATGCCGAGGGTGCTTTCGGTGGAGGCGGTTGGGAGAGCGACGCCTTCGGGAAGAGGAATTTGGGTGAGGGTGACCCCGGCGTAGAGCCAGATGGCCGATCGGGACCAGACGGCCAGGTGGTCGGTTTCGTCCTGGCGCAGCAGTACGGGACCGCAGAGGGGAGTGGTGCTATGGGCGAGAGCGAGGCGGCGGTCTTCCGAGCCATTGAGAGAGAGATGGCAGACCATGGTTTGCTCTCCGTAGCGGCTGAGGGCGTAGACGGAGCTACCGGCAGCAGCGACGAACTGGTAGGCGTCGCGCGCGTTCACAAGAAAGGTTTCGCCGGTGGAGGCTGCGAGGCTGCGGCGCCGTCTCGAGTAGAGGCCGCTGACGACGATGCGGTCTGTGGTGGCGATGACAGCGCAGTCTTCGGCACCCGGCTGGGCTGCGTGGCCGAAGGGCTGCTCCAGGCGAGCGACGCAGAAGGCGTGGGTTTGCGGTTCGGCCCAGAAGCGGTCGTGGACCGTGAGCTGATCTCCGGAGGCGGCGTATGGATTCAGGCGGTAGAGGTCGCCTCCCTCGCCGAGAGCCCAAAGAAAGCCAGCGATCGGCTGGGGGCGTGTGGTGATCTGGGCGGGAATGAGGGTGCGGCGGGGGTCAGAGCGGAGCGCTTCCGGATCGACCGGGTCGATGGTCCGCCACGCGGTTTCCGCGCGGCCGCACTGCCGACAGAAGACGGCGAAGGGGCGGTTCCAGCCGCCGCAGTGGGTGCAGGCGCTAACGGGCAGACGGCAAACGGTACAGAAGCCGGTGGTCTGGCCGGTGCGTAGCGTGCCGGCACAGTGGGGGGTGACACATTGCATGGGGACTGCTGTCAAAGTACCTTACCGGAGCTCCGGACGAACTGCTGAAGGACCTGTTGGGCGCGGATGTTTCTCCCATTTTGGTGGTGCGCTGGGGAGAATGCAACCTCATACGGGAAGCAGGACTGGGGGAAACTTGAATGAGGGGGTCACTGGTGAAGACAAAGCTCTGCTTCTGCAAGAGAAGTTCTTTGGATCGCCGGCAAGTGCAAGGCCCGTCCTTTGGAGGACGGACCTTCTGTTTTATCTGCGACCGGTGTTAAGACTTGATGGAAGTCCAAGCGCGACGATATGTTGCGGTGTGGTTTGCGATGCAGCCGATGAAGTAGAGGTTCGCTTCGCCTGGTGCACGAAGCCAGGTCCGAGTCAGACACGCGTGATCGCATGGCCCCTCTAGTTCCCTGGCGGAACCGGTGTCGTTTGACCCCAAGCTGCCTCCCCAATGAAGTCGGCCACCTCTTTCGGCTTCGAAAGCATCGGCACATGGCTGCTGGGAAGGGTGAGAACGGTGGCGCTCATCCGTTTCGCCGTGACCCTCTCTTGCTCTGGCGAAATCATGCGATCGTTGGAGGCTACGACGAACCAGCTCGGTTTCGTGCGCCATGCGGCGGTGGTGATCGTGGCGCCCAGAGCAGCGCCTTGCGTCGGGGCCTGGGTCGCCACCAGGGTGCTCCTTTCAGACAGCGGGAGGTCCGGGGCGAAGTCTTCAAGCACGCCTTTCGGGGTCAGGACGAGAAATCCGTCCTCGATGGGCCGCAGTTCACCGACGCCAGGTGTAGGTCCATAAGGCTTGCCGAGGCTGCCGGCTGACTCCCCAGCGTCCGGAGCAAACGCTGCCACATAAACCAGAGCTGCCACCTTCGCATTGTTGCCGGCTTCCGTGATCACCGCGCCACCGTAGGAGTGGCCGACCAGAAGAACGGGGCCGTCCTGTGCATCGATGATCCGCTTTGTGGCGGCAACATCATCGGCCAGCGATGTCAAGGGATTTTGTACACAGACGACGTGGAGTCCCTTGGCCTCGAGCAGGGGAATGATCCTGGACCAACTCGATCCATCCGCCCACGCTCCGTGGACCAGAACGACGTTCTTGATTGGGACTGCGGGAGCAGCTTGCGCCGCGGCGAAGGAAGGGAGCGCGAAGGGGAGGAACAATCCAGCGCGCAAGGTAGCGAAGAATGCTGTACGAAGCATTATGGGGTTCCTTTCAGGTTGTGGAGCGCTTCATGGGCGTGTTCACGCACCTTTGGCGATCGGTGAAAGTTAGTTGCTCAGGGTGGATAGCATTGGAGTTGCCATGAGGTCCGCGGCATGGCCGGCGAAGGTCTCAGCTTGCATGGCAAGGTATCGATGAATGTCCGAGATAACGACCGAGCCTTCGCCGACTGCGGAAGCAACACGCTTCACCGAGTCGGACCGGACATCGCCAACGGCGTAGATGCCGGGAACACTGGTGGCATAACGCGTGTTCTCAAAAGACGCTGGGGTTCCAGTCAGGATGAACCCCTTCTTATCGAGAGCAAGCGTTCCGTAGAGCCAGCCGGAATTGGGCTCTGCTCCAATCATGACGAACATGCTGCTCACCTGGCGGGTCTCGCGTACCCCAGTGCGACGGTTTACCCAGGTTACACAGCGAAGAACGGCGTCTCCATCAAGCCGTTCGATCTCTGTTCGAGCATGCACGGTGATGCGCGCGGAACTGTCTATCCGCGTAATCAGATAACGCGACATCGTATCGGCCAGGGCGCTCCCGCGAACGACCAGGTGCACGTGCTTCGCCGCCCCTGAAAGAAATAACGCTGCCTGACCTGCCGAGTTGCCGCCCCCAACGACCACGACCTCCTGATCGCGGCAGAGATTCGCTTCCATGGCCGTGGCGGCGTACTGAATACCCTGGCCTTCGAACTGTTCGTAGTTCTCCAACGAGAGCTTTCGGTATTGGGCTCCGGTTGCGACCACAACCGTTCTGGACCGAACCTTCGATCCGCCCGCCAAGGTGAGCACATGCAGAGCGTCGACCTGATCGATTGCCGTGACGTCCCTGGCGATCGCGAGTCGGGCACCGAACTTCTGCGCTTGCACCTGGGCGCGGTTCGCAAGCTCCTGTCCAGAGACCCCAGTGGGAAAGCCGAGATAATTCTCGATCTTCGAGCTGGTGCCCGCCTGACCACCCGGCGCGATGCCCTCGACGACCAAAGTGGAGAGTCCTTCTGAAGCACCGTACACTGCAGCCGCAAGACCCGAAGGCCCCGCGCCAACGATGGCCAGATCGTAGATTTGCTCAGGGTCGATCAGCTCTGTCAAACCCAAATCATCTGCCAACTCTGCCAGCGTGGGCTGGTGCAAGACCCGCCCATCGGGGAGAAGGATGGCCGGCAAGAGATACCCATCCTGCACCGATCCGATCTCTGCGCTCGCTGACTGGTGTGCTGTCGACTCGAGCAGACGGTGA
Organism: uncultured Acidobacteriaceae bacterium; assembly: GCA_964249715.1. GTDB lineage: Bacteria > Acidobacteriota > Terriglobia > Terriglobales > Acidobacteriaceae > Granulicella. Next base: position 18,351 of record CAXUDN010000046.1, read on the forward strand.
GGATAGCTGTTGCGGGTAAGGAAGCGCTGTAACTGGATCGTCTCTGCCGCCGTGCTTCGGCCAAGCAGGATGATGCCCGTCGCGGAGCGCTCAATGATTCCCAAGCGCCTCCACACGGTGGCTTGCATGATGAGATTGGCGATATCCCCTTCCGAGCGCATAAGGCGTTGCAGTTGGGAACGGGGGATGCGCAGCAGAACGCTTCGGACCAAAGTACAACCGTTTACCAAGGTCGTCCGGGAGCTGAGCAAATCGAGCTCGCCGGAGAACTGCCTGGGGTTCAGCGTGGTCAACGGCTCAAAATTGCCGTTCTCCCCTTGCGCGGAAATCTCGACGATGCCCTGGAGTACGACGAACAGGTCGACCTCGCGCTCGCCGCGTGTCCACAAGGCTGTTCCCGGCGCGAAGACCTCTTCTTGCCCGTAACGCGCAATGCGAACGAGCATCTCTTCCGTGAGGAAGGGAAACGCCATCTCTGGTCGAAACGTCGAGGGAAGGGGAGCAACTACGGAGGCTTGCGTTGTGTCTGGCGTCATGGGTCCTCTTGAGGAAACGGAGCGTGGGAGAGTGATGGCTGTAAGAAGCCCTGGGATGAGCGGCCCGCGTCAGTGTTGCCGGCATTTCTGAGTCCATGGTGAGGACGATTCGAAAGCGTGCCTTGCCGTCCGTTGGCCGATTCCTGTAGCACGCCTAGAGAACGATTCCAAAAGCACCTCACACAAACCCGCAACTGGACCTCGTGGTGAGGACGCAATCAGCACACCGCGCTGCATGCCTTCCATAAGGCGGCTGTTTAGGGCAGGGAGCCAACCCAGGAGCTTGAGGTATGCTCTGCGGATTTGCCTTGAGGTGAAGATCATGGAAGCACCTGACTTCATGATCTTCGGCGATTTCTGCCGATCTGCTAAGACTCTTCGAAGCTAGAGCGCCGTCCCTAAATGGAGTGAGTTTCGCCTGCTTCGTGTTCCATCAATCGGGGAAGATGACCTCGCGCCGGCCAAACACGCGGGCGTCAATTGAGAACGCTCCAGGGCCGACCGCGGCGTTCACGACTGCCATCATCGTGAAGTTCAGCAGGGTCAATTCGTTCTGGGTAAAGCGAGGCCAAGGTGACCACGTCAGAAGCAAGGCAGCGGCAGCTCCGATGCCCAAGCCGAAGCTGGCAATCGGGGTTGTGAGGCCGATCAAAACCGAAAAGAGAGCAGTGAACACCGCAACTCTGAGACCAACGAGAAGATACAAGGGCACCGGCAACGTGGCCAGGAGGAGATGGGCCTCATAAAGTCCCGTGAGGCTTATAGCGAATCGCAGGAGGAAGAGCCCGGCCCCGGGCAGACCAGCGGGAAAGCCAAAAAAGAGTCGCTGCACTTCAGGCCTCCAAGGGCGAACGATGTGCGTCCCCTCCAGCCTATGCATGACTACAAACGAGGGCATCCCTCAATCGAGGGAGCGGGACCTGATCTTAGAATGCCAGGCACCCATCCAGGTCAACCCAAAAGCTCAGCTCAAAGCTGCATGATGCCGCGGCGAACTGCGATGGAAACCGCTTGTGTCCGATCCGATGCGCCGAGCTTTTCGAGAATGTTCTTCATATGACTCTTGATGGTCTCCTCAGAGAGTGTGAGGTGAGCGGCGATCTCTTTGTTCCGACTTCCCTCCGCCACCTGCTTGAGAATTTCGATCTCGCGCTGACTCAGGGTTTCCTGCCCCATGTGCTCTGCCAGGCTTGCGGCGACTCCAGGATCGATTCGTCGCCGTCCCGCGTGGATCAGTCGCATGGAATCGACGATCTGCTTGCGGGGCATCGTCTTCAGCAGGTAGCCGGCGGCACCGGCCTTTAAAGCTCGATTCACCTCTGCATCTCCTTCAAAGGTCGTCAAGATGATGACCTTTGCCGTGGGTGACTTCGCTCGGATCGCGATCATGGCATCGATACCGCTCATGTCGGGCAGGCGCAGGTCCATAAGAACCAGACCAGGCCTGAGCTTCTCGAACATCTCGACCGATTCCCGTCCAGTTGCCGCAGAACCGACAAGTTGCATGTCAGGCTCGTGATCGACAACGAGAGCGATGCCTTCCTGTAAGAGAGGATGATCGTCCACAATGAGAATCCTGATCGGTTCCGTCATACAACCTTCCCGTTCTTTTGAATCAACCTGTGCTTGAAAGCAAATAGGATACGGCGTATGCCGGCGCCCTCTCTCCTGTCTTGCACATAGGCGATGTGGCCAGGAACGATCACCTCGATTTCAGTGCCTTTTGCCGGGCGGCTCCAGATCCTGAACTGTGCGCCTACTTTCGTGGCTCGCTCTCGCATGCCTGTCAGACCCCAGTGTCTCTCCCTGCCGGACTGCAGGACCGCTTCTTCGATGCCGTGCCCGTCGTCTCGCACGAACAAATGTAACCCGGTCCGTTTGTACACCAACTCGACCTCGACCAGAGTCGGATGGGCGTGACGGTAGGCGTTCAGGACGGCCTCGCGGCCAACCAGAAAGAGCTCATCACTGCACAGTGGATCGATAGCACGCGGTGAGCCGTTCACGACGACCCGATAGGAAACCTTGTCCCCCAGGCCCAGCTCCTGAGGCACGGCGAAGAACTCCACCTCAAGATTGCGCTGGGGTTTGCTGTCAGTGCGGAGTGTCACCAGAGAATTGCGGCAGTCTTCGGAAACCTGGCGCATCAGGGCGAGAACACGGGACAGCATGGGCGCAGCAGGGGATTCACGCGGAACATACTCGGAGGCGACATCAAGCTGAAGGGAAGCACTAAGGAAGCCTTGTAACAGTGTGTCGTGCAAGTTCTGCGCGATGCGCATGCGCTCGGCCAGCCGTTCCTCGAAACGTAAGTGAAGTTGCCTTGCGAGCTGCCTTGTACGGAACAGGTAGATCGACCATACTGCAAGGACCACGATCAACGCTGTAAGGAAATGGAACCACCAGGTCTGCCATACAGCCGGCTCTATCCAGAATGGCAGAAAAACATCGGACGTGTTCCAGACGCCATCACTGTTCGAGGCAACCACGTGAAAGCTGTAGCTCCCGGGCTCGAGATTCGTGTAGACAGCCTCACGCGAGGCGCTCTCCTGGCTCCAATTCTTATCGAAGCCATCCAAGCGATAGCGATACCGGACGCGCTCCGGGACGGGCAAACTAATCCCGGAAAACTGAAGCGTGACTCTGCGCTGCGATGCAGGGATGCCTGGCTGGTGCAAGGAGATGGTGTGACCGTCGGCGAGCAGTGACTCTATTCGAACCAGGGCGGGAACCGGAGGACGGGCCAAGTCCGATGGAGTTGTGACCGCGAGGCCTCGTCGCGTTGAAATCCAGATTTGCCCGTTCCGATCCTCCAGCATGGACTGGCTACGTCGGGTGCTCTGCGACGAGAGCAGGCCATCGGCGCGGTCGTACTCACGGATATCGTTCGTGGTGAGTGTGCCATCCAGCAGTTTCGCAGGATTTAAGCGAAGAATGTGTTCCTGCGTTGCGATCCAGAGAAAGCCTGCGGGGTCTTTGGCAAGACCCAGCACCGACTCATGCAGGACCTCGGGGACTCGTTGAAAGGATTGAATGTGATTCGAGGAGAAGATGGCGAGACCTCTTGCGGTTCCGATCCACATGTCTCTCCCCGCCTCGGAGGTGTCCGGTAGAAGAGCGGTGACTTCGTCGGCAGGCAAGCCGTTTTCCAAGCCGTACGTTCGCCATGCATTGCCGCTCAGCACGCTGACTCCACTAGGTGTGCCGACCCACAGTTGACCCCGTCCATCTTCTTCCATTGTGGTAATCGTGTTGGAGGCGAGTCCATCCGCCGTTGTGAAGCTGCTGAAACGCCCATCCCTCAGCCGGCTCAGGCCTGCACTGAGGGTTCCTGCCCAGACCGTGCCGTCATGGGTTTCTTTCACTACATACACGCTGTTCTGTGCTAATCCGTCCGCTTCGGTGTAGGTCTTGCTGCTCAACGAAGAGCCGCTGCGGGAGAGGTGCGTCAAACCGCCTCGCTGTCGCGCAATCCAAAGGTCTGAGCCAACACCTGCTATGGAGTACACGATGTCTCCTGAAAGGTGAGCAACATCACGGCGGTCGACCTGGCCATTAGAAAGCGAGGCGAGTCCGCCACTCTCGGGGCCGAACCAAAGCCGGTCGTTCGTGTCCGCAAAGATGGGTCCGCTGCTGCCGCGAGGGAAGTCTGGTGCGGACGCGTACGTTATGAAGGCACCCTCCCGCCAGCGTTGAAGCCCTTCTGAACTCCCAATCCAGAGATCACCTTCGCGGTCCTGAAACAGCGCTGTAGGCACCAGATCGGATTGGTCGGTAAAGGGTCTCAAAGCGTTGCTGCTTTCCATGTCGAAGCGAAAGAGTCCGTGCGGCACTCCCGCCCATAGAGTGCCGTCGCGGGCCGAGGTAATCGTAAAGACTGGACTGTTGCGCAAGGAGGATGGCACGCGGGCGTTTGACAGATGTTGACCGTCCCACAGGAATAGTCCCTGATCGGTTCCGACCCAGAGCGTGTTGCGAGGACCGGACAGCAGAACATTGATCTTCTTCGGTGCGAACGCAGCGTTCATTCGCACAATTTGGCCCGACTGAATGCGAAACAATCCGTTGTCGCTTGTGCCTATCCAGATCGTTCCATCGTCGGTCTTGGCGCTTGAGAGTATGAGTGTTCCAGGAACCTGAATGGTTCCCACTCTGCGAAGCTGTCCGCCCCTGTATTCAAAGGTTTCCTGTCCGACCGTGGACAGGAGCACGTTCCCGTCCCGGGTCTGTGACATGGCAGTCACAAAGCCGTCCGGCAACCCGAGTTGTGAGGTCACATTCTCAAAGCGGCCTTCGTCATAGCGAAGTACGTTGGCGCCTTGCATCCATACCCAAAGCCCTCCTTGCGCATCGGTGGCCAGCCCCAGGACATGTGTGATCGGGACACCCTTGCTGGACTCCTGCAGTAGTCGAAAGCTCAGGCCATCAAAGCTCACGAGTCCCTTGTCACCCCCGATCCATAGACAGCCATCCCTCGTTTGCGCGATCGCACTCACCTGTCCGCCTGGAAAGCTGTCACTCGACGGCCAGGTGTCGCGAAGGTACTGCGACATGGACCGGTGCGCATGGAGCGCAGAAGCTCTGCAGCACAGCAGGGAAAGGAAGAGTGCGCCGAGCACCGAGAGCGAGTAGCGGGTCATGGGATCACTGGGATCATTGGGTTACTGGGGTCACTGGGTCACTGGGTCACTGGGATCATGGCAGGAACTGGAATCTCTGAATGACAAGCTCGGCAGGTTGTTGCTGCGGAACCGGTGTGTAGTCAAAGGTGCAAAGATTGATGTGAACCGATTCGGATTTTGGCGCGGGCACGTCGGCGGTGAAGGTGTGCTCGGCGATCGGAGCTGTTCTTGAAGCGCTGCCTGCACCTTGAACAGTCGTGAATGTAATCCTGGCAGGGTCCCAACGGAAGGAATACGTCAAGAGGCCAGCCGGCGCAACGTATCGAAACGTGTTGGCCGGCCGGAAGAATGGCTGAACAATGTATTGCGCGTTGCTTACTCTGGGGTTTCCCCACTGGCTGATGACGAAGTCGACCTCGCGGCGATCCTGATCAGAACTCCCCGCATCCCAGGTGAATATCCTCAATACCGCTGCGGGATCCAATCGGGAGACGTCCGCGACCGAGAACGCATAGGTCCCATAGCCTAAGCTGCGGGAAAGGGCGATTTCAGAACAGTTCCATCCATCTGGGCCGCGTGAGATGAGCAGGTGAAGAGATCCCTGAGCATCCACGCTCGCATTGTCAGGGGAATAGCTGTGAGGAGAGCCGTTGCGGTCGCTCCCGATTTGTCTGACATCCCAATCGTAGTTGCTGAAACGAAGGCGCTTTACTCGGGCCACCAGTTTGCCCGGAGCTACTGCCGCCAGCGCTGAGATTTGCGGACTCTCCGAAGGCAATCCTTCTAACTGGTTGGAGGGCACAAAGCCCGGGTTGACCAGAAGAGCCGCATATCGGGTTCCCAGGTGTGTTGAACTTCTCCAGCTTCCATCGGGGGCAATCTCTGTATAGGGGTGAAGGGTGACTGGCTGTATCCACCATGTGCCTGCTCCAAGTGCGTAGAGCACGATCCGCTGACCTGGATGCGGCCCGATGACATGACCCCGCAAAACACCTGTGGCGTCTGCACCCCCCGGCCCAACCGGCGGAACCTGATCAAAGATGATCTGTGCGTGAGCAATAGGTTGCCGCGTGCGGCAACCCCATAAGAAAGCACAGCAGCAAGCGATCGTGCAGGTGACAGACATGTTCTTGAAGAGACCGGCCATCGTGCTAGCCCTCAGAATCTGAAAGAACCGCGTTGCGAACGACCCCAAAGGTTGCCCGAAATTTGCAGGCACCTAACCCAGAAAGCTGAACTGCGCGCTCGTTGTGAAGAGCACCTCAGTCTGTTTGCGCCGGCGGTCGCCCCCAGTCTACTCCAGGCAGAAACGCGATCGTGTGGTCGAGGTCCGGTTCACGAACGAGAAGGACGGCTCACCTCCACCCTGAAGGATAAGTAGAAAGCACGCGTGTTCCATCCCTCTTTCAAGGGAGAAGGGAATCCCTTTCATTGATGAGGGCAACGCACCTCTTTCCAGTGTGGCTAGATCGGATAAGACATCGTTTCATTGGATATTGCTTGCAGCTCAAAACTTTGAGCGAATCCGGCCAGGAGATCCGCCCTGTCCGTCAACCCCATACCGACAGAAAGAACCCCGTGGTCCCTCAGCGAGGTTTGAAGGAGATGTTATGTCAACGTTGATTAACAAAGTGGCCCTCGTAACCGGTGGTTCCCGTGGCATCGGTGCAGCCATTGCCAAGCGACTTGCCGAGAACGGCGCAAATGTTGCAATCACTTATGCGAAGGATGCTCAGGCAGCCGCAGCGGTCGTGAAAGAGATCGAAGCCAAGGGTAGGCAGGCATTTGCCATCCAGGCGGACGCTGCTGACCCAAGCGCTGTGACGTCCGCAGTAGAACAGACGGCCAAGATGTTCGGTCGCATCGATGTGCTTGTCAACAACGCGGGTACGGCCATTCCAAAGCCGTTCGAGGAGGCGACCCTCGATGAGATGGACCGTGTCATCGATATCAATTTCCGGGGTGTGCTGGTCGCCACGCAGGCGGCCCTGAAGCACATGCCCGATAATGGCCGGATCATCTCGATCGGGTCATGCCTAGGGGAGCGCAATCTGACGCCGGGACTCACGGCCTACGCCGCAACCAAGGGGGCGGTCAAGATGTTTACCCAGGGCCTCGCGCGCGAGGTCGGGCGTCGCGGCATCACCGTGAATAATGTGCAACCGGGGCCGATCGACACGGACCTGAACCCCGCGGCAGGAGACTGGGCCGCGCCACAACTCGCCATCACCGCGCTGAACCGGTACGGCCGCGTGGAGGAAGTCGCCTCAATGGTGGCCTTCGTGGCCAGTTCGGAAGCGGCCTACATCACGGGAGCGAACTTAACAGTCGACGGCGGCACCAACGCCTGATCGCGAGCGAAGAGCCATCCCTGGAGCTCTTGGGTGAGCTCCGGGGCGCTCAGCACGATACATGGCGTTCGTCTTGTGACCGTCTTACCCGGGTCTGCTTCCCATCATGCTCGCTCATCCTGATCCAGCC